>CAKPEF010000005.1 GCA_934149305.1 uncultured Clostridia bacterium
CTCCTAATTATATATTAAAGGGGTGAACAAATCATTGAAAACTTTTATAGGGTGATTTTATCATTGATTATTCATATAAAAAACGGAAAAATCTTGAAATTTTGAGAAAAAGGTGATAAAATAGTACATGTGATGAAATCAAAAACAATATTTCATCATATAAGATAAAAAAGGAGAGATTCTTATGTTATGTAATAGTTGTGACTGGTATGAAAGCGGAGATGTTGAAAAAGGTCAATGTGGAAACATAGATAGTGCATATTATGGCGAAGATGTTGACGGAAGTCAAGCATGCGGAAAGGCGAAGTAATTTTATGAAAAATAATATATCTTATATGGAACTTCACATGCATATTTAGCACTTATGGTACCTGATTTTAGTAGGTGCTTTAAGTGCTACTTGTGGTGTTTAAAAAGTTTACCTACTAAATAAGATGTATTTATTATAAAGTTATAGGCTTATTAAAAGTGTAGGTAGATTTATATACCTACACTTTTTCGTTATATAAAAGAAAGATATGCATTTTGTTACTATTCAGCCTTTAAAAGTAAAAAATGTAAAACAGCTATAAAAATGTAGCGGAGCTTAGGTGTGCTCCATAAAAATACTATTGACTAGCACTTGGCATAAATTAAGCCTGAATAGTAACTTCTATCGTTCAAGAATAACTAGTTTATTAATTAACATATGAAAATAAAAACTCAATTCATACATTTTAAATTTTCTTAATTGAAGAAGTGATGTAGGTATGATAATATAGATAAAACAAAAAGGAGAATGTATATGGAAAATAAAAGAGTTGAACCAAAAACCATTGCGGGTTTTATGGAATTATTACCAAATGAACAAATATTATTTAATCAAATGATGGACACTATAAGAAAATCTTATGAAAGTTTTGGATTTTTACCAATAGATACGCCAATTATAGAGTATTCAGACGTATTGCTTGCAAAAGCTGGTTGTGAAACAGAAAAACAAATATATAGATTTGAAAAAGGTGAAAACGATTTATCACTAAGATTCGACTTAACAGTGCCTCTTGCAAAGTATGTGTCAGAATATTATGGAAATTTGAGTTTTCCTTTTAGAAGATATCAAATAGGTAAAGTGTATAGAGGAGAAAAGCCACAAAGAGGCAGATATAGAGAGTTTTATCAATGTGATATTGATATAATTGGTGATGGTGAGATAAGTGTTATAAACGAAGCTGAAATGCCAGCAGTTATATACAAAACATTCAAAAATTTAGGATTTGATAATTTTACAATATATATGAACAATCGTAAAATTTTAAATGGATTATTTGAAAGTTTAGGTCTTAAAGAAAATGCTGCTGATGTTATGAGAATCATTGATAAATTCGATAAAATCGGTGAAGACGGTGTTAGAGCAGAACTTACTAAAATAGAAGTTAATGACTCTGCACTAAATAAGATTATGGAATTTATTTTAATAACTGGAACAACCGATGAAAAAATAAATGCACTTAAAAATATAAATATAGAAAACGATTTATTCAAAGAAGGCGTAAGCGAACTTGAAACAGTTGTATCAGCAATCAAAATGTTTGGTGTTCCAGATGAATATTTTACTATTGATTTGAAAATTGCAAGGGGGCTAGACTATTACACTGGTACAGTATATGAAACATTGCTAAATGATTACAAGAGTTTGGGTAGCATTTGTTCAGGTGGAAGATATGATAACTTGGCAGAATTCTACACAGATAAAAAGCTTCCTGGTGTTGGAATATCAATAGGTTTAACAAGACTTTTCTTCCAACTAAACGAAGCTAAACTAATAAAAGCAGAAAGAAATTCAATTGCAAAATTACTAGTTATTTCAATGGATGAGGATATAGATGAGGCATTAAAAGTATCATCAGAAATAAGAGATGCTGGAATTCAAGTAGAAGTGTATGTTGAAAACAAAAAGCCAAAAGCAAAAATGAAATACGCTGACAAGCTTGCCATACCTTATATTTTAATAATAGGCGAAGAGGAAAGAGAAACAAAAATGTATACACTAAAAGAGATGCAAACTGGCGAACAAGAAAAATTAAGTGTAGATGCGATAATAGAGAGGTTGAAAGGCTAAATATATTGCAAAAATTTATGTAACATGGTAAAATAATAATTGGTGTTACCAAAATCTATAAGAATAGGTGGAAAAGAGAATGGATAATTACATTCGGGTTATCGATGTGGTAGGACTTCAAAACATTGAGCTAGAGCTCGCAAATTTGTTAAAAGAAGAAAAATACCATCGCATAACTTCAGTTTCACTAGAGGGCAGAGAAATTAAGATCACATTTTCTGCTGAGGATACTTTGAAAAAGTATCCCAATTTTGTTAAGCAAGTATCCAAGAAAAAGTACCAAAACTTTACAGAGTTTATGCTCTGTTCTCAAAAGTTTGGCAATGGAGCTTTGCTTAAAGCGGTCATCTCTGTAGGAGATAAATGGCTATTATTTTTCGTAAAATAAGTTGGCGCCCCTAAATTTGGGGGCGCTTGCTTTTTAATGGCAAATATAATTGAATTGTTGCAAATACTATGCTATACTATAGTGCGTAAGTAGAGGTGAGAAGATGTCGTATTTTGATACACAAGATGAAAAAGTAAAAGAGCTACACAAAGTGTATTCAGAAAAATGTCCTGATTTTATAAAAGAAATAATAGATTATCCAGAACTTATTAGACTAAATGGTGTGGATATAAACTCTGGAACAAATTTAAGTGGCTTCAATTTGTATAAATATAAATATTCAGTGTTAGATCATAGCTTGGGAGTTGCTCTTATTCTAAATAATTTTATTACTAATAAAAACAAGCTTTTAGCAGCACTTTTTCATGATATATCAGTACCAGCTTTTTCGTATGCTACCACATATATAGATGAAAGCAACTTTGAAAAAGACGAAAACGTACTTACAAATTATGATGTTATCGTTGGTTCAGACAAATTATTTGGGTATTTGTTTGACAATGGTATAAATATTGATGAATTGTGTGATTATACGGATTTTCCATTAGGATATAATATTAGACCGACACTTTGCGTGCACACATTAGAATATTTTTTGCATACGGCATATATGTCTGAAATGTGTACACTTGAAGAAATAAAAGCAATTTATAATGATTTGGTGGTAGTTCCAAATGATGATAACATGCCAGAATTATGTTTTAATGATTTAGAGCTTGCAACAAAGTTTTTTAAGATTAGCATAGAGTGTGGAGAAAAATATAGATCGTATGAGTCAAAAATGGCGATGAAGTTTATAGCAGATACTCTTGCAGCAATGGTAAGAAGAGGTGTTATAAAAAGAAAAGATTTATATACTTTGCAGGACAAAGTAATAATGGATATAGGATTAAACTGCAGTGACAAGAGAATTAGTGACAGATGGCGTTATTTGCCAAACTTAAGAAGAGTATATACAAAATTTAATAAAGTAGAGAAAAAATATTGTACAAAAATAGCTCGAGACTTAAGATATGTAGATCCATTAGTAAAAATAAATAGAAGATATATAAGATTAAGCAAAATAAATCCTGATGTATCTAAAAAGATAAATGAGTTCTTAGATTCAGATACAGACCTTTATATGTATATAGATTATGAAGATTAAAAAATGCAGCATAAGGGATTACCATTTTGGCTAGAGATATAATGCAGATTTGCAAAATACCTCTAGCTTTTTGTGGCTTAAATATAAAAATATAACATAATTATCAATTTGTATGTAACAATGTAGCGGAGCACAGCGTGCTCCATAAAAAACTGCCGAGAGTAACATGCTAAAATAAAATTGGATATATATTGTAGTTAGTAATGAAGCACACTTAAGCTCCGCTACATTGATTGTGCTATTTATAAAGTTTGCAACAAATCTTGAGAAAAATTACAAAAATTTCAAGAAATATATTTACAAAAAAAGCCCCAAATGATAATCTGACAACAACGAGGAAAAAGCTTAAAGTAGTTACAAACAAAATCGAAGTGACAAGGAAGAAGCATTGTCAATATTGAAAAAAATACGTGATATGCTATTGAATGGAACATTTAAGTATTAAGAGGAGTGAATTAGTATGAAAATATGGGAATTTGGTGCAGTAGCAGAAAGATATGACAGTTTAATTCCAGTAGATGGCTACACATACGAGGAATTGATATCTTTTGATGGGAGAAGTCATAAAAACGACTGGACATGCAAAAAGGTAGTGCCGAACATAAATCCTAAAAAGAATCCTAAGTTTAGTGACTATTCTGAATGCATGGGTGTTTTAGTCTTTAGCCAAAAGGCCATTGAAAAATTGTATGACTTTATAAAGGACGATGTTGAAATTTTACCTCTTGAGTGCGACTATGGAGATTTTTCACTGATAAATGTGACAACAATTCTTGGTGCACTTGATCGTGAAAAGTCAAAATTTGAAGTGTTCAAAGGCTCTGACAGAATTATGTATGTTGAAAAATATGCTTTTTTTGAAGAGGTTGTAAAAGGACACGACATTTTTACGCTTAAAGACAAAAGTGGCACTTGCATTTTTGCTTCCGACAGACTTGTACAAACAATAAATCAAAGCAAATTAAAAGGCTTCCGTTTCGAACTTGTATGGGATAGTGAAGAATCACTAGAAGATGCAAGTAAATAATTACTCAAAGAAAGATTTTCTAAGAGTATAGCAAAGTTTCTAAAAAAGCTAGAGATATAATGCAGATTTGCAAAATACCTCTAGCTTTTTGTGGCTTAAATATAAAAATATAACATAATTATCAATTTGTATGTAACAATGTAGCGGAGCACAGCGTGCTCCATAAAAACCTATTGATGGTAACATGCTAAAATAAAATTGGATATATATTGTAGTTAGTAATGGAGCACACTTAAGCTCCGCTACATGGATTGTGCTATTTATAAAGTTTGCAACAAATTTTTAAAAAAAATTACAAAAATTTCAAAAAACATATTTACAAAAAAAGTAAAAGATGATAATATACCACATAGTCAAGGCAAAATATATAAAAAAGGAGAAACAACATGAAACGGCTAATAGCAACTCTTTTGACACTCGTAATACTGGTAACAAACATACCGTATACAGTATTTGCGACATCGCATAGTCCTAGACCGAGCGATGAAGATGACAACATCACAGGTTCAATTGTTGACGAAGATGAAGACATCACGAATCCGGGTGGAGGTGGAACAGCGCATAATCCTTTGCCACCAGATGAAGATGACAACATCACAGGTTCAATTGTTGATGAAGAGGACGGTAGCATAGGCTCATCTCCGTTTGGAGACGATGTGGATATAACCAGTAGCTATGGCGAATGTCTGCATGAGAACACATCGGAGAAATGCGTAGAAGAGAGCGACTACAAATCGAGTGGAAGTACAAAGCATAGTTACACGGCGGTATATGAAACGCGTTGTAACAATTGTGGCGAACTTGTTGAGAGCAAAACAAAAGAGATAAAAGAGGAGCACAATTTCAAAAACGGTGAATGTCGAAATTGTGGCTACATTGCAAAAGATTGCAAACATACAAAAACTACAGAAAAAATCGTATATTGGTATACATCAGAAGACCAAAATGGCAATGATACGAGTTTTACTATAGTAAATATAGTATGCAAAAATTGTGATGTTAAACTTGGCGAAAAGACATACTATGGTCCAATAATAGCAGTGCCTGATGATGAGGATTGCGAGCACGAAGAATTAGAGACTATAGTAGAAAAAGAATGGTACGAAGTAGCGTCTGAAAAAGGACATTACAAAATTACCAAAAGTAAAGTGGTATGCAAAGAATGCGAAAAGACTATAAAAGAGTACAAAATACAGTCTTTAGAATATAAGCATACATTTGAAAATGGAACATGTACCAAATGTCTTTACGAAGAAAAAGCAAAAGCGCAAACACCAAAACAAAATAACAACCAAAAAGGTAGCAGTACCAAAAAAGAAAACCAGTCAAAAGAAAACTTAGAGACAAAACCAGAAGAAGACCCCATAGAATGGATTTACATAGATGCAAATAAAAACAGATTTGCAGTAAATGGTGAAGAATCTATCGAATGGGATGCCGCTCCAATATTAGATGCGAATGGCAACTTGCAAGTACCACTAAGACAGCTCGCAGAAGTAATGGGGTGGAAAGTTACATGGAACGAAGATGAGGAAAGTGTAACTTTAACAAATGGCAATGTAAGGAAAGTTTTCACAAAAGGTTCCGATGAGTATGTGCTAGAAGAAAACGATGCGGTATATTATGAATTTCTGCAAAATAAAGTTACAAACAGAAATGGAGTACTGTATGTAGACTTAGATGGCGTACTCGATGGAACAGGTTATAGCTACTATGTAAATGGCACATCTTATCACATAAAAAGCGTAGAAGAAGTATTCAATAAAGTAGTTTCTAGTAATCTTTATGACAATTATGATGTTGTTGCTTCAAAAACACTTTTAGATGAGATAAACTATACTGTAGAGGTTTCAAAGGATGAGTTTATTTTATCTTTGGTTCCTAAGCGTGATGGATTTTTCTATTCAATTATAGTTCCTGCAACAAATCAAACGTTAAAAGGAAATTATTATGATGGAGAATTCACATGGGTAGGAATGGTAGGTGAAGTACTTGCTGGAGAACTTTTCGTTTCGGATATAAGAGACTTATCGGCAGATTTTGTGAATTGGGAATTTTCTAAATCACATCTAATACAAACGGGATTAGATATGGTTGGTTTTATTCCTATAATAGGTTCACTTAAATATTCTGATGAATTTCTGGCCACAATACGAAAAACAAGTAAAGCGCTTGATGCAGGTGACATCGCAGATGTTAATAAGCTTTTAAAAGAAACAGGCAATATAGATGATGTTGCACAAAAAACTTTAAAAAAGCTTGACAACTATGATGATGCGGTAAAAGGTGTCATTAAAAATACCGATGAAATTGCTGATGCAACATCAACTGTAGCAAAAAAAGCAAGTAAAGCAAGTTCAAGAAAGTTAGCTAAAAACCTTGAAAAAGCTGGTATCAGTAAGCCTAAAGATTATAAGGCAGCAGCACATCATATTGTTGCTGGTGGCGATCCTGATGCTATGAGATCAAGAGAGATCCTAGAGTCATTTGGTATCGACATAAATGATGCTTCAAATGGTGTTTTTCTTCCATGTGTAAAAGGTGCACCAACTAAGGCAACTTATCATCCACCGTTAAACACGAAAGTGTACAATCAGAATGTTTACAAGATGTTGCAAGATGCTAAGAGTAAAGAGCAAGTTATATCGATACTTGGAGAAATACGCGATATGCTATTGAATGGAACATTTAAGTATTAAAAGGAGTGAGTTAGTATGAAAATATGGGAATTTGGTGCAGTAGCAGAAAGATATGACAGCTTAACACCAGCAGATGGCTACACATACGAAGAAATGATGTCTTTCGATGGTAGAAGCCATAAAAACGACTGGACATGCAGAAAGGTAGTGCCGAATATAAATCCTAAAAAGAATCCTAAGTTTAGTGACTATTCTGAATGCATGGGTGTTTTAGTCTTTAGCCAAAAAGCTATTGAAAAATTGTATGACCTTATAAAAGATGATGTTGAAATTTTACCTCTTGAGTGCGATTATGGAGATTTTTCTCTAATAAATGTAACAACAGTTCTTGATGCTATAGACCATGAAAAATCGGAGTACAAATACATTGATGGTACAAAACAAATAATGTATTTTAAGAAGTATGTTTTTTTAGAAGAAGTCATAAAAGGATACGACATTTTTAAAATTACAGACAAAAGAGGTTCTTTTATATTTGCATCTGACAGACTTGTACAAACAATAAATCAAAGCAAATTAAAAGGTTTCCGTTTCGAACTTGTATGGGATAGTGAAGAGTCACTAGAAGATGCAAGTAAATAATTGCTCAAAGAAAGATTTTCTAAGAGTATAGCAAAGTTTCTAAAAAAGCTAGAGATATAATGCAGATTTGCAAAATACCTCTAGCTTTTTGTGGCTTAAATATAAAAATATAACATAATTATCAATTTGTATGTAACAATGTAGCGGAGCACAGCGTGCTCCATAAAAAACTGCCGAGAGTAACATGCTAAAATAAAATTGGATATATATTGTAGTTAGTAATGAAGCACACTTAAGCTCCGCTACATTGATTGTGCTATTTATAAAGTTTGCAACAAATCTTGAGAAAAATTACAAAAATTTCAAGAAATATATTTACAAAAAAAGCCCCAAATGATAATCTGACAACAACGAGGAAAAAGCTTAAAGTAGTTACAAACAAAATCGAAGTGACAAGGAAGAAGCATTGTCAATATTGAAAAAAATACGTGATATGCTATTGAATGGAACATTTAAGTATTAAGAGGAGTGAATTAGTATGAAAATATGGAAATTTGGTGCTGTAGCGGAAAGATATGACAGCTTAACACCAGCAGATGACTACACATACGAAGAAATGATGTCTTTTGATGGTAGAAGCCACCAAAACGATTGGATACGCAGAAAGGTAGTACCGAACATAAATCCTAAAAAGAATCCAAAGCTTGGTGATCGCTCTCAGTGCATGGGGGTACTGGTCTTTAGCCAAAAAGCCATTGAAAAATTGTATGACTTTATAAAGGACGATGTTGAAATTTTACCTCTTGAGTGTGATTATGGAGAATTTTCAATAATAAATGTGACGACAGTTCTCGATGCTCTTGACCATAAAAACTCTAAGTATGAGTATATTAAAGGAACAAATAGAATAATGTATTTTGAAAAGTATGCCTTTTTTGAAGACATCGTAAAAGGACATGACATTTTTAAAATTACAGATAGGAGAACTTCTCATATATTTGTTTCTGATAAATTCATACAGACAGTAAATCAAAGCAAATTAAAAGGTTTCCGTTTCGAACTTGTATGGGATAGTGAAGAATCACTAGAAGATGCAAGTAAATAATTACTCAAAGAAAGATTTTCTAAGAGTATAGCAAAGTTTCTAAAAAAGCTAGAGATATAATGCAAATTTGCAGTAAATGATGAAAATTCCATTGAATTGGATGCGGAAAAGAAACACGCAATAGTAACAAGTGGCGAGATACCAAAAACATTTTTCCCAGATGATTGGTTACCAAGCGATGTGATTGAAGCGGCTGAAGAGGCATTTTTCAATGGAGTAGTTGAACCACTTGCAAATCAAATACATTATGTAACCAAATCCGGCGTAGGAATATGCTTGAATCTTAACAAAGCGGGAAAGATTGTTTCTTGGTTTCCTGAAGTGTGAAAAGGAGGTAAAATGAAAGTAAAATATCATTTTGAGTATGTACAAAAAATTCTTTTTATGAGGATTGAACCTAATTCTCAAATAACAGGTTATCTTCCCAATGTAGCAGGCTGGTTTCATTGTGATGTTGGAAGTCAAGGCGAAGAGAATCTGATGGCAATTAAGGAATATTTAAAACATCCGACTGATGAATATCTTTTACTGGGTTCAAATGCGTATGAGGTTCATGTGAAAAAGGATTATACAACTGTTTCATATGACTATGAATATGCTAATCCAGAAATGGTTCCTTGCACTATTCCAACTCAAATGGTATGTGAACTTTTGCAAGCTTGGACAAAAGAGTATGCAAAATATTCAAAAGAGGATGCTAAAGCAGAAAATGCAAATGTTGCAACCAAGACTTTGGGTGAGAAAATCAAAGAGATTTTTAAAAAATAAATTTTTGAAAATCTAAGCTGTTTCCGTTTCGAACTTGTATGGGATAGTGAAGAATCACTAGAAGATGCAAGTAAATAATTACTCAAAGAAAGATTTTCTAAGAGTATAGCAAAGTTTCTAAAAAAGCTAGAGATATAATGCAGATTTGCAAAATACCTCTAGCTTTTTGCTGTGTAAATATAAAAATATAGCATAATTATCAATTTGTATGTAACAATGTAGCGGAGCACAGTGTGCTCCATAAAAAACTGCTGAGAGTAACATGCTAAAATAAAATTGGATATATATTGTAGTTAGTAATGGAGCACACTTAAGCTCCGCTACATTATTGAGTAAAAATTAACTATTATTGCTGTATTTTTGTTTTGAAAAAACATGAAAATTTTCCATAAAAAATTTTGACGAATATGCTCATAAAATGTTGAAATTGTTTTTTACATATGTTAAGATTAAATCGATAAAAAAATATCGATTGGAGGTGCATATGAAAATGATATATGTTTCTAAAGCTTGTCTAGAGCGACTTCCGTGTTATCTTAGATTGTTAAAAGAAAAACGAGAAAGCAAAATAGAATTTATTTCTTCAACATCGATTGCGAGAGAACTTAGTTTAAATTCAGTACAAGTTAGAAAAGATTTAGCACTTATAAGTAAGAGCGATGGAAAACCAGGAAGAGGATTTAATGTTTCAATGCTCATTTCGGATTTAGAAAATTTTTTAGGACTAAACAATGTTACAGATGCTGTAATCGTTGGTGCAGGCAAACTTGGAATGGCACTACTAGGTTATAAAGGCTTTGAAAAAAACATTGATATTCTTATGGCATTTGATAGCGATAAATCAAAATGTGATAATAAAAAAATATTTTATATAGATAAAATGGAAGATTTAATTAAGAGACTTAATATTCATATAGGAATAATAGCTGTTCCAAAAGAAGAGGCACAAAATGTGTGTGATACACTTGTAAAAGCTGGTGTAAAGGCTATTTGGAATTTTGCACCGACTAATTTAATCGTACCAAGTAAAGTTATCATTAAAAATGAAGATTTATCAGCTTCATTATTGATATTATTAAAAAGTTTAAATAAAAAGTAAGGAGGATGTTTTTATGGTAGTAGATGTTTGTGTAGGTAGTTCATGTCATTTGAAAGGTTCTTATGATGTAATTCAAAAATTGCAAAAGTTAATAGCTGAAAATAATTTAGAGGATAAAGTTACACTTAAAGCAAGTTTTTGCTTAGGAAATTGCTCTAATGGTGTTTCAATGAGAATAGATGGAGAGGTTGTTTCTAATGCAAATCCAGAGAATATAGAAGACATCTTTAAAGAGCAAATTTTAGTGAAAGTTTAAGAGGTGTTAAAGTATGCTTAAATATTTAGAGTTTAAAGAGGCTAAATGCAAGAACTGTTATAAGTGCTTGAAAAATTGCCCTGTTAAAGCAATAAAAATAGAGGACAATCAAGCAAAAGTAATAGAAGATAGGTGCATACTTTGTGGTAAGTGTACGCTTATATGTCCTCAAAATGCTAAAAAAGTTCATAGCGAATTAGATGGTGTTAAAGAGCTATTAAAAAACAATAAGGTTATAGCTAGTATTGCTCCATCATTTATTTCAAACTTTAATATAAGTGATTTTGAAACTATGAATGTTGCTTTAAAAGAGGCTGGCTTTGCTTTTGCAGAAGAAACTGCTAGAGGTGCGAAAATAGTCACACAAAAATATGAGGAACTATTAAAAACTAAAAAGTTTAAAAACTTTATAACATCTTGTTGCCCAGCTGTTAATAGTCTAATTAGTATTTATTATCCGGATGCATTAAAATATTTAGCACCAGTTGATTCACCGATAATAGCACATGCTAAGTTATTAAAAAAAGAAAATCCAGATTGTAAAATAGTTTTTATTGGTCCATGCATTGCCAAAAAGAGAGAATGTAGAGAATCTGGTATTATAGATGCTGTGCTTACATTTGAAGAACTTCTTAAATTGTTCGAAGAAAAGAATATAGAGTTTAGAGAAGAAAGCGAAGAATCAAAAGCAAGTTGGAATCGAGCAAGATTTTATCCAATAAGTAGAGGGGTTATAAAATCATTTGATAAATTAAATAGCAATTATGAATTTATAGCAATTGATGGTGTTGCAAATTGTATAGAAACTCTTGAAAAGATAAACGAGCTAGACCATGTTTTCTTAGAGCTTAATGCTTGTGAGCATGCTTGCGTAAATGGTCCTTGCAGTTTAAATAAATCAGATTCCTCAATTATTGCAAATTCAAAAGTTAGAAATTATGTAAGAAGTAATATAAAAGTGAGCAAAGATGCAAAAGATGTAGATAAAGGTATTGATGTTTCATATGAACATAAAGAAAGACCGATGAATGTAATAGAACCAACAGAAGAACAAATAAAAGAAGTGCTTGCTAAAACAGGAAAATATACAAAAGATGATGAACTAAATTGTGGTGCTTGCGGATATTCTAGTTGTAGAGAAAAAGCATGGGCGGTTATAAATGGTTATGCAGATGTTGAAATGTGCCTTCCATATATGCGTGAAAGAGCCGAAACTATGTCATACGAGATAATTCAAAATAGCCCAAATGGAATTGTTGTAGTTGATAAATCTTTTAATATAACAGAGATAAATGCAAAGGCAAAATCTTTGCTTGGAATTCATGAATTTCGTCCAAAAGAGTCTTGCATATTAGATTATATAAAAGATAATGAAGATTTTATTGAAGCATTAACAAAGGATAAAAATATTTATTCTAAAAAGATAAAAATAGATGCAACTAATTCATATGTCGAATTATCTATAACTCATATTGAAAAACAAAATGTGATGTTTGCAATCTTAAAGGATATAACAGACAGAGTCTGCTATAATCAAAAATTAAATGAAATGAAGCTCGAAACAATTGCAACAACAGATGATGTAATCAAAAAACAAATGAGAGTAGCACAAGAAATTGCATCGCTTTTAGGGGAGACAACAGCTGAAACAAAGGTTGCTTTAGTTAAGCTAAAAAAGATGCTAAATGAAAACAATGAGGGTGAATAGTATGGGACTTTTTCTTGAGTATGGATATACATCTTTTAATAAAATTGGTGAAGAATTATGTGGCGATAGAGTTTCAATCGTAAAAAAAGATGGCTACACTACTTTAGTTCTTGCAGATGGACTTGGTAGTGGAGTTAAAGCGAATATCTTATCAACATTAACGTCAAAAATTCTAAGCACGATGGTTTCAAATGAAATTCCGATGGAAGAATGTATTGAAACAATTGTAGAAACACTTCCAGTGTGCAAGGAAAGAGGAGTTGCTTATTCAACATTTTCTGTTATTCATATAAATGATGAAGGCAGTGGATATATGTTTGAGTTTGATAATCCAAGATGTATATTTTGCACGAATGGTGTGTTTAAAGATTTAGAAAGAGAAGAAATTACAATATTAAATAAGAAAATATACAAATCAGATTTAAAACTGAAAAGTGGCGATTTGATACTTATTATGTCAGATGGTGTGCCACATGCAGGCATTGGTAAAACAATGAATTTAGGTTGGGATAGAAAAGATATTATTGCATATCTAGATGAAAATATAAAGCCACATATGTCGGCAAGATGTGTAGCAAACTTACTTGCTAGTACAAGTAAAGCGTTATACATGAATGAACCAGGTGATGATACTACAGTTGCAGCAATAAAAATAAGAGAAGAAGAATGCGTAAATATAATGATAGGTCCACCTGTTAGAAGAGAAGATTGCGATAGATATGTTGAAGATTTTTTGAGAAATGAAGGAATAAGAATTGTTTGTGGTGGAACGACATCACAAATAGTTGCAAATCATTTACATGAAAAAGTTGAGACAGATTTAAATTATATAGATAGCGAACTTCCGCCAATAGGTTTCATAAAAGGAATAGACTTAACGACGGAGGGAGTTATAACGCTTAGAAGGCTAATAGAGTTGTCAGAAGAATATTTAAGAATAGATAGTGATGTGCCAAAGAATTTTATGAAAAAAGATGGGGCTTCTTTAATTGCAAACTTTTTGTTTGAAGAAGCAACTAGTGTTAATTTCTTTGTTGGTCAAGCAGTTAATGAGGCACATAGTGACTTGCCAATAAATAGCACATTAAAATTCAAGTTGGTAGACACACTTTCTAAGAATTTAGAGCAGATGGGTAAAAAAATCAGTATTAAATATTATTAAGGAAGTGAAGATAAAATGAAAATTTTTGATACGTATGTACAAAAATTAAAATATAAGGTTTTAAAAGAGGTTATTAAAAAAGCATATGCAGATGAGTTAGACACATGTTATAGAGACATTCCAAAAGAGATATCTCCAGGGCCAAAGCCAATAGCTCGCTGCTGTGTGTATAAAGATAGAGCTGTAATAGAAGAAAGAATAGCACTTGCTATGGGTGGAGATAAAAATAATCCAAATTCAGTAGAGGTAATAGACATAGCATGTGATGAGTGTCCTGTTGAGGGTGCATATGTAACACCAGCTTGTAGAGGATGTTTAGTTCATAGATGTGTTGATACTTGTCCTAAAGGTGCAATAAGTATAGTAAATCATAAAGCAATTGTAGACAAAGAAAAATGCATAGAATGTGGAAAGTGTACAACTGTATGTCCTTATTCAGCTATTATAATGCAAAAAAGACCTTGCATAAAAGCATGTAAAGTCGATGCATTAACAATAGATGAAAATAAAAAGGCAAAAATAGATAATGATAAATGTATATCTTGTGGAGCATGTGTATATCAATGTCCATTTGGTGCAATATCAGATAAATCATTTGTTTTAGAAACAGTAGATATTTTAAGAAAATCTGAAAATAATACAAAGTATAATACTTATGCAGTTATTGCTCCATCAATAGCAGGACAATTTGATAATGTAACACCAGAACAAGTTGTTACAGGAATAATGAAACTTGGTTTCCATCAAGTTGTAGAAGCCGCAATAGGAGCAGATATCGCTTTGTATAACGAGGCAAAAGAATTTAAAGAAAAGAAAATTTTAACTACATCTTGTTGTCCATCTTTTGTAATGTATGTTGAAAAGAATTTTCCTGAACTTACAAAGTATATATCAAGCAGTGTTTCACCAATGGTTTACGCAGCAATGTTAATCAAAAAGTCTGATCCAACTGCAAAAGTGGTATTCATTGGTCCATGTACAAGCAAGAAACTAGAATACAAAATGGAAAAAACAAAAGGTGCAATAGATTCAGTTATTTCATTTGAAGAATTACAAGCATTTTTCGATGCTAAAGAAATTGATATTGAATCACTAGAGGGAACAGACCTAAATAATGCATCATTCTATGGTAGAATATTTGCAAAATCTGGTGGTATAAAAGAGGGATTAGAAAAAGTTGCAAAAGAGTATTTTGATGTAGATGATTTAAAACCTGTTGCAATGAGCGGAATTACAGAATGTAAAGCTAACTTGTTGAAACTAAAAATGGGTAAATCATTGGACAACTTCTTCGAGGGAATGGCATGCGACGGAGGTTGCTTAAATGGTGCACTTTGCATACATCATGGACCTAAGAATGTAGTTGAAATAGACAAGTTTGGAAAAAGAGCAAAAGAACAAGACATAAAAAATTCAGTAGAATTATATAACTTAAACAATGAAGAAAAAGAATAATAGGAGGTAAAGGTTTATGAGTAATGAAGAGAGAATTGTGGATAATTTAGATTCTCTAAAAGCGACAATTGCAAATGTCAGAAAAGCAGAAAATGAATTTGCAAAATTCTCACAAGAAAAAGTAGACGAGATTTTTAAAGCTGCGGCAATTGCTGCAAATAGTGTAAGAATACCACTTGCAAAAATGGCAGTAGAAGAAACAGGAATGGGAGTGGTAGAGGACAAAATTATAAAAAATCATTATGCAGCAGAGTATATTTACAACAAATATAGAAACGAAAAAACATGTGGAGTTGTAGAAGATGATCCTATTTATGGAGTGAAAAAAGTATTAGAGCCAGTAGGAATATTAGGAGCAGTAATTCCAACTACAAACCCAACATCAACAACAATATTTAAAACACTTATAGCATTAAAAACAAGAAATGGAATTATAATCAGCCCACACCCAAGAGCTAAAAAATCAACAATAGCTGCAGCTAAAGTTGTACTTGAAGCTGCTGTTAAAGCCGGTGCACCAGAAGGAATAATTGCATGGATAGATGTTCCATCACTAGATTTAACAACTCATTTAATGCAATCAGTAGATTTAATACTTGCAACTGGTGGACCAGGTATGGTTAAATCAGCATATTCAAGCGGAAAACCAGCACTTGGTGTTGGAGCTGGTAACACACCTGCAGTAATTGATGATTCTGCCAATTTAATACTTGCTGTAAACTCAATAATCCATTCAAAAACATTTGATAATGGAATGATTTGTGCATCAGAACAATCAGTAATCGTTTTAGATAGCGTATATGATAAAGTAAGAGAAGAGTTTATAAAGAGAGGTTGCTACTTCTTAACACCAGAAGAAACAGAAAAAGTTAGAAAAACAATAATAATAAATGGAGCATTAAATGCTAAAATAGTTGGTCAAAAAGCTGCAACAATAGCAAGCTTAGCAGGAGTTGAAGTACCAGCTACAACAAAAATACTAATAGGCGAAGTTGAAAGCGTAGATTTATCAGAAGAATTTGCACATGAAAAACTATCACCAGTACTAGCGATGTATAGAGCAAAAGACTTTGATGATGCAATAGGCAAAGCAACAAGACTAGTTGAAGATGGAGGTATAGGTCATACATCATCTTTATATGTAGATACTTTAACAGGAAAAGATAAGATAGAAAAATTCTATAATACAATGAAAACATGTAGAGTATTAATAAACACACCATCATCTCAAGGTGGTATTGGAGATTTATATAACTTTAAATTAACTCCGTCACTTACACTTGGTTGTGGTTCTTGGGGAGGAAACTCAGTATCAGAAAACGTAGGAGTAAAACATCTAGTAAATATAAAAACAGTTGCCGAAAGGAGAGAAAATATGCTTTGGTTTAGAGCACCTGAAAAGGTATATATAAAAAGAGGCTGCTTACCTGTAGCTTTAGAAGAATTAAAAAATGTAATGGGTAAGAAAAAAGTATTCATAGTAACGGATAGTTTCTTATTTGAAAACGGATATACAAAATGTATAACAGATAAATTAAATGAAATGGGAATAGAGCATACAACATTTTCAAATGTTGCACCAGACCCAACACTTGCATGCGCAATAGAAGGAACAAGAGCAATGAACGAATTTAAACCAGATTGCATTATAGCAGTTGGTGGTGGTAGTGCAATGGATGCTGGTAAAATAATGTGGGTTATGTATGAACATCCAGAAGTAGACTTTATGGATATGGCAATGAGATTCATGGATATAAGAAAAAGAGTATACACATTCCCTAAAATGGGTGAAAAAGCATATTTCATAGCAGTTCCAACATCAGCAGGAACAGGTTCAGAAGTTACCCCATTTGCAGTTATAACAGATGAAAAGTCTGGAATAAAATATCCACTTGCAGATTATGAACTAATGCCAAAGATGGCAATAGTAGATGCAAACATGATGATGAATGCACCAAAAGGTTTAACATCAGCATCAGGAATTGATGCTGTAACACACTGTTTAGAGGCTTATGCTTCAATGATGGCAACAGAATATACAGATGGTCTTGCAATAGAATCATTAAAGAATATATTTAAATATCTTCCAAGAGCATATGAAAATGGAGCAAACGATCCAGAGGCTAGAGAGAAAATGGCAAACGCAGCTACAATGGCTGGTATGGCATTCGCAAATGCATTCTTAGGAGTATGCCACTCAATGGCACATAAGCTAGGAGCATTTCATCACATTGCACACGGTATAGCAAATGCATTAATGATAGAAGAAGTATTAAGATTCAATAGTGCAGAAGTTCCACCAAAGATGGGAACATTCCCACAATATGATCACCCACATACATTAAGAAGATATGCAGAAGTTGCTGAGGCACTAAACTTAGGCGGAAACACAGATGAAGAAAAATTAGAAAACTTAATAAAGGCAATAAACGAATTAAAAGACAAAATCGGAATTAAGAAAACAATTAGAGATTATGGCATAGATGAGCAAAACTTCTTAGATAGATTAGATGAGATGACAGAACAAGCATTTGATGACCAATGCACAGGTTCAAATCCAAGATATCCACTAATGGAAGAAATAAAAGAAATGTATCTAAAAGCATATTACGGAGGTGAAAGATAATGGAATATATTCTAAACAACCCAATAGCTGAAAGAGAAACAAAAACTGTATATAAAGATGATGGAAAAACAATAAAACTATTTGTAGAAAATTATTCAAAAGCAAATATATTAAATGAAGCTTTAAACCATGCGAGAGTTGAAGAGGGAACAGACTTGAATTTGCCAAAACTAATAGAAGTAGGTAAAATAGGTGAAAGATGGGCAATTGTAATGGAGCATATCGAAGGAACTCCATTAAATCAATTGATGGAAGAGCATCCAGAAAAAGAAGATGAATATTTAAATATGTTTGTTGATATTCAATTAAATATACAATCACATACAGTTCCATTGCTAGGAAGAATAAAAGACAAATTCAGAAGAAAATTAACAGAAACAACTTGCATAGCAGAAAGCACAAAATTTGATTTGCTACAAAGATTAGAGGGAATGGAAAATCACACAAAATTATGCCATGGGGACTTTAATCCAAGTAATATAATAATAAAAGCAGATGGAACAGCCTATATAATCGACTGGGCACACGTAACAAGAGGAAGCGAAGCTGCAGATGCTGCAAGAACATTCTTAATCTTCTCAATGGAAGGAAAAGAAAAACTAGCAGAAAAATATATGGATTTGTTCTCAAAAAAGAGCGGATTAGACAAAAAGAATATACAAAGATGGTTGCCAATAGTAGCAGCAACTCAAATGACAAAAGAAAGAAAAGAAGAGCAAGACTTCTTAAGCAGATGGATAGATGTAGTTGACTACGAATAAATATAACAATCACTTTATAAGGAGAAAAAATGAAAATATTAGTAGTTTCAGATATACATGGATCAATGTATTATGCAAGTCAGATACCAGAAATAATGAAAAGAGAAAATGCTGAAAAATTGATTTTGCTTGGCGACTTGTATTACCATGGCCCAAGAAATCCACTTCCAAAAGATTATAATCCAATGGAAGTATCAAAATTATTAAATAGCATGAAAGAAAAAATACTCTGCATAAAAGGCAATTGCGATGCAGAAGTAGATGAGATGATATCAGAATTTAAAATGCAACAAAATATTGAGCTAACAATTGGTGGTAGAAAATATTTCTTCACACATGGTCACAAATATAATATAGATAATATACCAGAAAATATTGATGTATTGGTATACGGACATTATCATACCGGATTTATAAAAGAAAAAGACGGAATAATATGCGTAAATAGTGGCTCGATATCATTACCAAAAGAAAACACAGCACATAGCTATTTAGTAATAGATGAAAGCAAAATAGAATTAAAAGATATAGATGGCAAAGTGATAAGCGAGAAAGAAGTTAGATAGGGTAAAACCACAATATATACAATTCAATATTTTGCGGGTATTAAGTCTAAAAGGTGTTACTATTCAGTCTTCAAAATAAAAAGTATATATCAAATGTAAATGTGTGCTATGAAATTGTAGCGGAGCACAGTGTGCTCCATAAAAACATTACTAGTTAATGCTTATTTACCTTAAGGCTGAACAGTAACTAAAAGGTGACTAATAGCTTGCTTTTTGAATAAAATTATTGACTCGTGGTATACTGTGAGTGTATAATATGATTATACAGAAAAAGATATTTTCTTTTGCGGAGTTGTGTTTCATTGAAGCATAACTCTATTTTTCTTTTGAATATGTTGAGAACATACAGAGCTTATTAGTTAGGCATATTATTTTATATAAGATAATATAACATGAGATTGTTTATGTGTGAAAAAATGAATATAGTTATATTGGTATGGAATTGATTATATAGAGAATAATGAATAGATATGAAAAATAGGATTCAAAGCTAAAAGCTAGTTTGAATCCTATTTTTTATGTGGTTATTGTTAGCTTATATATTAGTCTAAAAAATCAAGGTTGTGTTTTTCTAATTCTTGTACGGCAGTGCGAATTCTTTTTTTAGCATCATCGCCAGATGTACTTCTTTGTATATATTGTTTTATTGATTCTCTCTTCTTGCTATCTAATCCGGCATAAAAATCCATTGCAAATTCATTCATGCCAAGTGACATAGCAAGTCCAATCGGCATTTCTTTAAAAAAGTTTGGTTTATCCATAAAATCACCTCAAGAATATTATGTAAGAAAAGTATATTTTTATACGAAATACACTTGACTTTTATTTTAGACATTTGTATAATGTAATCAAATTAGACAAATGTCTTAATACAAATCAAATTATAAAAGTAGCTTAAGTTATAGTATGCTTTATAAAAACAAATAACAGTTAAAACTAATCTATAAAAGAAATCTAAAACAGTTGTCAAAAAATGTAGCGGAGCTTAGGTGTGCTCCATAAAAACTAATTGCTAGCAGTACACTAAAATAAAGTTGGTATAATTAGTAAACACAACCAAAAATAAAAGGAGGTATTATATGAAAGATAATAGAAAGCTACCTGAGGCGGAACTTGAAATTATGATGGTTATATGGAATGCTAATGCAACGGTTACATCAGATTATATAATGGATAATCTTGATAAAACTTGGGTGAAACCGACTCTTCTTAACTTATTAAATAGACTCGTTGCTAGAGGATTTGTTAGTTGTGAAAAAGTTGGCAAATTAAATTACTATACATCACTTGTTAAAAAAGAAGATTACTTAAGAAAAGAAAGTAAAAATTTTTTGAAGCAAATGCATCAAAATTCTATTTCGAGTTTGCTTGCATCTTTATATGGCGGTAAAAAGCTTTCTAAAAAAGATATTGAAGAATTAAGCAAATTTATTGAGGAGGCAAAATAAGTGTTTAAAACTTTTTTAGAAATATCGCTTGCAATGTCAATTGTAATACTTTTTATAATTGTTATATCAAAGTTCTTAGATAACAAATATAAAATAAAATGGAGATATTTTATTTGGCTTCTTATAACAATAAGGCTTTTAGTACCGATAAATTATATAGCGAATAAACCTGCAATAAGCATAAATGAACCTAAGACAGAAATTGAAATTACTGTTCCGATATTAGATAAAAATATCGAAAGTACATCTTCTAAAATAGAACAAGTTACAAATGAAGATAATACTGAAATTTCTGTGCCAGTTAAGAATAAGGTGGTAAGTCTTTCAAAAGTATTAGAAATAATTTGGAAGGCAGGAATAGCCCTATCTGTATTATTTTATCTGATTAATTACATTGTGTTTAATGTTAAAAGCAAAAAGCATTTAAAAATATTAGATTCAAAATTATTTGAAAAAGTAAAAAATGAAATGAAAATTAAGAGAAAGATAGAAGTATATAGATGTGATCTTATTGCTTCACCTATGTGCATTGGTTTTATCAAACCTAAGATTATAATGCCTTATATTGAATATACAAACGATGAACTAGAGCTTGTATTCAAACATGAGCTTACTCATCTAAAACGTTTTGATATATGGTATAAACTTTTGTTAGTTGCATCAAATACAGTGCACTGGTTTAATCCCTTTGTTTATATAATGAGGAAACTTGCAAATAGAGATATCGAATACACATGTGATGATATTGTAACTAGAAATTTAAGTTTAAGCCAAAGAAAAGAATATTCAAGAGTAATTTTAAAAACGATGGAAAGAGGGGGAATGTAAATGAAAAAGTATATTAAAGCACCGATACTTTCAACAGCTTTTTCAGAAAGTGAAAAGAGTGCAAAAAACAGATTTAAAAACATATTAAGTGAAAAAGGAAAAGTAGGAGTTATAGTAGTTGTGATACTTGTTATATTGGTAGTTATAGCAGCAACTTTTGTATCAATAAAAAATAAACCACAAGAAAATGTAACGCCTACTGTATCAAGCGGAGACATTAGAAAAGATGATACAAGTGAAAAACAACTAGCAGTCATTTTAGACAATATTTCTAAATGGAGTTTAACCAAAGAGCTTGAACAATATGATGCATATGGTTATGCTATAACAGATTTAGATAGAAATGGTAGACTTGAAATAATTACTTCCCACTGTGATGGTGCAGGAATGTATTCTTACAATAAGTATTATGAGGTAAATGAAAGCTTAGACGGCATAAATGAGCTTACAACAAACCTAAAAGATGAAGATATACAAACATATATAATGGATGCAACTGTAAAAGTATTTTATGATACCATAAAAAATGAATATCATTATGTTTTTACAAATGTTAATAGAAATGGTGCAGCAGAATATAATGAAGCAAAATATGAAGTTGTACTAAAAGACGGAAAAATTACGCAAAAACTTCTTGCTAACAAAGATATAATTTATAAAAACGGTGGAGAGGATATAGACATAATAATAAAAAATGCCGATGGTGAAGAGTTAACAGATGAGTCATATGAAAGATATGAGTATATACACTTTAAAGATTATGAATATAGTTTAGCAAGTATTGAATGGGTAATGAATGGAGACAGTACGAAGAGAGAATTAGAAAAATCTTATAACAATTTTAAGTTAGGTGCACCAAAAGTAGAAAATGATTTAAATGATGAATTTGCATTAACGGATAATGATGGAAACAAAATTCAATTAAACGATAGCATAAAAACAGTAAAAGAAGGGTTAATATCATCAAAATATAATAGTTCAGATGGCTTTCATGTGAGAGAGTACTCATATGCTAATTTATATATAAGAGCCTTGCTTGCTTCGTATGTAGATGACTATTACATAATGCAAATAGAAACAACATCACCAAAATACAAAACAAAAAGAGGGATAAGCGTTGGAGATACATTAGAAAAATTGAAAGAAGCATATCCTGAAAATTTAACAAGAGTACCAACAGATACAAAAGAAATCATATGGTGCTATCCATATTCTGATTTTATATCAATAACATTTAATATAACGGATGGGGTTATAAGCAAAATAATAATTGAAAATAAACCGTGCTAGAAAATAAAAATTATGTGGTATAATGAAATTATTAGGAGGAAGAAAAAATGGAAAGAATATATAATAAACTAGTAAGGGACAATATACCAAACATAATAGAGGCAAAAGGAGAAATTGCTGTAACAAAAATATTAGATGATGGCACATATAAAAGTGAATTAGAAAAAAAGCTATATGAAGAATACAAAGAAGTCCTAGAGGCCTCTGGCGATGCTAGGATTGAAGAATTAGCAGATATGCTTGAAGTAATTAGAGCATTAGCTAAGTTAGAAAATAAAACGATGCAAGATGTTATCGAATGTGCTGATGTAAAAAGCAAAAAGCGTGGTGCTTTTGAAAACAAGATTTTTTTAGAAAAAGTAATAGAAAAATAAAAATGCTGTTAGTTAAGAGCTAAATGTACATGTTTTATTATATGTAGTTTGGCTCTTAATATTTTCAAAACCAACCAATGTACTTGTATCCTCAATTGAAAAAGTAGTATAATTAACTCTATGGAGGGATTGTTATGAATAATAAAAAAGGAAATGCAGTGGCCATAGTTATTGTGGTTCTTGCAATTATAGTATGTATAGTAGGCGCAATTTTTTATTTGAAAAAAGATAAAGAAAACATAGAAACAGGTGGCGGAGACATAGTAAAGGTTGATCCAATCGAAAAACAATTATCACTTATAAAAGATAATGTTTCTATGTGGAAAGATAGTGATGGCTATGAGAGATTTCAATATGCTGTTACAGATTTAGACCACAATGGAAGATTAGAGATTATAGCTGCAAGCTGCCAAGGTACAGGACTTTACACATATAGTAATTATTATGAAGTAAATGAAACAATGGACGCATTAAATAAAGTTACTACAAATTATGAAGAGGGAGATTCAGAACCTGATATTATTGTAGATAGAGCAAAAGTTTATTATGATGCTAAGAATAATGAGTATCATTATATCTTTACAGATTTGTGCAAGAATGGTGCGGCTGAATATTATGAAAGTGTTAATGATGTTGTTTTGAAAGAAGGAAAATTAACTCGCAGTGTTCTAGCGACTAAAGCAACAATTTATGAAAATGAAAAAGCAACTATTACATGCAAAGATAGCAATGAAAATTCTATAACAGAAGAAGAGTATGAAAATGTTGCTGAAAAAACTTTTGAAAATCTTAGCTCAAAAACAATTAGTTTAAGTTGGATAGAGGATGATGATGAGACCTTTAATACAAACCTTGATAAATTATTAAAAGACTCATATGCAAATTTTGGATTAGAAGTAAAAGAAAATCCTGATGCAAAAGCTAGAAGATTAGCATATAAAAAAGTTATGCAAGGCATTCTTGAAAATAAAACATGGCCTGATGGAACTAAACTAGCTACAGATGATATATACGACTTTTCTGAAAACCTTTTTGCAATAGCAGATTTTGATAATGATGGAAAAGAAGAATTACTAGTAAATTATTCTTCGACATTTATGGCAGGAATGATAGGTGTAATGTACGATTATGATAGTGAAACAGACCAAGTAGTAAAGGAATTATCAGATGTTTTCCCAACACTTGATATATACGATAATGGTGTTATAAAAGTTAGTGCTTCACACAACCAAGGACTTGCAGGTGACAAACTATGGCCATATGAAGTATATAAATATGACACAAGTACAGACACATATAAATATTTCGCAATGGTAGATGCATGGGATAAATCATTATCTGAAAAAGATTATGAAGGAAATACATTCCCAGATGATGTAGATACAGATAAAATAGGCGTTGTATACTATGTAACAGAGGGCGAGAATGCAGAGAAAAAAGCAATTAGCCAAAAAGATTATGAGAAGTGGGAGAAAGAGTTAATAGGCGGTGCAAATAAATTAGAAATAGATTATAAGAAATTTACTAAAGAAAATGTAGATAGCATATAAATTTTATTTAAAATAAGTTAAAAAAGTCATCTTTGTTTTGCAAGAGGTACTGATGAATAAGTGCTTCTTGATAAAATGAAGATGGCTATTTTTGTATTACTATTAAATCTTATATATTTTATCTTCGCAAAAAGTGAAATTCTTTTTACTCGAACATATATAAGATTTAATAGTTACCATTTAGCCTTAATTTATGACAAAAACTAATTATAATGTTTTTATGGAGCACACTGTGCTCCGCTACATTTTGCAAAATACAATTATGCTCTATATATTTTTAGGTGTAATAGTAATTTTTAAATAACATATTGACATTTTTTTATAGCTGTATATACTGTATATGTACAGCAAAGGAGGCGTGAAATGAATATTATAATAAGTAATTCGAGTGATAAGCCAATATATGAGCAAATAAAGGACCAAATAAAAAATAAAATTGTCTCGAATGAACTTGCGACGGGGGAGCTTTTGCCATCTATTAGAAGTTTGGCAAAGGATTTAAGAATAAGTGTAATTACAACAAAAAATGCATACGATGAATTAGAAAAAGAGGGCTATGTTGAAACTGTGCCAGGAAAAGGCACTTATGTTGCACACAAAAATGTTGAACTAATTAAAGAAGAACAACTTGCAAAAATACAAGATTTGTTAGATACGGCTGTTCAAATTTCGAAGTTGAGTGGTATTTCTAAAAAAGAGATTAAAACGATGTTAGATATTTTATATTTGGAGGAATGAGTTTATGGAAAATGTTATAGAGGTAAAAGGGTTACGCAAGAAGTATAAAGATTTTGAATTGAAAGATATAAATTTGTCACTTCAAAAAGGCATGATAATGGGTTTTATAGGTGAGAACGGTGCTGGTAAAACAACTACAATTAAAGCGATTTTGAATTTAATAAACCCAACTTCAGGTGAGATTAAGATTTTTGGATTAGATAATAAAAAAGAAGAAGAGAAAATAAAAGAGGATATAGGAGTTGTTCTAGATGATAGCTTTTTATCTGAATATTTGAATGCAGAAGATATAAATAAAATAATGAAAAACATTTATAAAAATTGGGATGAAAAATTATTCTTTGAATACATAGAAAAATTTAAATTGCCTAGAAAACAGATACCTAAAGAGTTTTCTAGTGGAATGAAAATGAAATTAAAAATAGCAACTGCAATATCTCATAAGCCTAAACTTTTAATATTAGATGAACCAACATCGGGATTAGACCCTGTTGCTAGAAATGAGATTTTAGATATTTTCCAAGAGTTTATAGAAAATGGCGAAAATTCTATATTAGTTTCAAGTCATATAACCTCAGATTTAGAGCATATAGCAGATTATATAACTTTTATAAACGAAGGCAAAATAGTATTAAGTAAAGAAAGAGATGAGCTACTAGAAAAGTACGGACTTGCAAAATGTAGTGAAGAAGAATTCAAGACAATCAACAGTAATGATTATATAAAATACAAAAAGAATAGATATGATTACGAAGTACTTGTAGAAGACAAAAATGAGTTTAAAAAGAAATATAATATTTCAATTGTTGATAGACCAAGTCTTGAAGATATAATGCTCATTTATATAAAGGGGGTAAAATAATATGGAAAAAATCAAAGGACTAATAATAAAAGATATTTTACAACTAAAAACATATAGAAGAACTATAGTTTTATATATTGCAATTTTTATATTTTCATCTTTTTCAAGTGATGGTATAAATCAAGTGCTACTTATGCTTATGGCAATGTTTTTTGGAATGTTTGCAATAGCATCGTTTAATTACGATGCAAGCTCAAGGGCTGATAAATATATATTGTCACTTCCTTTAACTAAAAAAGAAGTAGTAAAGGCAAAATATATATTTATAATTTTAGCAACATTTTTTGGAGCATTTTTAGGAACAGCGCTAAATATAGTATTAACTTATATAACCACGAAAAAGCTAATAAATTTAGGTATGCTTTTAAACACTATATTTGCTGGATTGCTTGTAATAGCACTCGTGCAAGCTTTTCAAATTCCTTTTATATATAAATATGGACCAGAAAAGGGCAGACTTATTTCAATAATAATTACGATGAGTTTTGTTTCACTTATAGTTGGAATTTTTAGTGCTCCAAAAACGACGGAAAACATAAGTGAAACGACAAAAATTCTTATGCCAATATTATTCTCTTTAGGAACAATGATTATATACTATATTTCATACAAAGTGTCGTGCATAATTTATAGCAAATCGGAGCAATAAAATAAAAAACAAAACACCTTTTTATTATTCTTAAAATAATTTTAAGTGAAATAAAAAGGTGTTTTACTAATTATCTTTGAAGGTACACTTTTTGCACAGTTCTTCTACAGCAATAGAATTCTTAAAGCCACTAATAATTTTTTCTGCTCTTTCTGAAGTTATTATGGCATTGAAATCTTCACGAAAAATATTTCCAAGATTTATATCACCGTTATTATCTAAACAACAAGGTACAACAGTTCCATCTGCTAATATTCCGATTTGATTTATAAGTCCATAGCAATATTTTTTTGCACAAGTTACTTCATTTTTTAAACTTGGCCAAGTAAATTCGTTTTTTTGAGATAAAAATATATTAGGAGCAAGGGTGAAATTTTCTTTTTGAGGAATAGAAACATTAAACTCGTTTTCAAGGAGAGTTTTATTTTTAATATCTTTATCTATATTCCATATTCTAAAGCAAACAATTGCATCTTGAATTTTTTTTGCAGTTTTAACAATATCTAGGCTATTTGTTGCATGAAGTGAGATATTTATTTGCCTTAAATATTTTGTGATTTCTAAATGCTTTTCAAGCATTGTAGCATTAGTTGTAAGATTTATTTTAAAGCCCATTTCAAATGCATATTTTATAAATTCATCAACATTTGGATGAAGCAAAGGCTCGCCTTTGACATGTAAATAAATATAATTAGTGAATGTTCTTATTTTTTCTAAAATCAACTTAAATTCATCAAATGTCATAAATCTACTTTCTCTGTTGTGAGGCAGACAAAAAGGACATTTTAGATTACATACATTAGTTATCTCTATATAAACTCTTTTAAAACGCATAATTCCTCCTTTCTAGTAATACTAACATGAAATAGAAAAAAAGCAAAGAAGAAGTTAAAAAATTTGATATATTTTCCATAATATTACAACACATAAAAGGCAAGAAACCATTGACAAATTGCTCGAAATATAGGATAATTATTAAAGCTTTTTACGTGAATTATTGGCGTAAGAAAAATAATTTAGCAGATTCGGAAAGGATTGATTTTAAAATGGCAAATAATGAAGAACAAAACTTTGCAGAGTTATATGAAAACTCACTTAAAAAATTAGAGGAAGGAACTATCGTAGAAGGAACTATCGTAGATATCGTTGGAGAAGATATTTTCGTTGATTTAGGATACAAGGCAGACGGAGTTATACCAAGAGGAGAGTTCTCTTATGGTGATGAAAAACCAGCTGATAAAGTAAAAGTTGGAGATAAAATATCAGCATACATCTTAAAGATGAATAATGGTCAAGGAAACGTATTGTTATCTACAAAAAGATTACAATCAAAAAAATTAAGAGAAGAGTTCGAAGCAAATGTTAAAGCTGATAAACCAGTTGAAGCCAAAGTTACAGAGATTAAAGATGCTGGTGTTATAGCTGAAGCTGGTAGCACAAAAATATTTGTTCCAAGAACACAACTTGTTAAGAAAGTTACAGATTTAGCTGAATACAAGGGCAAAACACTTGCACTAAAAGTTATCGAATACAACCCAGAAAAGAGAAAGATAGTTGGTTCAGAAAGAAAGCTTGCAGACGAATTAAGAGAAATGCAACTTGCTAAAACATGGGCTGAAATAGAAGTTGGTAAAACAATAATCGGTACAGTTAGACAAATTACAGATTACGGTGCTTTTGTTGATATTGGTGGAATTGATGGTTTACTTCATATTACAGAAATCTCTTGGAAGCAAATTAAACATCCAAGTGAAGTTTTAAAAGTTGGTGACCAAATCAAAGTTAGAGTTATAAAGATAGACAAAGAACATAACAAAATTTCTTTATCATACAAAAATCCAGAGGATGATCCTTGGGCAAACATTAAATACCAAGTAACTGATATTGTTACAGGTAAAGTTGTAAGCTTAAAACCTTTTGGAGCATTTGTAGAATTACCAAACGGAATGGAAGCTTTGGTTCACATATCAAACATCACAAATAGAAGAATTGCTAAACCAGATGAAGTTCTTAAAATTGGTGATGAAGTTACAGGTAAAATAATAGAAATCAATCCAGAAAAGAGAAGAATTGAAATTTCTATAAGAGAACTTGAGAACGCAGAAGCTGAAGAAAGCAAAGAAAACACAGAAGAATAAGAATATATTAAGTTCTTAAAAGAATGTGTAGAGTAACAATTGTAAAGAAGTAATATTGGCGGGTGAATAGCCCGCCAATAAAAAGGCTTTATGGAAAAGTTATGTAAATAGATAAAAATGACAAAAAATATAAAAATGAATCGAATTTGGTTACCTCCCAGGTAACCAAGTGATAAATGGCCACTTGCCATTAGATATAATCCAAAAAACGAAAAGGGGAATTAGAAATGGAAATTAGAAATGTAGCTATTATCGCCCATGTTGACCATGGCAAGACTACACTTGTAGATGCTTTATTAAAGCAATCTGGTACATTTAGAGCAAATGAGCATGTAGATGAGCGTGTTATGGACTCAAATGCACTAGAAAAAGAAAGAGGAATCACTATACTTGCTAAAAACACTGCAGTTCATTATGGTGATTACAAAATCAATATTATTGATACACCAGGACATGCTGACTTCGGTGGAGAAGTTGAACGTGTTTTGAAAATGGTTGATGGTGTAATACTTCTTGTTGACGCCTTTGAAGGTGTTATGCCACAAACAAGATTCGTTTTGAGAAAAGCTTTAGCACTTAACTTAAAACCAATCGTTGTTTTAAACAAAATAGACAGACCAGGAGCAAGACCTAAGGCTGTAGTAGATGAAGTAATTGATTTGTTCTTAGAGCTTGCAGCAAACGATGATCAATTAAACTTCCCAGTTATTTATGCTTCAGGAAAACAAGGCGTTGCTTCGATGGATCCTGATGTTCCAGGAACAGATATGAAGCCTATATTTGAAACAATAATCAATTATATAGGAGCTCCATGCGTTGATAGAAGCAAGCCATTCCAAATGCTTGTTTCAAGCATTGACTATGACAACTATGTTGGAAGAATAGCAATTGGTAGAGTTGAAAGAGGAAAGATTCTTCAAGGACAAAATGTTGCTGTATGTAGAAAAGATGGAAACATTCAAAATCTAAAGATAGGAAAAATATACACATATCAAGGTTTAAAGAGAATAGAAATTGACGAAGCTGATGCCGGTGATATAGTTGCAGTTGTTGGTATTCCAGATATAAATATTGGTGAGACAATAGCTGATCCAAATGAACCAGAGGCAGTACCTTTCGTTGATATTGATGAACCTACTCTAACAATGACATTTAGTGTTAATAATGGACCATTTGCAGGTAGAGAAGGCGAATTCGTTACATCAAGACATTTAAGAGACAGACTTATGAAAGAACTTGAATCAAATGTAAGCTTGAGAGTTGAAGAAACAGATAGCCCAGATAGCTTTAAGGTTTCAGGAAGAGGAGAATTACATTTATCTGTTCTTATCGAGACAATGAGAAGAGAAGGTTTTGAATTTATGGTATCAAGACCATCTGTAATATATAAAGAAATCAATGGCGTAAAATGCGAACCAATGGAAGACTTAGTTATCGATGTTCCAGATGAATATACAGGTTCTGTTATCGAGAAATTAGGTGTAAGAAAAGCTGAAATGACAAACATGGTTGCAGGAAATCAAGGATATACAAGACTTGAGTTCAAAATACCTGCAAGAGGTTTGATTGGTTATAGAAGCGAATTCATGACAGATACAAAGGGAAACGGAATAATGAACCATGTATTTAATGGATACGAACCTGCAAAAGGCGATATAGCTGCTAGAAACAAAGGTGTTCTAATAGCATTTGAAACAGGAAAATCAGTTACTTATGGACTATACAATGCACAAGAAAGAGGAACATTATTTATAGGAGCGGGTGTTGAAGTATATCAAGGTATGATAATAGGTGAAAACGCTAGACCAGACGATATGGAAGTAAACGTATGTAAAGAAAAACACTTAACAAATACCAGAGCATCAGGTAGTGATGATGCATTAAGACTAACACCACCAAGAGTTTTATCACTAGAACAAGCAATCGAATTCATTGCTGAAGATGAATTAGTAGAAGTTACACCACAAAATATAAGACTAAGAAAGAAAATACTAGATCCAACAGCTAGAATCCGTTGGATGAGAGCAAACGGATTGCTATAAAGTCAAGAAAGAATGTACTTAAATAAAAATTTAGGTACATTCTTTTTTGTATTTGCAGTTACCATAATTTATGGTATAATAGCAAAGAATGGTTAAATTATTGAGTGCCTTGTGCACTCTAAGATTTTGACTGTATTTCAAAATATAATTTAATTATAGATAGGATGATAAAAAATGAAATTACAAGATTTTTATTATGACTTGCCAGAAGAGCTTATAGCACAACATCCAACAGAAAAAAGAGATGAGTGTAGACTACTTGTTTTAGACAAAGAAACTGGAAAAATCGAGCACAAAATTTTTAAAGATATTGTTAAGTACATATCTCCAAATGATTGCTTGGTAATAAATGAAACAAGGGTTATTCCTGCTAGACTTTATGGCAGAAGAGAAGAAAAAGAAGAAAAAATTGAAATGCTACTTCTAAAGGATTTAGGTGATGAGAAGTGGGAGGTTCTAGTAAAACCGGGCAAAAAGTGCAAAATAGGTACAGAGCTTTTATTTGAAACAGATGGTGAGGTTTTACTAAAAGCAAAAGTTATTGAGATTAAAGAAGATGGAAATAGGGTTGTAAAACTTTCATATGATGGCATTTTGAATGAAATATTAGATAAAATTGGAATAATGCCACTTCCACCATATATACATGAAAAGCTAAAAGAAAAAGAAAGTTATCAAACAGTATATAGCAAGGTTGAAGGTAGTGCCGCAGCACCTACAGCCGGCTTACATTTTACACCAGAATTGTTAAATGAACTTGAGAAAAAAGGCGTAAAAATAGCTAGAGTTTTGCTACATGTCGGACTTGGTACTTTTAGACCGGTAAAAGAAGAAAACATAGAAGATCACAAAATGCATTCTGAGTATTACGAAATATCTAAAGAAGCATGCGATATAATAAATGAGACAAAGAAGAATGGTGGAAGGGTAATTTGTGTTGGTACAACTTCATGTAGAACTGTTGAATCAGCAGCTGATGAGAATGGCTTTTTAAAGCCTCAAAATGGCAATACAGAGATATTTATATATCCAGGATATAAGTTTAAGGTATTAGATTGTTTAATAACTAATTTTCACTTGCCAGAGAGCACACTTTTAATGCTTATATCAGCACTTGCAAATAGAGAAATGATAATGAATACATATAAAGTTGCTGTCGAAGAAAAATACAGATTTTTTAGTTTTGGAGATGCAATGCTAATTAAATAAAAATGCATGAAAATCATAATTATTTTAGATGAAAGGAAAACTATATGGAACAACCTATTAGATACGAATTATTAAAAAAAGATAAAAAAACTGGTGCGAGACGCGGAAGAATATATACCCCACATGGAATTATAGAAACACCAGTATTTATGCCTGTTGGAACACAAGCAACAGTAAAAGCAATGACACCAGATGAACTTAAAGAAATGGTAGATGCAAGAATTATTTTGTCAAACACATATCATTTATTTTTAAGACCTGGAGATGAGCTAATTAAAGAGGCAGGTGGACTTCACAAGTTCATGAATTGGGATAGGCCTATCCTTACAGATAGTGGCGGATTTCAAGTTTTTAGCCTTGCAGATTTAAGAAATATCACAGAAGAAGGAGTAAAATTCAAGTCACATTTAGATGGTAGCGAAAAGTTTTTATCTCCTGAAATTTCTATGAAGATTCAGAATAATTTAGGTAGCGATATAATGATGGCTTTTGATGAATGTGCACCTTATCCATCAGATTATGACTACACAAAAAAGTCTATGGAAATGACAACGCGTTGGGCAAAAAGATGCTTAGAAGCGCATAAAAATAAAGAAAAACAAGGATTATTCGGAATAGTTCAAGGTGGTATGTATAAAGATTTAAGAGAGCAAAGTGCAAAGGCACTCGTAGAACTTAATTTTCCAGGATATGCAGTTGGCGGTTTAAGTGTAGGTGAACCAGCAGAGCTTATGTATGAAATTTTATCTGCTACAACACCATTTTTGCCAGAAAATAAGCCTAGATATTTGATGGGTGTTGGAACACCAGATTATTTGATAGAAGCAGTGCTAAGAGGAATTGATATGTGCGACTGCGTATTGCCAACAAGAATTGCTCGAAATGGAACAGCAATGACATCAGAAGGAAAGGTCGTAGTTAGAAATGCAACTTACGAAAGAGATTGGACACCGCTTGATCATAATTGCGATTGTTATACTTGCAAAAACTATACAAGAGCATACATAAGACATTTAGTAAAATGCGGTGAAATATTAGGTGCAAGACTAATAACAATACATAACTTGCGTTTCTTAGTTAAACTTATGGAAGATGTAAGAAAAGCAATAGAAGAAGATAGATTGCTAGAGTTTAGAGAAGAGTTTTATAAAAATTATTATGGAAAATAATATAATCATTAACAATGTTGTATTTTCATGCGAATAATAACTTTTAATTTTCCTTGAACCTTAATTTTAGTCGTATTATAATGTTTATGTAAAAGTTTTCTTAAGGAGTGTGAAAAATGGAAATAGCAAATATTGAAAAATACATGCCAACGGTGTATCAGGCCGAAATATTGGTAAAGAATAATCTAGAGATGTATAGAAGACAAGGCGTGAAAGCTTTTAAAATAATACATGGTTATGGTTCTACAGGAAAAGGCGGGGCTTTAAGAACAGGAATTAGAAATTATTTAAGCCAGCTAAAAGGAGCAAAAATAATTGCTGATTATATTCCAGGTGAAGAATGGACGGCGTTTAATGAGACAACAAGAAAAGTACTAGATTTAGATAACTCTTTTAGAAAAGATTCAGATTTAGGTCAAATGAATTCAGGGGTTACAATTATTGTTATTTCGTGGTAGAATTGTAACATATAAATACATAGGTAGTGTAAACTAATTTGTAAAAAATATAAAACAGCTATAAAATGTAGCTTAAGCTTAAGCGTGCTCCATAAAAATCAATTGATAGTGATACACAAAAATAAAGTTGAAAAAATATTACAATTAGTAAATACAACCAATACATAAGAGGAGGATAAAAAATGAAAAAGATTTCAAAAGTACTATTAGTTTTTATTGCTATATTAATGTTAATGACAAGTGCTATTTATGCTAAAGACAAAGAACTTGAAAGTGTTGCAGTCACAGATATAGATGAGCCATATGCAAACGACAGAACACTAGATACTACTGCAGAGGTTAGCAGTAGTGCTAGATATAGAGTAACAAAGGTTGCTTGGAAAATAAATTCAAATGTTTATGAGGTTTATGTAACATTAAAGCCAAGCATAGGATATATATTTGCAGATAATGTTACTGGCACAATAAACGGAAAAACTATCACATCTGTAGAAAAAATAAGTGATGAAGAGATTATTATATCTTATGCATTTACTACAAGAACAACAGACAGTTCAGTGTCAACGAGAAGACATAGAATTTTAACATATTTTGATGCAGAAAAAGGAAAAATATCACCATCAATAGTTAGACCGCTACATGGTTCTAGTCAGATACTGGAAATTATTCCTAAAGAGGGATACGAAATTGAAGATGTGAAAGTGGATGGAGAATCAGTTGGTGCGGTTTCATCATATGAATTTAGAAGAATAAAAGAAAATCATGAAATAAGAGCTTATTTTAAAAGGGTTGCAGGCGCTAGCCAAAATGATAAGCCTATTTTAAAGGCTATTAAAAATGCTATAAATATGATTAAAATGTAGCCAAATTGCTGGCTTTCACTGGCTGTAGCAACTTTTTTTGCTAAAGTCTTGCAATAGAGCAATAAATATGTTATTATATTAGAGCATGATTAGTGAAAAATGAAATAATTATATACAAGGTGTGCAAAAGAGAGGTGAAATAAATGAAAGCGGGAATACATCCAGAATACAAAGAGGCTACAATCAAATGTGGTTGTGGTAACGTAATAAAAGTTGGTTCAACTAAAGAGAATATGTCAGTCGAGGTATGCTCAAAATGTCATCCATTCTACACAGGAAATCAAAAATTCCAAGCAACAGGTGGTAGAGTTGAACAATTTAAGAAAAAATACGGAATTAAAGACTAATTCTAATATGTTTTTTACGAGTAAGATTCAAGCTAAATCTTACTCGTTTTTTGTTGTCTTTAGTGGCAATTTATGTTAAAATATTAACTACAACAAAAAGAAAACGAGGTAATAAAATGAATGATTCTTTAATTAAAATCTTACCTAAAATGAAAAAATTCGAGGCATATATAAATGATGTAAATAAAGATAACTTTCCAATCACTCTTTCAGGACTTTCTGAGAGTAGTAAGGCACACTTTATGTATGCTACAAGATTTTATTCAGGGAAGCCGATTTTAGTTGTTACATACAATGATATTCAACTTAAAAAGATAATAGGCGATTTCAAATTTTTTAGTGATGAAGAGGTTCTAGTTTTTCCTAAAAAAGAGGTTGTTTATTATGATATCGATACAATGAATAAAGATGCAACAATGGACAGAATTAGCGTGTATACAAAGCTATATAACAGCGACGCTAAGGTGATTTTGACAACTGTTGAAGCACTAATGCAAAAAACAATCTCTAAAGATGAGCTTTTTTCGAGAGTACTTCAACTAGAAGTTGGCAAACAATTTAAGTTAGAAGAACTAAAAGAAAACCTTACATACCTAGGATACGAGAGAACTGATATGGTACAAGGTAGAGGTGAATATACGGTAAGAGGAGGAATTGTAGATGTTTTTCCGCTTACTACTAAAAATCCTATAAGAATAGAGTTTTGGGGCGATGAGATCGATTCAATAAGAGTGTTTGATGTAGAATCTCAAAGAACAGTTGATACGATAAGAGATATCAGTATTTTCCCGGCAGAAGAATTTTTGATAGACACTTCAAAACTTGAGGATATAGGAGATAACATATTAAAAAAATATCCAGATGAATTAGAAGATGTAGAAGTTATAAAGCATGGCAATTATTTAACTAAAATTGATAAATACTTTGAATTTTTCTACCAAAAGACATCAACTCTACTAGATTATATAGGTAAAGATGCAATTGTGTTTGTAGACGAACCTACTAGAATTATTTCTAAAGCGCAATCTGTTGAGTTTGAAAATAATGAAATAATAAAACAACTTATGGATAAAGGCAAAGTTGTTCCAAGTTATACAAAGTCTATGCTTAATTATGCTGATGTAGAGGAGTGCCTTGAAAAGAAAAATTTAATCAATTTAGAAAGAATTGATGGAAATACGCATGCAAAAAGAAACGGATACAGCTTTAGCTGTAGGGAGGTCAACTTTTTTCGTGGTTCAATGGATATATTTATTCAGGAAGTTGAAGAATGTAGAGAAAAAGAAAAAATAATAGTAATACTTGGTGGAACAACATCAAAAGCTAGAGGCATAGCTACAATGCTTTTAGAGCACAAGATAAATGCGGTATTTTTAGAAAAAATAGATGACAATATGTTTAATAATAAGCAGGTGATTGTCATACCGGGAATGCTTTCAGAGGGCTTTGAGTATACCGACTTAGGACTTGTAATAGCAACAGGTGAATTTACAACGATAAAAGAAAGCAGGAGGTCTTATAAACCAGTAGCATTTAAACAAGGAAAGAAAGTTGTTTTTGCCGATTTGAATGTTGGTGATTATGTTGTTCATAGCGTTCATGGAATTGGACAATATATGGGCATAAAAACGCTTATAGTGGACAATATTAAGCAAGATTATATAATGATAAGGTATAAAGATGATGCAATGCTTTATATTAAAACTAATCAGCTAGATTCGATTAGAAAATATATGAGTGACAGCGACAATCCACCTAAGCTAAATAAAATGGGCAGTAAAGAATTTGCTAATATAAAGGCAAAGGTTAAAGCATCATTGAAAGATATTGCTAAAGGACTTATTGAACTATATGCCAAAAGAAAGAATGCCGTTGGCTATGCCTTTTCAAAGGATACCGTTTGGCAAAACGAATTCGAAGAAGCGTTTCCGTATCAAGAAACAGATGACCAACTTCGTTGTATAGAAGAAGTAAAAACTGATATGGAGAAAACACAGCCAATGGATAGACTTCTTTGTGGTGATGTTGGATACGGAAAAACAGAGGTGGCAATCCGTGCGGCATTTAAAGCTGTTATGGATAGCAAACAAGTTGCCTATCTAGTTCCAACCACTGTCTTGGCGGAGCAGCAATATAAATCATTTAGTGAGAGAATGAAAAACTTCCCTATAAGGTTAGATGTTTTAGATAGATTTAGAACTCCAAAAGAAAAGTCAAACATAATAAAAAAGACAAAGAATGGTGAACTAGATATTATAATAGGAACTCATAGTTTGCTTCAAAAAGATATGGAGTTTAAAGATTTAGGACTTTTAATAATAGATGAGGAGCAACGTTTTGGTGTTACGCAAAAAGAAAAGATAAAGAAGCTAAAAAATAATGTGGATGTTTTAACTATGACTGCAACACCAATTCCAAGAACAATGCATATGTCGATTGTTGGAATAAGAGATATGAGCGTAATATATGAACCGCCACAGAATAGAAGACCAATTCAAACATATGTGTTAGAGTATGATGAAGAGGTTATAAAAGAGGCAATTATAAAAGAGATTGAAAGAGGCGGACAAATATTTTATTTGTATAATAGAGTTGAAGGCATCGAAAGAAAAGCAAGCGAAATATCAAAACTTGTTCCAGAGGCAAGAGTAGCTTTTGCACATGGTCAGATGACAAGTAATCAACTTGAAAATATAATGAAAGATTTTGTTGATGGAAATGTAGATGTTATTATATGTACAACAATATTAGAGTCAGGAATAGATATTCCAAATGCTAACACAATAATTGTTGAAGATGCAGATAGACTCGGACTTGCACAACTTTATCAAATAAGAGGTCGTGTTGGTAGAAGCGATAAGGTGGCATATGCATACATCACATATAGAAGAAATAAGGTGCTTTCGGAAGTCTCAGAAAAAAGACTAAAAGCAATAAAAGAATTTACAGAGTTTGGTTCGGGATTTAAAATCGCACTTAGGGACTTAGAAATAAGAGGAGCAGGAAATATTTTGGGCCCGGAGCAACATGGACACATGGAGGCAGTTGGTTACGAGATGTATTGTAAACTTCTTGATGAAACAGTAAAAGAGTTACAAGGAGAAAAAGTTGTTGAAGAAGTTGATACACAAATAGATTTGAAAGTTACAGCATATATTCCAAATGATTATATAGAAAATCAAAATCAAAAAATCGAGACATATCAAGATATTGCAAACCTAGAGAAAGAAGAGCAAATTAGTGAGATTATCGACGAGTTAATTGATAGATTTGGTGAAATACCAACAGAGGTTACAAACTTAATCGAAATAGCAAGAATAAAGATATTAGCAAGAAACCTAAAAATATTAAGTATAATTCAAAAACAAGATAATGTTGTAATTCAATTTAGTGAAGATGAAAATAATATAGCAGATAAAATACAAATACTGATTGATTTATATAAAAATAAAATATTTTTCTCAGGTGCCGGAGCACCATATATAACTTTAAAGTTGCAAAGCAAAAAAGATAGTGATATATTAGATGAGGTGTATAAATTATTAAACATATTGAAAGGATGATTGTAGATTATGGATAAAAAGACAGGAATTATTATAGGAATCATAACTGCTGTAATAGTTATTCTAGTAGCAGTTGTATTTATTATGGAAGGAAGTTCAAATAATAGTACATTAGCGGCAGATGTAATAGCAAAGATAAATGGCAATGATTATTCAGTAACAGACTTTAAGAATTATATAAAATTATCTAACTTAGAAGATGGCGATATAAATAAAAAAATGGATGAAGAAGGAATCCAAGACATGTTAGAACATTTTCTACAAGAAAAGATATATAGTGAGGCAGCAAAAAACAATGGAATTGAATTAGAAAGTGGAGATGTAGCATCTTTTTCAAAAGAATATGATGAAAAAGCAAGCACATTAGTAGCTGCAAATATTTCAAGAGAAGATTATGAAAAGTATAAAACAGATAATAGATTGAAACAAGAATTACAAATGAACATATCAAAATATTACGAATTGCCAAGTGGCGAATATGAAACAATAAAAGAAAATTACGAAAAACAAGGTATGTATAAAACTTATGGATATAGACTAATGGCCATTCCTTATGAAAATCCAAAATCAGGAGATGAAAGTGGTGACATAAGTGGCGATGTATCAGGAGATAGCGAGAGTGGAGAAAAAGAAGATTTATCAAGAGAAGCACAAATGAAAGTAGCAGAAGATGTATTAGCAAGAATTAAATCAGGAGATGACTTTGAAAAATTATCAAAAGAATATGGTTCAACAAGAATTTCATTCAAAGGAAATAGTTATGTACTTGTAAACGGAGACTTAGAATATGCAACAATGCCATTACTTTCTAGTAAACTAGGAAGTGAAGATTTATATAATGCAGTAATAAAGCTAAACAATGGTGATGTTACTGATATTATCGAAGATGAACAATATACAACATTGCAAATAGTAAAAGTAGAATCAGTAGAAGATGGATTCACAGGCGAAGGGGAAACAGAATTAAAAGAAGTTTTATTAAGTCAAACTGCAGACAGCATAATTTCTGCAGGAATGAAATACGAAGTAAACAAAAGAGCTGTTTTAAGAACTATGTATGATAATTAAACTAAAAACAATTTACCCTAATAACTCATAATATTAGGGTAAATTTATTTTGTATATATAAACAATTAAGCTAATATTTGACATTGATTATTACATGGAGGGAAATTATGATAGTAAGTAAGACAAACGATTATATAAAACATATAAAATCATTATCTGAGAAAAAGTATAGAGACGAATATCATGAATTTATAATAGAGGGAATAAAATTGGTAAATGAAGCAATAATTGAAAAAGCGAATATCAAAAAAATTATAATTTGTGAAGAACTGTTAAAAGAAAAAGTAGAATCTGAAAATGTAGAATGTGTATCAGAAACAGTTTTTAGACATATAAGTGAAACACAAAATCCTCAAGGAATTTTAGCAGTAGTAAAGCAAAAAACAAGTGAAAAAGAATATGGAAAAACAATATTCGCATTAGATAATTTAAGAGATCCAGGAAACCTAGGTACAATAATTAGAACATTAGACTCGGCAGGCATATCATCACTTATATTATCAAAAGGTTCTGCAGACTTATATAATCCTAAAGTAATAAGAAGCACAATGGGAGCAATTTTTAGAATAAATTCAGAATACACAGAAAATTTACAAGAAAAATTATTGAATTTAAAATCTGATGGATATAAGGTAATAGTGACATCGCTTGCAACCACAAACTACATATATGATCTGAATTTAAAAGAAAAATCAGTAATAGTTATTGGAAATGAATCGCAAGGCGTTAGCGATGAGATTTTAGAAATTGCAGATGTTAAAACAAAAATACCTATGATAGGGAGATCAGAAAGCCTTAATGCTGGCGTTGCTGCTAGTATTTTAGCATATGAGGTTGTAAGACAAAATTTTAAAAACTAAGGAGCGTTATTCAAAATGAAAAAGTGGATAAAAAGAATTATTATATTATTGGTACTGATAGCTGTTGTTGTAGCAATAGTGTACAAACCAAAAGATACTGTTTCATATAGAACATCAGAAGCGAAAAAAGGAAACATTGAAACAATAGTATCTGGCAGTGGAGCACTAGCTGCCACAAAAGAGAAAAAGGAATATGCAAAAGTATCAGCACAAGTAGAAGAAGTGTATCATAAAGAGGGAGAGAGAGTTGAAAAAGATACTCCAATAATAAAGCTTGATTCTAGTAAATATGAATCAACCATAAAAACGCAAGAAATAGCAATAAAACAAACAGAGCTTTCAAAAAGCAGTATTGAAAAACAAATAAGAGACTTAGAGATAAAATCAGATACAGATGGGTATGTTACAAACTTAGCATTAACAAATGGTACATTTGTAACAAGCACAATGGGAGTATGTGACATAGTAGAAGATAATAAATTTCAAGTCGTTTTACAATTTACTTATTATGAGAATAATCCAATAACAATTGGAACTAATGCAAATGTTTTTTTAGTAGATAGTATGACAACAATGGTTGGTACAGTTACAAAAGTTAGTGACATGAGAAAATTGATCTCTGGAAATGCTCAAGTCATAGATGTGACTATAGAGGTAGAAACACCAGGATATTCATTAGAGGGTGCGAATGCAAAGGCTGAACTTTCAAATGGAGTTACAGTTCTTCAAAGTACAAATATGTCTAATTTCACTAGAATAAATTCGAATATAATAAGAGCAAAATCAACCGGTACAGTAAAAAAAGTATATGTAGTAGAAGGACAAAAAGTTAAAGCTGGTGACAAAATAGCACTTTTAGAAAACTCTGATTTAGAGACAAATTTGCAAAATGTAAAATTAAATTTAGAAAATTTAAATAACCAGTTGAAAACAATGAAAGATCAGCTAGAAGATTATATAATAACTGCACCAATTGATGGAGTAATAACTTCACAAGACATAGAAAAAGGTGACATGGTGGCAGCCGGTACATTACTTACATCTATTTCAGATAAAGATACAATGAAGTTTGTAATTCCAATAGATGAGTTAGATATTGCAAAAATAAATTACGACCAAGAAGTTAGAGTAAAAATAGATGCATTAGATGAAACAGAAAACAATCCTTTGAATGGCAAAATAACAGATATTCCAGAAGAGGGAGTGACAGTTGCAGGTGTTACAGACTATTATGTAACAATTCAAGTATCAGGTAATCAAAGTATGAAAATATCAATGAATGCAAATGCCGATATAGTAATAAATAGCTTAAAAGATGTATTAACAATTCCAGTTGATTCTATAATCAAAGAAAACGGAAAGAAATATGTCAATGTATTGCTACAAGATGGAGTTACAGTAGAAAGAAAAGAAATCGAAACAGGTGCAAGTGATATAACAAATATAGAAGTAAAAAGTGGACTTGAAGAGGGAGAAAAAGTTATAATTCCTGAAGTAAACTCTGGAATTAGTTTCTTCATGTAAATAAAGTTATATCATAGAAAGGAAAAACAAATGAATTTTTTATTTGCATATAAGATGGCTATAAAAAGTATATTAAGCAACAAGGTAAGATCATTTTTAACGATGCTTGGCGTAATTATAGGTGTTATGGCAGTTATTGTTGCTGTTGGATTTGCACAAGGAAGTATGGCAACAATTACGAATAGAATAGAGGGCATGGGCTCGAATGCAATCACAGGTATGATAATAGCAAAAAACGAAAGCAATAAGGGCATTACTACCACAGACCTTGAAAAGCTTGCTAACAGTTCAGCATATATTAAAAGTATATCACCATATACAATGACATCAGAAATAGTAAAAGCTGGTGGCGAAAGCAAAAGCGCAGGTATAATAGGAACAAATGAAGATTATCTTGAAATAGAGGGACAAAAACTAAAAACAGGAAGATTCATAACAAGATTAGACTTAGAAAACTCTGATAAAGTTGCAGTTATAGGTGCTGCAGTTGAAAAAAAGCTTTTTGATGGAAAAGACCCTTTAGGACAAACAATAAAAGTAAAAGGTGTCAATTTTACAATAGTAGGAACACTAGAATCTGTTATGAATGCGGCAGAGGGAACAAAAGATGATTATGTATTTGTTCCGGTAAATGTAGCGCAAAGAACATTAAAAATAAAAAATATAACAATGTTTATTGCAGAAGCTAGTGCACAAGATACAGTAGATTTAGCAAAACAAAAAATAGAAGATTACTTATATAGCATTTATAAAGATAAAGATGACTATATATTATTTACTCAAGAATCAATACTTTCAATGCTTGGCGATGTATCAAGCATAATGATGCTCATACTTGGAAGCATTGCAACCATTTCACTTATTGTAGGTGGAATTGGAATCATGAATATAATGCTAGTGTCTGTAACAGAAAGAACTAGAGAAATAGGAATAAGAAAAGCAATAGGAGCAAAAAAGAAAGACATATTGGTACAATTTCTAATAGAAGCACTTATGCTTACAGGAATCGGAGGAATAATTGGGATAATTCTTGGACTAGTAACAATAAAATATGGAATAGGTTCAATAAGTTTAATAACACCAGTATATTCACTTTCATGGACATTAGCAGCATTTTTAATATCGCTTACTATAGGCGTTGTATTTGGAATATTCCCAGCGTATAAAGCTGCAAAACTAAATCCAATCGATGCACTAAGAACACAGTAAAACTATAAATTTCATAAAACCACTTCACTAAACATATGTATTAGTGAGGTGGTTTTTGTTATGTCAAAAGAAGAAAAGAAAAATGTGAGAGAAAAACTTCAAACAGCGATGGAAATACCAAAAGAACTTTTAAAAGATTATTCAAGAGTTACAATAATCGGTGCAGAAGATGTATGGATTGAAAACTACAAAAGTATTTTAGAGTATAACGAAGATATGATTAGACTTAGTAACAATATTTGCATATATGGTATGAATCTAAGCGTTGCAGAAATAAGAAAAGATGATATCTTAATAGTCGGAAAAATAAAAAATGTAGAATTTGAATAATTTTTTAGGAGGCTTGAAATGTTTTTAGAAAAATCATGGCGTTATGCAAATGGATACATAAATATAAAAGTTGAAGGATATTTTATAGAGCGTTTCTTGAATATGTGCATGAATAGAAAAATTGAATTATGGAATATAGAAAAGTTAAATGAAGCAGAACTTTTAGTAAATATAAAATATAATGAATATAACATGGTAAAAGAAATAGCTGAAATAACAAAATGCAAATTAAGTATAAAAAAGAAAATGGGTGTTCCTGATTTAGTAAATAGATATAAAAAACGAAAAATCTTTATATGCATATTTGCACTTTCGCTAATGAGCATATGGATATATAGTTCGAGAATTTGGCAACTAGAAATAACCGGAGAATTTAATATCCCAATAGAAGAATTATGGAACGAATTAGAAGTCGAAGGCGTAAGAATAGGAATGAGAAAAAAAGATTTGGACTATACCAAAATTAAAAGTAACATATATCTAAGAAGAAATGATGTTGCTTGGATGGGCTTTGAAATAAATGGAACAAAAGCATATGTGGAGTTTGTACAAAGAGTAAACAAAGAAGAAGACAAACTAGAAAATACTCCATGCAATATAGTTTCAAATAAAGAAGGCATAGTTCAAAAAGTATTGGTGAAATCTGGTCAAAAGGCAGTAAACACAGGGGATTTTGTATCAAAAGGACAAATTTTAATAAGTGGTATAGTTTCAAATAGTGATGATAAAAGTAGATATGTGCACGCAGATGGAGAAGTTATGCTAAAGACATCATATGTTAATAAAGTTACAGTACCATTTGAAAAAGACTTAGCATATAAGACAGGTAAAAAAGAGAAAAAATATAAATTAGAAATAGGAAATTATCAAATAAATTTTATAAATAATGATACAAAATTTGAAAAGTATGATACAATTACAGTGTCAAATCAGCTTAGAGTTTTTAAGAGATTTGAAGTACCAATAAGATTAACAAAGCTAACTTATGAAGAGCTAAAAATAGATACAGTAAAATATACAAAAGAACAAGCAGAAACTATCGCAAAAAACGAAGCAATGTTAAATATAGAAAGACAAATTTCAAAAATAAAAGATAGCATTATTAGTAAAGATGTAAATATATCAGAAAGCGAGAATAGTGTTAGTGCTACAGTGATTGTTCAATGTGTAGAAAAAGTAGGAGTCAAAGAAAAAATAGGCGACTAAATATGTATTTTTAAAATGGAGGTGTATATAAATCTTGGCAGAATTACAATTAAAATTAGTTAAAAATACAGATAATGGAGTATTCGGAAAAGCAATAAATAACTTTAACAAAGTGCTATATTCATCGGGTGGTGGCTTCTTTAACATTATAATAAATGGAAAAAGAAATGGTGTATTAAAAGCATATGCTAATTTTGAAGATTTACAAAAACAAAAAAGTGAAGCTAAACAAAAATCAATAAGCGAAAAATACGAAAAATCATATGAAGCATATCTTGCATCACTTGAAAGATATATAACAGAAACAGTATATACAAAAGTAAAGAAAAAAGTAAGCAGTATGAAAGAAAACAATTTGTTATCAGAATACTATAAAGTAAACTCAATAAAAGGTACAGAATATGTAGAATATAGATATAGAATTCAGATTATGCTATTATATATGGACTGGGAAACAATCATATCTTCAAAATCAGAAGCATTCATAGCAAAATATAAAAAATTCTATGTGGCAATAGTATCTCAATTATATAAATCAATGATGAGACATTACGCAATTCAAATAACAAACACCACAGATGAAAAAGAAAAAATTTTTGAAAAAATATATGATCTTACAGAAGAATACATAAAAAACTTTTTGCCATATATAGAACAAACAGAAATGACACAGTCTATTATCGAAGACTATAAAAATTACACACAAAAAATAGATGGCTTTGCAAGAAAAGATTTTAACGAATTAAACCGAGAATTAAACTTGTTAGAACTTGCAAGAAAATTATTTACATATAGTCTTCCAACATTGGCAGCTGAAGAATGTTATTTAAGCATAATGGAAAGAGCAAGGATGCTAATTGCGAATACATATATATCTGCAGATAAATTCTCGACATATCAATTATTACTAGATACAATTGAAAGCTATAATACATATGTTTTATCGCAAAAAATCGTATGGAGTAATGAAGAAGAGAAAAAAGATTACGACAATTTTTGGAAAGAATTTAAAGAATATAAAAAATTAGAAAGAATAGACTACGATGAATACAAAAGACTTAGAGAGGTAATATTTATAAATAGAGAAATAAAAGAAATAAAAAAATCAGAAAAAGACTATAGTGCATTGTTAACATATTATAGAGATAGAATGAAACAGCAACATGGTTTAAGAAAATTTAAAAATTCGATCAAAAAAATAGCAGGAAGATGGAGAACAAAAAGAAAAATAGTAGCAGACTAGACTAAAAATTATTATTCAGTCTTCAAAATAAAAGTATATATCAAATATAAATGTGTGCTAAAAAATGTAGCTTAAGCACATTGTGCTCCATAAAAACATTATGATTTAACCTTGTCATGAATTAAGTCTGAATAGTAACAAATAAAAAATTGAAAGGAAATAAAAATGTTAATAGAAATAGATTATGATGATATAACTAAACTACCAAAAGAGGAAAAACTTATAAAAAAAGTTATAGAAACAGTATTGAAAGAAGAAAAAATCATAAGAGACTTAGAAATATATGTTACGTTAACAAATAATAACCAAATTCATAAAATTAACTTAGAACAAAGAAATGTGGACAGGCCTACAGATGTGCTTTCTTTTCCTATGTTTGAGAGAGAAGAAGTACATTTGTTAAAAGAAAAAAATGAAGAGGAGCCTGATATATTAGGTGATATAATAATATCAATAGAAAAGGTAAAAGAACAAGCAGAAGAGTATGGACACTCATTTGAAAGAGAACTTGCCTACCTAACAACGCATGGAATGTTACATCTATTGGGATATGATCATATGATAGAAGAAGAAAAAGAACAAATGAGAAAAAGAGAAGAAGAAATCTTAGAAATATTAAATATAACAAGAGAATAAAAGGAGAATTAGTATGTCAAAGAATTATTGGCTGAAGGTATTATCAGTATTTATAATTGTTTCAGCAATCTGTGTAGGAGTTATAGCTGGAGCAATATATTCAAAAAACAAAAGACAAGCAGCAGTAGAAGATAGTTTAGTAGGTAGCGGAGACAATATAATCTCTGGAGATATAATTTCTGGAGAAAAAGAAGAATCAGGTGAAAAAGAAGATATATATTTAGGACCTAATATTTATTCTGGCGATTCAAGACCAATAGCAGTAATGATAGACAACGAAAGACCAGCTAAACAAAATCATGGAGGATTAAATTCAGCATATATGCTTTATGAATTTATAATTGAAGGTGGAGAAACTAGAATTATGGCATTTTTTAAAAATGCAACTGCATCATATATAGGACCAGTTAGAAGTGCAAGACATTATTTCTTAGATTATGCGATGGAGCACGATGCAATATTTGTACATTTTGGCTGGAGCCCAAAAGCACAATCAGATATAAAAACGCTTTCAATTAACAATATAAATGGTATATATGACACATTTTATTGGAGAGTTGCACCAAAAGCTTCATATCACAATGCAATAACAAGTATGGAAAACATTCAAAAAATGATTGCAAGAAAAAAATATCGTACAACAACAGAAAAAGGTTCTATAGTAACATATAATAAAGAAGATGAAGATATTGTAAGTGGTGATATAGCAAATAATATTATGATAAAATATTCTGCAAGATCTAATTCATCATATAGATATGATGCAGAAAGAAAAGTATATCTAAGAGATATGCGTGGAGAACCACATATAGATTCACAAACAAAGGAACAATTCTATGCTAAAAATGTTGTCATGATATATGTAAAAGATGAGCTTCTAAATGATCCAGAAAATAAAGGCAGAAGAGAATTATACAATATAGGAACTGGCGATGGATATTTCGCAACAAATGGACGAGCAATCAAAATAAAATGGGAAAAGAAAACAAGAGATGGTAGAACAATCTACCGTGATTTAAATGGAAACGAAATAACATTTAATGATGGAATCACTTGGGTACAAATAGTTCCTAAAACAGGAAGTATAACTATTAGTGAATAAAGTGAAATAGTGGTAGAGTAAATTAGCTTATAAAAAAAGGGAAAGTATACTACGAAAAAGTGAAAACACAGTGCATTCGATAAGGATGTACACAACTCAAATATTAAAAAGGATGATAATATGAAAAACGAAGAATTGATAGCTAAGGCAATAGAAGCAAGAAAAAACGCTAAATCACCAACAGGATATTTTGTTGGTGCAGCATTATTAACTGAAACAGGAAAAGTATATACCGGATGCAATTTAGGTTCGGATGACGGAATTTTTAATATATGTGCTGAAAGAGTTGCAATAGTAAAAATGCTTTCGGAAGCACCGGAGAAAATAAAAAAGATAGCTGTTGTTGGTGGAAGAGAAACATTAATACCAACAACACCATGTGGTGTATGTAGACAATTGATTTATAGTTTAGGCACAGATATTGAAATTATATGTGCATTCAACGAAGAAAATGAATTAAAATATAAATCATATAAAATAAAAGAATTATTGCCAAATGGCTTTACTTATTAAGGAGGAAAAATAAATGTTTAAATCAGGATTCGTAGCAATTGTAGGAAGACCTAATGTAGGAAAATCAACACTTTTAAATAGACTAGCAGGACAAAAAATAGCAATAGTATCAAACAAACCACAAACAACAAGAACAGCAATAAAAGGTATAATAAATAGAAAAGATGCACAAATTATATTTACAGATACTCCAGGAATTCACAAACCTAAAAACAAACTTGGAGAAAAAATGGCCGAAACAATAGATACAGCAGTATCAGATGATGATTTGTTGTTATATGTTATAGAAGCAACAGATAAAGGAATTGGTATGGCAAATGAATTCATACTAAAAAAGGTAAAAGAATCAGGCAAAAAAGCCATATTAGCAATAAACAAAGTCGACTTAGTAAAAAAAGAAAATATATTAGAGTTAATAAAATTATATAGTGCAGAGTACAATTTTGAAGCAATAATTCCAATATCAGCAAAAGAAGATGATGGAATAGATACACTGTTAGAAAAGATAATAGAAGTACTTCCAGAGGGACCAGCATATTATAGCGAAGAAGAATGGACAGACCAAACAGAGCGTCAAATAGTAGAAGAAACAATTCGTGAAAAAGCATTAAAAGTATTAGATGATGAAATACCTCACGGAATTGCTGTAGAAGTAATAACAATGAAAAAAAGACCTAAAAAAGACTTGTACGATATAGAAGCAACTATATATTGTGAAAAGAAAACTCATAAGGCAATAATAATCGGAAAAGATGGCGAAGTATTAAAGAGAATTGGAACAATGGCAAGAGAAGATATAGAAGCAATGATGGATGCAAAAGTAAACTTGCAATTATGGGTAAAGGTAAAAGAAGGCTGGAGAGATAGCAGTATAAAATTAAATCAAGTTTTTCACTAAAAGAAAGTATAAGGCCGATAAAGAGCTAAAGCACAAAGGAGGAGACTTATGAGCAAAGATTTTGCTTGGCAATTATTCAAAAATACAGGAAATTTAGATGCATTCATGATAATGCGAGAATATGAAGAAATAGGAGAAGAGTTAACTCCTAATAGAGATTTAGATGGAGCTAAAGATGGGAATAATAAAGACAAAAGGAATAGTAATTAAAGTAGCAAATTCATCAGATAATGATAAGATATTAACCGTATTAACACCAGATTTGCGGAAAAATAAATGTATTTTGCAAAGGCGCTAAAAAAAACAAAAGCGCCTTTTTGTCTAGCACAGAAATATTAGCCTTTAGCGACATGATGTTATTCTCACGGAAATAGTGAGTTATATAGCTTAAACTCTGCTGAAACAATAGAAGTATTCTATAACCTAAGAATGGATATAGAAAAGCTCTCATATGCAGCAACTATGCTTCAAATAATGAACGATGTCTGTATGGAAGGCGAAACATCATATAAAAAACTACAACTACTATTAAACACACTTTATACATTATCAGAAACTTCGAAAAATGAAGAGCTGGTATTCGCAATCTTTAAAATAAGACTTTTAGCAATATTAGGTTTTGTGCCAAGGCTTCGGAAAATGCACAAACTGTAACATAGGTGCAGAAGAAATAAAGGAAATATACTTTAGTATAAAGGATAACGGGATAAAATGTGAAGCTTGTAGCAAACAAGACAAAGGAGCAATAAAGCTAAGTTATGTAGCGTACACATCTTTGCTATACATACTGTCAGCCGAACCAAAGAAAATATTTTCATTTGAAGTGCCAGAAGATGTAATAAAAGAGCTATCGCTAATTGCAAAATTATATACAGATGAAAAACTAGAAAAAGAATATAAAGTCAATATTTAGAGCAAATGCCAATAGGTAAAAACTTATTGGCATTTATTTGATTTAAGAGTAAACAGAAGAGTCCATGATTTTCTGTGGACTCTTTGTTATAGAAAAATGTTAAGTTGAACGATGCATGATAATATTATCTTTCATCAATTGATATGATGTTGCAAGCGGCGCATATTTCGGGATCACTCTTTATAAGCAAATCCAACAACCTTTTCGTTTCGCTTATAGGATTTTCAGAAAAAATTGATTGAATAATCTTGTTAAAAGTTTTGCGATTTTCAGCTGTTCTGTTAAGAATGATAGGAATTTCGTGTTTAATTTGTTCAAATGTTTTTCCAATCACCTGACTTCTATCAAGTGAAAAAACACATCCATCATCGTATATTGCTCTAAGTGATTTGAAGCCACTTTCTTTATCAAAATAAAAAGAAACATTACCACCAATGGAAAGTTTGAAATCCATACATGCAGTATTGCAATTCTTTTTAAATTCTGTAATTGGAAGACCACAGAGCTTTACGATTTCAGGATCGACAAAGTTTAAATGGTTAACAAGATCCGTTTTGGTGTATGCTACCATTTCATGAGTTTTGATAGAGTTTACGATTTTAAATAAGTTTTTCCGATTTTCTTTGACCGTTTCAATAAATTGGATACCTTCATCCAAAAGTTTCTCAAGGCTTTTTCCCATTATGTCAGAACGAGTTAAAAAGCAAACAAAGTCATCATAAACATCATCATAGATAACTTGAACAGAACGAAAACCGCTTGCTTGTGTAATAGAAAAATTTACTTGACCGTGCGCAATTTTGTAGTTATTCATGTGTGCCTCCTATACAATGTGTAAATTTCCTAAACAATATATACCTTAAAATATTTGGCATAAAGTAAAAACAACTCCTACATAGCATAGGGTAACATCTTTTTTGAAATTTGTCAAATAATAATTTGGCATAGATGTTACTACTACAAAATATTGAAATAAAATAAATATATTGAGTAATTTTTCTTGAATTTTACATAAACTTGTGATAATATAACTTGCATAGTTAAATAGATTATGATGATAAAGAGGAGTAGCTATATAAATTTTAAAAGAGAGTTTGGATTAGGTGGAAACCAAATAAAATCGTATGGTGAATGGAGCTTTTGAATAATCAAATAATTAAGTGAGTAGCCTTTAAAAAGCTATTAACTAGGGTGGAACCGCGGAAGTTTAATTTCGTCCCTAGCTACATTTTATAAGTGTAGCTAGGGACTTTTGTTTTAGGTCTAAGCTACATAAAGGTTTTAATAGTAGGTGGTATCAAAAACACTATCTAAAAAATTCGTGAAGTATAAGAGACTTCGTGAAGAAAGAAATATAAGGAGGAATATTTATGGTAGAAAAAACAATGGATAAGATAGTTAATCTATGCAAAAACAGAGGATTTGTATATCCAGGTTCAGAAATTTATGGTGGACTTGCAAACTCATGGGATTTTGGTCCTTTAGGCAGTGAGTTAAAAAAGAATATAAGAGATGCATGGTGGCAAAAGTTTGTTAAAGAAAATAAATATAATGTTGGTATTGATGCCGCAATTATGATGAACCCTCAAGTTTGGGTTACAACAGGACATGTTGGAGGTTTTAGCGATCCACTTATTGACTGTAAAGCTTGTAAAACAAGACATAGAGCAGACAAACTAATTGAAGAATGGTCATTTAAAAAAGGCGAGCAAATTTCAGGGCTTGATGGCTGGTCAAACGAAGAATTAGTTAAATTTATAAATGACAATAAGATACCTTGCCCAGATTGCGGAAAGACAGATTTCACAGATATTAGAAAGTTTAATTTGATGTTTAAAACATTTATGGGTGTTACAGAAGATGCTAAATCTGAAGTATATTTAAGACCTGAAACAGCACAAGGTATGTTTGTCAATTTTAAAAATGTGCTTAGAACAACTAGAAGCAAAATGCCTATGGGTATATGCCAAATTGGTCGTTCTTTTAGAAATGAAATAACACCAGGTAACTTTATTTTTAGAATAAGAGAATTTGAACAAATGGAACTTGAATTCTTCTGTAAGCCAGGAACAGACTTAGACTGGTATTCTTACTGGAAAGAGTTCTGCAAGAATTGGCTTTTAAGCTTGGGCGTAAAAGAAGAAAACTTAAGAATGAGAGAGCACTCAAAAGAAGAGTTATCATTCTACAGTAAAGGAACAACAGACATAGAGTATTTATTCCCATTTGGTTGGGGAGAACTTTGGGGAATTGCCGATAGAACAGATTACGATTTAAAGAGACATATGGAAGCTTCAAAAGCAGATCTTACATATCTAGACCCAGAGACAAATGAAAAATATATTCCATATTGTGTTGAGCCATCTGTAGGTGTTGAGAGAATATTCTTAACAGTAATTTGTGATGCATATGATGAAGAAAAAATATCTGAAGATGATACAAGAATAGTACTTAGATTGCATCCGGCTCTTGCACCATTTAAAGCTGCAATTTTGCCACTTTCTAAAAAGTTAAGCGCACCAGCTACAGAATTGTTTGAAAAGTTATCTAAAAAATTCAATTGCGAATATGATGATGCTGGAAGCATTGGTAAAAGATATAGAAGAGAAGATGAAATTGGAACACCATATTGCATAACATACGACTTTGAATCAGAAAACGATAACTGTGTAACAATAAGAGACAGAGATACAATGGAACAAGTAAGAATATCAATAGATGAAGTTGAGAAATTTATAGAAGATAAATTAAAGTTTTAATAGTGAGTACCGATTATATTGATGGTTATTTAAAAAAATCAAAGGGGGAATTTTAGTGGGGGTAATCTTTACTTTTATAATAGGCTTGCTTATGGCTTTTGAGCCTATTACGGATAATGATTATTTTTGGCATGTTGTTATAGGAAAATGGATAGACTTAAATAAGAAAATACCACATGATGCGCTATATTCATGGTGGGGACTAAAAGAAAAATATTATTGGACTTCGCACGAATGGCTTACGGAATGGATAATGTATAAAGCAGGAGATGTTGGCTGTATAGTTATAATGCTTATGATATTCTTAGGTCTTTACTATTTAATGTATAAAATGTTGAAAATAGATTTTAAAAGATTACTAGACGTAAAACTTTTATATTTACTTATGATGACAGTATTTTTTAAAGTAACTGGTCCGAGACCATATATAACAAGTTTGCTATTTTTTGCATATTTAATTTATGTATTATTTAGTTATTTAGATGGTGAGAAGAAAATATTTAATAAACTTATATGGACACTTCCGATTCTTCAACTTATATGGGCTAATATACATGGTGGTTCATCATCACTTATATACATCTTTTTACTTGGCGTTTTACTTTCAGATTTATTTTTAAAAATATTTAAAATCAAAGAAGAAAGATGGGCAGCATTTAGGTTAAACAAAAAGCAATCAAAAACATTATGGATAAATTTACTTTTGGTAATTATAGCAACATGTATAAATCCAGTTGGCATCAACCTTTTAATATATCCATTTACAAATATGGCTGATACTAAAATGATAGATTATATACTAGAGTGGCAAAGTCCTGATTTTCATGGACTTCTAGGAATATACATTTTTATAATGTTAGCAATACCTGTATTTAATATGATGCTTACAAAAAAGAATTATAAATTTTATGAGATAGCTATTTTTGCTTTGTTCTTCTATATGGCGCTTAAATCACAAAGGTTCATAGGAATGTTTGGAATATATTCAACTTGGATGATTGGGAAGTATTTGTTTATAGATGACAGTGTATATGAAACACTAAAAAAGCCATTTAAAAAGTTCGAAGGAACAATAACTTATATATTTTTATCATTGCTTTTAATCATCACTGTTTTTGTGGCAAATATTCAAATTAAAAATTTTAAAGCTATTGTGGCTAAAAATGAAAAAGAAGGATACGCAAGCAAAGTAGTAGATAACGATGGATATTATAGTGATGGTGCAATAGAAAAACTTATAAGTCTAAAACCGCAAAGAATGTATAACGATTTCGGAAATGGCGGATATTTGCTTTATAGATTAAACCAATACAATGCATTAAATGACATGAATATATTTATATATGGATTAGGCGATGTATTTAGCAACAATATTTTGCCGGATTCAAAAGTTATATACAATGTTCAAAAAGATATTGAAAAATTATTAAGCAAATACGATTTTGATGTAATGCTTACAGTCAGCCGTTCACCACTTTGTCAATATTTAAAACAAAGCGATAAATGGCAAATAGAATATAAAGATGAAATGAATTATATATTTACAAAAACGAAGTAACACCAAGTAGATGTAAAATATTCATTAAAAGGGGGTAAACATGCCAAGCATAAGTTATTTATTTAAAAGATTATGTACAATGAATTATAAATCAATGTTTGATAGAGTTAATACCGTAAAGAAAAAATGTAATAAATCAAAATTTGCAATATTTTGTGATATGGTCTGGTGCGGAATTCGTTATGGCGCAGGATATGTAGATTATGATGTTATAGGTTTTTATAAATTAAATTCAAAACAAAGAAAAACCATGCTTACAAGAGGCATAAACAATAAATTTGTAAGAAAATTAAATGAAAAAGAGTATTGGCATTTATTCAATAATAAAAATGAATTCAATGAGATATTTAGAGAATACCTAAAAAGAGATTTTATATATCCAGTAACAGAAAAACATGATGAGACAATTGAATGGTTGAAAAAACACGAAGTGTTTTTTGCCAAGCCTAATGATGGGCAATGTGGAAAAAACATAGAAAAAATTAAGACATCAGATTGGAATAATGACCTTGAAAAACTATATAATCATTTGGTAGAGAATAAATTATATTTATTAGAAGAACCAGTTATTCAGTGCGAAGAAATGAACAAGTTAAATAAAAGTTCAGTAAATACAACTAGAATGGTTTCGGTGATGAACGATAAAGGCGAGGTTACAATTCTTGCAACATTTGTTAGAATTGGTAATGGAAAATGTGTAGACAATTTCAATAGCGGAGGTATGACGGCAAAAGTAGATGTTGAAACAGGAATTATCTTAGAAGAAGCTGTGAATAAAAATGGAGAACTATTTGAGAACCATCCACTAACAGGAACAAAAATAAAAGGCTTCCAAATACCTTATTGGAACGAGGCTAAAGAAATGGTAAAAGAAGCAGCAAAAAAGAGCAAACATGTAAGATATGTTGGATGGGATGTTGCAATGAGTATAAATGGTCCCGTGCTGATAGAAGGAAATCAATTTCCAGGACATGACATATACCAAGTTGCAGAAAAAATTGGACCAGATGATATAGGAGTTTTACCTATGTTTGAAAAAGCAATATATGGTTAAATAAATGTAAAAGGCCACCAAAAATATGGTAGCCTTTTATTTTAGTTAATTAGTTTTCTTGAGTTAAAAGCTCAAACAAAGTTTTGAGGGAGTCTCTGTCCGAAGAGTCATATTCAAAGATAAACTGAAAATACGCCTGCTCTTGACATAACTTTTCGTTGAGAGATATTATTTTGGCGAGCTGTCTTATTTGCTTGATGGTAATGTTGTCAACAATGGAGTCGTCTATGAGTTTCGAGTAGACATTTTCCCAAGATGCAGGTATCTGAACATCCTTATCAATTGAGATCTCGCCGTTTGTATGCACCGTGATAGAGATTTTTTGCAATTCTCTTATATCATGTTGCAGGTCAGAAATCTTCTTCTTTGCCTCATCAATATTTTTGTCGTTTTGCATAGAATGATTTTTTAGTACCACGATGCGGTCGGAAGCATTTTGAAGTTGATGCGTTTTATTGCCAAGTTCTTTTCTTAAGTTTTCGCAGTCATCCTTCAATTTCTGCGATCTGCTGGTAAGCTCGACGATTTCCTTTGAAAGTTTTTCTTTTAGACTTAGCATAGAAGAAAGTTCACTTTCACTTTTTTCTATATCACTTCTTAAGCTTCTGATTTTTGCATCTTCAGGTTTTTCTTCGATTATTTTTGGTTGTGTAACCTCCTTATTGTTTGCTTTGACTTGAATTGGCTCTAAGATTGCTACTTTCGGCATAGGTGATTCCTCCTGCTGTGTTACAATGCTATTTTTCTTGTCTTCTGCGCGCTGTCTCTTTTTAGCAAGCTGTTCATTCTTCTTGACATTTGCAAAAAATTGGGCGTAATGTGGGTTATTAGAATGCCGTCTGCAAAAGTCTGAGAGATCTTCTTCGCTGATTTCGAGGTCGGCACAAAAATCCGCTGTAGTCCAACCCTGCTTCAGTTTTGACTGAATGTAGTCTGGGGAAATTGTTCTTCTTGGTTTCGCCATGTGTCCTTTACCTCCGTATAAAATTATTTTTAGAAAAAGATTTGTAATGCTAAAAAACTTTCTAATATGCAGAAAGTTAAATAATTCGTATATAAATGTTGTAAGAATAATATCACAGATGTATAAAAATGTAAATAGGAAAAACAAAATTATGTAAAACAAACACAAAAAATTGTTATACTGCTAAAAAAACTTGATTTTAACGCGATTTTGGTATATATTATTATCGTTCATGAGAAACAAATCAAAACGAAATAATTAAATACAAGGAGGAATTTAGATGAGCAAAAAGTATGTATATCTTTTTAGCGAAGGAAATGCTAAAATGAGAGAATTACTTGGTGGTAAAGGAGCAAACCTTGCAGAAATGACAAATTTAGGTTTACCAGTTCCACAAGGATTTACAATTACTACAGAGGCTTGTACAAAGTATTATGAGGATGGTAGAGAAATCAATCCAGAAATCAAAGCCGAAATCACAGAGTACATTTCAAAATTAGAAGAAATCACAGGAAAGAAATTTGGAGACAAAGAAAATCCATTATTAGTATCAGTTCGTAGTGGTGCTAGAGCATCAATGCCTGGTATGATGGATACAATCTTAAACCTAGGATTAAATGAACAAGTTGTTGAAACACTTGCTGAAAAATCAGGAAACCCACGTTGGGCTTGGGATTGTTACAGAAGATTTATCCAAATGTATTCTGATGTTGTTATGGAAGTTGGTAAAAAATACTTTGAACAACTTATAGATAAAATGAAAGCTGAAAAAGGCGTTACATTAGACGTTGAACTTACAGCTGAAGATTTAAAAGAATTAGCTAGTGAATTTAAAGCTGAATACAAAGAAAAGATCGGTGAAGAATTCCCTACAGATCCAGTAGCTCAATTATGGGGAGCTATTAAAGCCGTATTTAGATCTTGGGACAACCCTAGAGCTAATGTTTACAGAAGAGATAATGATATTCCATATTCTTGGGGTACAGCTGTAAACGTTCAAATGATGGCATTTGGTAACATGGGAGATGACTGTGGTACTGGTGTTGCATTTACTCGTGACCCAGCTACAGGTGAAAAAGGATTGTACGGAGAATTCCTTACAAACGCACAAGGTGAAGACGTTGTTGCAGGTGTTCGTACACCAATGAAGATTACTGAAATGGAAAACAAGTTCCCAGCTGCATTCGCACAATTCAAAGATGTATGCAAAAAACTAGAAGACCATTACAGAGATATGCAAGATATGGAATTCACAGTTGAACATGAAAAATTATTTATGTTACAAACAAGAAATGGTAAGAGAACTCCACAAGCTGCTCTTAAGATTGCTTGTGATTTAGTTGATGAAGGAATGATATCAGAACAAGAAGCTGTTATGATGATCGATCCTAGAAACTTAGATGCTTTATTACACCCACAATTCGATAGTAAAGCATTAAAGAATGCTACACCAATCGGTAAAGCATTAGGTGCTTCTCCAGGAGCTGCTGCTGGTAAAGTAGTATTTACAGCTGAAGATGCAAAAGTATGGGCTGCTAGAAAAGAAAAAGTAGTTCTAGTTCGTCTTGAAACATCTCCAGAAGATATCGAAGGAATGAAAGCTTCTCAAGGTATCTTAACAGTTCGTGGTGGTAGAACATCTCACGCAGCAGTTGTTGCTCGTGGTATGGGTAAATGCTGTGTATCAGGATGCTCAGAAATCATTATGGATGAAGAAAACAAGAAATTCACACTTGGTGGAAAGACATATCATGAAGGAGATTTAATCTCAATTGATGGTTCTACAGGTTACATCTATGATGGACTAATTCCAACAGTTGATGCTGTTATCAGTGGTGACTTTGGAAGAATCATGGGATGGGCTGATAAATACAGAGTTCTAGAAGTTAGAACAAACGCAGATACACCAAGAGATGCTGAAAAAGCAAAAGAACTTGGCGCACAAGGTATTGGTCTATGCCGTACAGAGCATATGTTCTTTGAGGGCGACAGAATAGCTGCTATCAGAGAAATGATTTGTTCAGATACAGTTGAACAAAGAAAAGCTGCTCTTGCAAAATTAGAGCCAATGCAACAAGGTGACTTTGAAAAATTATTTGAAACAATGGACGGATATGAGGTTACAATCAGATTCCTAGATCCACCTCTACATGAGTTCGTTCCAACAGAAGAAAAAGATATAGAAGCTCTTGCTAAAACACAAGGAAAGACAGTTGAAGAAATCAAAGCAATCATTGCTGGTCTTCACGAGTTCAACCCAATGATGGGACACAGAGGATGCCGTCTAGCAGTTACATTCCCTGAAATTGCAGAAATGCAAACAGAGGCTGTTATTAAAGCTGCTATCAATGCTTCTAAGAAGATTGGTAAGATGATTACTCCAGAAATCATGATTCCACTTGTTGGCGAAGTTAAAGAGTTAAAATATGTTAAAGATGTAGTTTGTGCAACAGCAGATAAAATAATTGCTGAAGCTGGTGTTGATATGAAGTATCAAGTTGGTACAATGATAGAGATACCAAGAGCTGCTCTTACAGCGGATGAGATTGCTAAAGAAGCTGAATTCTTCTCATTTGGTACAAACGACTTAACACAAATGACATTCGGATTCTCAAGAGATGATGCTGGTAAATTCTTAGGAGCTTACTATGACAAGAAGATTTATGAGAACGATCCATTTGCTAAAGTTGACCAAGTTGGTGTTGGTAAATTAGTTGAAATGGCAGTTAAATTAGGTAAAGAGACAAGACCTAATATCAAATTAGGTGTTTGTGGTGAACATGGTGGTGAACCTACATCTGTTGAATTCTTCCACAGAGCTGGTTTAACATACGTTTCTTGCTCACCATTTAGAGTTCCAGTTGCAAGACTTGCAGCTGCACAAGCTCAAATCAAATATCCAAGAAAGTAAATATAAAGATTATTTTAAAAGCCGGGGCTACTTAACTAGCCTCGGCTTTTAGTATAAATTTATAGGCGAAAACTTAAGAACAATACACCAAAAATTTCGCAAACTTTTTACTATTTGACATCTAAAAAAGTTGTTGCTTTTATACATTTTATGATATAATGTCTTTGAAAAAATGGGGGAGTTATTTTTGATAAAAGGAGAATTACATATGAAGAAATTTATTTGCTTATTTGTTTTTATGATTATGATGTTATCAAGCACATGTTTTGCAAAGTTAAGCATTCCAGATTCTATTAGAGTGGGAATATATTCAGGCACTAGAGCAGTTAGTAGTCTTACAATATCATCTAAAACCGGAATGGAAATTGGAACCGTTGACGAAGATGGAGAATTTGAGTTGATTGAAAGTATTAAAGCTGGTAAAGAAGTATCAATCAAAAAAGGCAAAAAGAGTAATAGTGTTTATGTAGATGGTATTGGAGATATAGGCGATGATGAAAACTATTTAAGAATAATTCCATCAGGAAGAAATGATGATTTATTATTGAATGTATCAGCAGTAAATTATAGAGGTGTATTAGAGAGTAATAATTATCGTGGAGAAATAGAAATAAGGAGATTTTCTACAAGCGATATGACAGTTATAAATGAGCTTTCAATGCAAGAATATTTATATGGTGTTGTTCCAAAAGAAATTGGTGGAAATAGTCCAATAGAAGCAGTAAAAGCCCAAGCAATTATAGCAAGAACGTATGCTGCAAAAAATTATAATAAGAGATATAAATGGGATTTCAACTTAACAAATACAGTTGATGATCAAGCATATGGTGGATACGATTGGGAAAATCCAAACTCAAATGCAGCAGTTGATGAAACCTATGGAATGGTTGCAACATATGATGGAGAACTTATAGGGGGATATTATTTTTCAACTAGTGGAGGCTATACAGAAAGCAGTGAAAATGTATGGGGCGGTGAGTTTTCTTATTTAGAAGCAGTACCAGATCCTTATGAACCAGATAATTTATCAAAAACAACTTGGACAGTTAATTATACAGCAAAAGATATAGAAAACCTACTTGCTAAAAAAGGCGTCGACATAGGAAATGTAACTAACATGGTTGTAAATGAATTTTCAGATGCAGGAAGAGTTTTAGAATTAGAAATCATAGGAACAGATGGAACATATACAGCAAGTAAATCTGCAGCAAGAACTTTACTAAACTTAAATAGCCAGTGGTACACAATAAATGATGATGAACCAATGATACCTAAGTATACTCTATACACCAATGAAAAAGTAAAAAACGATGAAGAAGATGACAACATAAAAGAAGAAAAAGAAATGAAACCATTATTAAAAAGAATTATAGATATAGTAACAATGCAAAAGATAGAAGACATAGAAAGTAATGACAATACAAATACAGATGAAGAAATGACTACATCAAAAACTAAGTATTTAGCAAGAAAAATTAAAGTGGATTCATTTGAGATAAAAGGACGTGGTTGGGGTCATTCCGTTGGAATGAGCCAAAATGGAGCAATCGGAATGGCTAAAAACGATTTCACATGTGAAGAAATAATAAAATGGTATTATAAAGGTGTAGAAATAGCTGATTAAACTTTAAGAGTTAGTAAACATAGCCAATAAACGGTGGGGGGGATTTTTATAAATATAGGAATTGATATCGGTGGAAAGCATTTAGGAATGGGCATTGTTGATGATCAAGGAAATATTATAAAAAAAGAAATAATTGACTATGAAAGAGAAATGGTACAGCTAGAAGATATTTTTGATCCAATAAATTCTTTCATAAGTGAGAATATTAGTGGTGAGATAGAGAGCATAGGAATAGGAGTGCCAGGAATATCAAATGATACTCTAATAAACTATACCTGTAATTTACCACTTAGAGATGTTGAGATAAGAGATTATATTAAAACCCATTTGCCAATCTACGTTTCAAACGATGCAAATTGTGCTACAATTGCTGAGTATCAAGTTGTAGATGGAAGATTATTTTCAAATTATGCACTTGTTACATACGGAACAGGAATTGGCGCAGGAATAATTATAAATGGTCTTTTATATAATGGTACTACTGGCGCTGCTGGTGAAATAGGCCACATGGTTATAGATAAAGAGGGAATTCCTTGTAAATGTGGCAGAAGAGGTTGTTACGAAAAGTATGCTTCTGTTTCAGCATTAAAGAGAATGTCAGAATTAGATGATATAAAAGAAATTTTTTATTTAAGTGAAAGAAATGAAGTTATTCAAAGAGTTTTAGATTATTATTTAGAAAATGTGGCAGAAGGACTTGCAAATCTAATAAATATGTATGATGTTGAGATGCTTGTTATAGGTGGCAGCTTAGCAGAATATGGTGATAAATTTATGCCTAAACTTAAAGCAATGGTATCGAATAAAATTTATAATCGTTATACATATGATTTAAATATGAAAATTGCAACGCTAAAAAATGATGCAGGAATAATAGGAGCAGCTCTTTTAGATCAATATATGTGATAATCAAATTTGAAAGGGGTATTTATGAGTTTGTTTGATAATTTAATTAAAATTACAGCTAAAGATAACATATTTATTGATGAACCAATGAGCAAACATACAACATTTAGAACAGGCGGATTGGCTGACTATCTTGTGATTCCACAGAATAAAGAAGAAATGATAAAGTTATTAAAATTAAAAGTAGATAAAACCATAATAGGAAATGGAAGTAATCTTCTAGTAAGAGATGGAGGAATTAGAGGACTGGTAATTAAGACTACTGCACTTAAAAACTATAAAGTTGAAGGTGAGTATATAATTGCCGAGTCAGGCATTATGCTTTCTAAACTTTCAAATGTTGCAAAAGAAAATAGCTTAACAGGGCTAGAATTTGCATGTGGAATACCAGGCACACTTGGAGGTGCTGTAATGATGAATGCAAGTTGCTATGGCGGAGAGATAGCAGATGTAGTAATAGAAACAGAATATGCAGACATAGATGGAAATACATATAAGACAAATGAGCATAATTTTGGTTATAGAAAAAGTATGTTTACAGATAAAGAATATACAATATTAGAATCTAAATTAAAATTATCGATAGGTGATAAAACTTTAATAGAAGAAAAAATGAAAGAACTTATGAAGAGTAGAAATGAAAAGCAACCTGTTAATATGCCAAGTGCAGGAAGCACATTTAAAAGACCAGAGGGTTACTTTGCCGGAAAACTAATAGAAGATTCGGGATTAAAGGGATATACAATTGGCGGAGCCCAAGTTTCTACAAAACATGCAGGATTTGTTGTAAACAAAGGCGATGCCACATCAAAAGACATTTTGAATTTAATCAAACATATTCAAGATAAAGTAAAAAATGAATTTGGTGTTGATTTAGAACCAGAGATTAAAATTATAGGCGAATAATCAAATGTAACGGAGCTTAAGTGTGCTCAATAAAAATATCAACATGTATATAAAAAACGAAACGGAGTAGTAAAATAATGAGTGTATTAGGAGAATGGCTTGGACCAGGCCTTAAAATGAAAAGATGGCTATTTTTAGTATTGGTAGGTACAGCAATGCTTAGTTATGGTTTCGCACAAATCATATCAAACCAAGAACTAGGAATTTATAACTTAATTTTTTATGCAATAACTTTTATATTGGGATTTACATTAATAATAGTAGGCTTCATAATGGCACAAAGGAGAATGCTTCAGGCAATTGCAGAGTATAGTGCTAATCAAAATATTAGAAACCTTAATATAAAACGTTTGCTTTATGATAAAAAAATGTTAGATAGAAATATAAAGGTTGTTGCAATAGGTGATGGAGCAGGACTTTCAAAAGTTTTAGAGGGAGTAAAAATATTTTCAAATAATGTTACAGCAATAGTTAGTGTTATTGGCAAAGACAATAGAAACATATGCAACAATGTAAATGTAACAGGAATAAAAAAAGCTTCAATAGCTCTTGCAAATAGAGAAGATGATTTTGAATCATTTATGAATTATAAAATACTAAATGGAGAATGTGCAGGCCAGACAGCTGGAGATGTTTTCATAAAAACATTAACTAATATGCATGGCGGTAATTTATCAGAAGCAATAAATCATATGTCAAAGATTGTTTCTATAAAAGGAAAAGTAATACCAGCAACATTAAATCAAGTTGAATTAGGAGCAATATTAAATGATGGTAGTAGAGTAATAGGAAGAAATGAAATACTAGAAAAAATAAGAGAAAGAAATTCTCCAATAGAGAAGTTGTTTTTAGTTCCAGAAAGATGTGAACCGGGACCAGATGTTATTAGAAGTATAAAAGAAGCAGATGTAATAGTAATTGGACCGGGAAGTTTGTACATGGGAATCCTACCAATATTGCTTATAAGAGAGATTGCGGATAGCATAAAGAAAAGTAAGGCAAGTAAGATATTTGTTTCAAACATAATGACAGAAGCTGGTCAAACAGATGACTTTTCAGTGGCAGATTATATTCATGTCATCGAGGAACATGTAGGAAAAGGCTTGTTTGATTATTGTGTTGTATCAGATAGTGATATAATGCCGGAATATATTAGAAAATATAATAGAAATGGTTCGGATTTAGTAGATATTGATAGACGCATATTAAAAAATATGAACACAAATTTAGTTATAGATGATTTGACGGTTATAGGTGAAAACAATACGATTCATCATGATCCAGTTAAGCTTGCAAAAACAATTGTTAAAATCGTATGTGACAACATGGATATGGAAGACAATCAAAGCGCATTAAACTATTACACGGTAAAGTCAAAAATGGATGGCGTAAAAAAGAAGAAAAAGAAAAGTATTTTATTTAGTGATGTGAAGGTTATAAGAACCAATAAGGTGAAAAATAAAAAATAATTACTAATGGGAGATATTGTGTATGGAGATTACAAAAGATAATTTTGAAAGTGTAATTAAAAATGAATGGATAGTTACAAACGGAATAGGAGGATTTTCATCAAGTACAATTTCTAATTGCAATACAAGAAAATATCATGGCTTACTAATTGCAGCACTTGGAAAAACAAGTGAAAGATATTTATGCCTTTCAAAACTTAATGAAACAATAATATTAAAGAGCACAGAATATTCTTTTTCTACAAACGAATGCGTAAATTTTATAGAAAAAGGTTATGTGTATCAAACCGATTTTACAAAACTATATTTGCCTAAATTTGAGTATATGGTAAAAAATATAAAAATAGAAAAAGAGATTGCAATGAAGTATGGCGAAAATAAAGTGGCAGTAACATACAAAATAAAAACTGATAAAGATGATGCAATACTAAAACTTCAACCGTTAGTGAACTTTAGAAATTTTCATGAAACTAAAAATTTTCATGAAACAGTGCAAGAAGTAAATGAGACCGCTGTAAATGTCGAACTAAAAAACGATATAAAATTGCACATGAAAGTGTCTGATGGAGAATATACAACATATTCAAATACATATTATGAAAATATGTATTATAAAATAGAAGATGAAAGAGGCTTAGATTCATACGAGAGTCATTATATGCCTGGCTATTTTGAAATATCTATTCCGAGAAATACTGAAAAAATAGTAGAATTTGTTGCAAGTGTTGATTGTGTGCCAGAATTCTTAAAAAAAGCGGATGCACAAGATATAATAAGAGGGGAAAAAGTAAGATTCGAAAAAATTTGTAAGATGGCAAATGCAAAATCAGATATTGAAAAAGAACTTACAATAGCAGCAGATAATTTTATTATACAAAAAAATAATATAAAAACAATAATAGCAGGCTATCCATGGTTTGGAGATTGGGGCAGAGATACATTTATAGCGTTTGAGGGGCTACTTCTAGAAACAGGAAGATTTAAAGATGCTAAAGAAATTATAAATGGTTTTAGAAAATATATAAAAAATGGTTTAGTTCCAAATCTAATCTCCGAAGATGGCGCAGAAAGTTACAACAGCGTTGATGCTTCTTTATGGTATATAGATGCTATATATAAGTATTATAAATATACGAAGGATATGGAATTTATAAAAAATATTTATCCGTTTATATTAGAGATAATAAATGCATATAAAGATGGCACATTATTTGAAATAAAAATGGATGAAGATGGACTTATTATGGCGGGGAGCAAAGACACACAGCTTACTTGGATGGACGCAAAAGTTGGAGATGTAATTCCAACACCTAGATATGGAAAAGCTGTTGAGATAAACGCACTTTGGTATAATGCATTAAAAATAACAGAAGTATTTTCTAATATAATAAATGAAAATTTTGATAGTGAACTATCTACCAGAGTAGAAGAATCATTTAAAAAGTTTTACGCAGAAAGAGGTCTTTTTGATACGATAGAACCGCTAAAAAATCAAATAAGACCAAATCAAGTAATAGCAATAGGAATAGAATTTTCACCAGTAGATAAAGAAAAGGCAAAAGAAATTATAAAACTTGTAGAAGAAGAACTATACACAAATAAGGGATTAAAGACACTTTCAAGTGATGATAGTGAATATAGACCTTATTATTTTGGCGGGGTATATGAAAGAGATACAAGTTATCATCAAGGAACAGTATGGCCATTTTTAATGATGTTTTATAATCACGCTATAAAAAAATATGAAAAAAGGATAAATGATGGCATAAACACTGCAGAATTGCTTCGTGATGATTGCATAGGAAGCATTGCAGAAATATATGATGCAGAAGAGCCAAGAATGCCAAAAGGTGCTTTTGCACAAGCATGGAGTGTAGCAATGGCAATAGATAATATTTTTTAAAAGGAGTTTAATGTGAGAATAATAGGTATAGACCCAGGATATGCAATAACTGGATTTGGTGTAATAGAGTATGAGGGAAACCACTTTAAATTAGTAGAAGCTGGCGCAATAGAAACTAAGGCGGGCGTATCTTTTCCAATTAGATTAGAAAAAATATATGATGATATGATGGAACTAATTGAAAAATATAAGCCAGATGCAATTTCGATAGAAGAACTATTTTTTAATACAAATACTACAACAGCAATTGGCGTGGCGCAGGGTAGAGGTGCTGTTTTAATAGCAGCTGCAAAAACAAATACTCCTATATATGAGTATACACCACTTCAAGTAAAACAAGCAGTCGTCGGATATGGAAGGGCAGAGAAAAAACAAGTTCAGCTAATGGTTCAAAGAATTTTAAACTTAGAAAAAATTCCTAAACTAGATGATACAACTGATGCAATGGCAATAGCCATGTGTCATGCGCATAGTTATAGATTTGCAGAACCAATAAAATAAAATACGAGGAGATATGTGGTATAATTTATATACCATAAAAAGTAATATGAGTAATTTATATCTAATTACAGGGGAAGAAACTTACGAAAAAAATGAATGCTTAGAAAAAATAAAAAATAACTTTGGTGAATTAGTAAAAGGCATAAATTATATAGTGCTAGATAAGGATAGTATTTCTAATTTAGAAAGTGAAATAAATACCTATCCTTTTGGATATTCTAAGAAGCTTATAGTAGTTAAATTTGACAAAAAAGAAGGTGCGTCTGAAGAAGAGGTAGACAAAAAAACAGACTTTTTAAATGATCAAATGCAAGAATTACTTTCAAACTTAGATGAAAGTGTTAATGTTGTTTTCATAGGAGATTTCACTGCTAAAAGCAAAATTTATAAATTCGTAGAAAAAAATGGGACATGCTTCATGCTAGACAAGAAAAAAGAAAACGAGATTTTGCCATGGTGTAGAAAGCTTTTTGATAAAGAAGGCGTACAAATTTCAAACTCTGATATTTCATACCTAATAAATTTGTGTGGAACAGAAAAACAGATACTAAAAAACGAAATAGAAAAATTATTAGGATTTGCAACATTTTCAAAAGTAGTAAAAAAAGAAGATATAGATAAGTTATGTATAAAAATATCAGATATAATCATATTTGATTTAACGGATAGTTTGGGTGAAAAAAATGTAAAAAAAGCGTTATTGTCACTAAATGAGTTAATTGAAAATAAGGAGCCAATACAAAAGATAGTAATAATGATAGCAAAACATTTTAAATCATTATTAGTAGCTAAAATTGCTACTGAAGAAGGCAAAAATCTGATGAATGAGTTAAGTACTAAATCTACTTATGCCGCAAATAAATACAAAGAACAATCTCGAAGATTTAAAAAAGAAGAACTTATTAGCATAATAGAAAAACTTTCAAAATTAGATATCGATTCAAAGCTTGGAAAAATAGATTTAAAGATAGGCATAGAAAAAATAATATGTGGTGGTTAATTAAAAGATGCTTCATTTAAAGCATCTTTTAATTAAGCGCCATATTTATGCTGTCTGCAACTAATGAAGATAAATTAGAAATAATATCATCAATATCTTTGGGGGTTACCATAAAATCAAATTTTTTATTTTCAAGAATTTCTTTCATGTAATTTGTTTGCTTTAATTCCTCTTTTTTAGTCTCATCTTCATTCTTATCAATAACATATTTTATAGCTTCATCTACAATTGTAGGTACTCCGACCACAGTTGGCACTCCAATTACAATTGTAGGTACTCCAAGAACATCTTTTGTAATAGCAAATCGACTGTTTCCAACACCAGAGCCAGGAATTATACCTGTATCAGATATTTGTATTGTTTTACTAATTCTATCCATATTTTTTGAGGCTAAAGCATCAATTACTATAACTAAATTTGGATTTATCCTATCAACAATGCCTTTTACAATTTCACTAGTTTCAATTCCAGTAGTACCTAAAACTCCAGGAATTATTGCGCTAACAGCTCTTGTACCTTCTTTTACATATTCGGGGGCATATTCAATAAGATGTCTTGTAATCTGCAAATTTTCAATTACTTTAGGGCCTAGTGCGTCAGGCGTTACATCACCGTTACCAAGTCCAACCACTAAAACAGTATCACTTTTTACCAAGTGTGAAATATCTTTTATAATTTCTGAAACTTTTTGAATAATCTTATTATCAATATTTTCAACTTCATCATTCATCATTTGAGATTCAATCGTAATATAGTTTCCAATAGGTTTGCCAAGCGCATTTGCCCCTTCATCGGACAGAATTTTAACTTTAGTTACTAAAATATCACTGTCATTATCATCAATTTCGGTTTCGATGCCGGGAATTTCATCTTCAATTTTTTGAGCACTACGATAAATTTCTCTATTTTCTAAAGCAAGGTCTGTTCTTATTTCATATTGCATATAATGCACCTCCAATGGTATTTTTAGCTAAAAAAATAAAAATATGCATTAAAAATTCAATGACATTTAATAATGCGTTACCATTCAGCCTTAAAAAGTTAAAAAATGTAGCTTAAGCTTAGGTGTGCTCCATAAAAATATTACTGTTTAGCATTTGTCATAAATTAAGGCTGAATGGCAACTCATATATTGTGAAATTTTTATAAATATGTTGATGGGCTAAGCTTTTTACTGTATAATTGAAATATATATTATGAGGTGATTATATGAGTGGAAATATCGTTGAAAATACAAAAAAAGTAGCAGGAAAAGTCAAAGGATTCTTTACCAAAGTTGTAAAAACTGTCAAGTTTCTTATGACACCAGTAGGGCAATTTGTTGGGCTTGTGGTATTAGCGGCAAGCTTAGCAATTATAATATATGTAATTTCAGAAGTAATTCAAAATGCAACTCATCACTTTTTTCATGGAGAGTTTGCAGGATTATCAACAACTGGTGATTATGAAAATGTAATATCTAGTCTTGGCTATAGTGGATATGATTCATATATTTCAGAAGAATTATGGCAAGATTATGCAGCATTTGAATATGCTGTTTTAATGGATGTTGCAGAACATATGTATAAAAATCAAGATTATTTAACCACATTAGATTGTGAAGGAGAAGAGTACGATACATCAGCAGTTATACCAGAAGGCATAATAGAAACAGAGTATGATGCTGGTAAAATAAGTGACTCTGAGTGGAGATACTATTTAAGCCGTGGACAAGAGGGAAATGCTCCAAATGGATTTAGTACGCCTGCCAAGAAAATGCCAGGAGGAAATAGAAAAGTTACAACACCTAGAATTATATACGATGTTGTAAATCATGAATATGAAGATGATGCAATATCTTTAATGCCATATCTAGTTGTAGTTAGAGAAGATATAGAGCTAAATTACTTTTTAGATGGGCTTCCAGAAGATGTTTGGAAGTCGTATGAAAAATATGCTGAGATAGTTGATATAGATCCAAATCACTTAGAAACTTATAAGGACAAGATTAATCCTATAAGATTTAGCGCAATACTAAATAGATACAATTACAATATGCCAACATCAGCATATAAAGAAGACCTAGAAGAAGACCAATCACAAGGACAAGAAGTATACGGAGTTGAATCTAAAAATGGTTTTATAAAAGCAGATGGTGAGTATGTTGACTACAAACCAGACCAAATGTATTATATAGAACAAGAAACAGATATTGTGTATAAAATACCACTAAAAATACTGATAAACAGATATTTGCCAAAATCAACATTATTAACATCATGGTATCTATTAAAACAAGATAAACCAGATGGCGAGGGCTTCAAAATAGATGAAATGATGCTTGATATAAAAGAGATATATAATGCAGCATGTCTTACCAAAGATTCTTCCGGAGTTGAGTCGATAACAATTACCGGCTATATAGATAAAGAAACTGGCAAACAAAAGAAAGGTACTCCTCCAGCTGATGCAGATGGAAATCCAGCACCTAAAGAAATAAGAACCGGTACAGAAAAAATGGATGGTAGCCAAACTGTAGATGCAGTTCAATATGATGAAAACGGCAGAGTAATAAGAGATGATGATGGAAAGGCAATAACATCACCAAAAGAAGTTAGATATGCAACCACTAATTTAAGAACAATGGTTTATTTTGAACAATTTGGACTTGAAACATCAATGTACGAAAAGTATAAAGCTTATTTAGGCCCTTCAGGTGATTATGAACCATACAGTGGAGACGAGGCAAGACCAGAGGCAGAGTCACCTACTATTACATACTTGACAAAAGAAAGAGTAAACTTTATACAAACATTAAATCTTACATTGCCGAAAGAAATAAAGTATATAGCAGAAGATGATAGCGAAGTGACGATAGATAAACCATTTGAGGTTAAACTAAAACCAACTTATTCGCATAGAGAGGATACAGATCCGGATTTAGATGAAAGATTAAAGTCTTTATATCTATTTAGCGGTGAAGATACGGGAGCATATATTTCACAAGAACCACCATATGATATAATGGAAAAAGTTGTACAATTAGCAGAAGAAAAACTTGAGAATCCAGGAATAAGTGCTATACCTGGTGAAGAACATCATTTTATAAACCAATTATATATTATGGCAGATGTTGGAAATACAACTCTTGTTGAAGAAGCAAATGGTAAATACATAGAGCCTGAAAAGCTAGTCTATAGATTAGCAGAAGATTATAGATATTATAATCAAGATGATCAAATGCCACATTGGTATGATATATATGAGTCGAAAAAAGGTAGCGGAACGCCAACACAGGAAGAGCTAGAAGATGCATATCTTGAGGCTTTTAGGGAGGTATACTCTGACGACGAGAATGAGAAACTCATTAAAGAAATGTTATATGAAGAAATAAAAAAGAGTAGCGACTGGCCTAATCCGAAAAGCAAAGATGATATATTATCATATGAAAAGGCTATCGTTGATTATACATACAATAATTCAGCCGAATTATATTCTGGGGATGGAGGAAAAATAACACATAACGAAGATGAAAAAGATGTATTTGAAGGTAACTATAAGGTTAACTATTACTGGGATGCAGTATACATAGTAGAAGAAAGACAACTACAAATGAGACAGCCAATACATCATAGGAGAATGCCAGTAGCACTAGTAAAATATTGTGATTTTTGGGCAAAGAGTGTTACTTATGAAAACAGTATAACAATGAACCCTATAGATTATAGAAATTATTTATATTTAATTCCAGCATCAAAAACATCACTTGGCTTAGTAAAAATGGAGTTGCATGAAGATGCTAAATACAGAGTATCAACATTTAAACAATATTTTAATAGTCAAGATGAAAATGGTATAAAAGAAAACGATATACTAGATATGTTAGTTCAGTGGGAAAATTATGCTCAAAAAGGCGGAGATGAAGTAACATATTCATATATGAGAGACTTATACAAACTTATTTTATACATAAAAGAAGATACCTCAATGCTAGATTCAGCATATAAATACTTATACATATCACCAAACATAAGTAATTATAAAGATGAAACGTTGCAAAAAATCTTTTGGCTTGAAAGACTTCGGAGTATCACAGGGGGAAGACGAGTTAACCGAAGACGAACAACTAAAAACAAGAACAAAGGCACTAGAATCAAAATGGCAAAATTTAGAGTATGACGAATATGAAGAATGTTTATATGGAACGGGTGATGGTGACGAAGATGCAAAAGTATATGCACTATTCCCATATGGTTCACCACTTATAAGAGCTTATTATATGCTTAACGGTTGGCAGAAAACGGTATCGCAGGAATTTGGCAATGGACATGCAGCTACAGATATGGTTTCAAGAACATTGCTAAAAAGCATATTAAGTAGGACTGGTGATGTTTCAGAGCATATATATTATTATGAGCTAAACAGACTAACTCTTTATTATATGCGAAATGGAAAAGCAAAAGAAGATGCTTTCTTATTAGCTGAGAATGAACTAAATAATACATTAAAGATTACTTCACTATATTCACCTGTCGTTGCAGTGGCACCGGGTTATGTTTATAAGGTGGATTATGATGCAAGATCTGGTTTTTATGTGTCAATTATTCATGATTATGATGAGGATACTGGTAAAGGGGATAAAACAAGCTTTTATGCGCATTTGAAAAGATGGCCTTTAGTTTCAGAAGGAGAATATATAGGTGCAGGTACAATACTTGGATATGAAGGCTCAACAGGTAGAAGTACGGGGAATCACTTACATTTTGAGCTTGAGAAATCAAATCCAAAGGATTACTTGATGCCTATATTTAGTCCATTTTATAATGCGGAAAAAGCAGAAAAAATACTAGAAGAAGATGAAACTTTTGCACTTGGAACAGATTACTATACTTTAGAAAGAACGGTGCTACTAGAAGATGCATTATTTGCGGAAAATAATGTGATAAACGGAATGGTACTAGAAGATGGTACAACTGTAAATTATACACCGCCTGCAAATCCAGGCTCACCGTATAAATCAGGTGACACATATATTGGCTCGGCAGAGCCAGCTGTATGGGGAAACAATATTCCAACTAAAGCGACTGCTGAAAAACTTGAAGAAATAATCGATTTGTCATATTTATATAGAACAGTTCCGTATAAAAGTGGAGAAAAAGATTCAGGTGCAGGTGGAATGCTTAATGAACCTACAAAATTGCTTTCAAATCCAGACTTTTTCGATAGAGAGAGTAGTTTTGCTAAAGAGAGACTAAAATGGCTAAAATGGTTTGCAATTCAGATGGCAGAATACAAATCTCCTAGAGTTGTTCCATATTATAACGGACCGGCAGATGACACAACCGAGATAAAAGATGAAGAAGCAATAAAAGATTTGAAAGCTATGCAAGACTCATTAAGAAGTGCTGGATATTATCAAAAAGCAGGATATAAATGGGAGGAAGTTCCATATGGCTCTTATTCTGAACAGTTAAAAGAGATTGTAAAAGTAATGCAAAAAGATTTAAAAGATAAAGGATATGAAGTTAATGTAGATGGAAAGCTTACAATAGAAACGCTTTCAAACTATAATACAATGATGCAGTACACAGATAAAGAAAACCAAGATGCAATGGCTAAAAAGACATCATATAATTCAGAAGTTGATTTATCGATGGAGCCAGCGCTTGAGCTTGCGATTGTAGAAAAAGAAAGCAAGTATTTAGCACTAAAAGAAAAGGCAGGTTCAAGCTCTGTAGAATTGGAGTATAAATTTTATATTAAAAACTTCAATAAAGACCAAGGCTTAATGCAGATAGATCCTAAGCTTGCAATTGAAAGGTATTGGGAAGATAGAATAAAAAGTGGAGATGCAGTATTATTTATAAGACAACCAATGAGAAATACCAATATCGGTGTAGAAATAATAAAAGAATATGCAATGGAGCTATATGAAAAATACAAAGTAGATATAGATAAGGCAAAAAATGAAATAATATATCATGAAAAGACTAGCGGTTATTGGTATACAGAAGTTTATATTCCGGGACAAAAATATGTTTCAAGGTGGTGTGACCCAGAAAATATGGATAGACTAATGCTTTACGCAATAGCATTAGAAGCATATGATAAAGGTGGAGTTGACAAAATAGATAAATCAACAGTGCAAACAATATTAAGAGATGGGCCGACTGATTATCCAAAAGAGATATTTGAAACATATAAAAGGTTAATACTTTCGCAAAAATAAATAAGAGGTATTAAGCACACTGTGCTCTTAAAGTTAACTAAACACACAAAAGTGTAGTTTAAGTTTAGATGCGCTCCATAAAAGATTATATAAAAATTAAATAAAGACACAAAAATTGTGGATTAAGCTTAGGTGTGCTACATAAAAATAATCGATAAAAACATGCTAAAATAAAATTGAAAAATATTGTGATTAGCAAACAAAATAAAAAGGAGAGCTTTATGAAAAAAATATTAAAAGTTCTTATTGTACTTTTAGTAATAGCTATCCTAGTGTTACTAGCTATTTCTAGATATGTAGATGAAAAATCTAACATATCTAGAAATATCGGTGGCATATGGAATGGCGGCCCAATATCGACCGCAGATTATGCAACAATAACAAGAAGCTTTGAAAAATACATAGCTTTACTAAACGAAAAAAATTATGAAGATGCATATGAAATATTATTTTATGAGTACAAGTCATATAAAGATTATGAAACATACTACAAAGAAATAAGTAGTAAAGAATATACAGATGTATATATAAAAGACATAATAAGAAGAACTACTTATGTTTATAGTATTTTCTTAAGTAATGATGAAGAAAATCTATTTATCTTAAATCAAGAAGAAACAGGCTTTGCAGTTGTTCCAACAACTCTTATAGAATATAAAGAATTAAACAAAACCATTAAAAAGAAAAATGTAGTATATAAACTTAAGAGTATATCAAATTATGTAGATAAGTATGAAATAGAATTAGAGATTACAAACAATACAAATAAATCCATCAACTTGCCAAGCATAAAGTTAAAAAATAATGCTAAGCTAATAAAAGGTGATATTACTCAAGTGTCACTTGAGCAAAAAGAAACTAAAACATTAAAAATAACATATAAAACACATCTTGATTTTCCAAATGCAATAGAAATTACTAGATACATCGCGAATAAAAAAATCGATGAAAAGTATATATTGCAGATAGATTAGCTTTAAAAAGCATAAAATAAAAGTAGGTGAAAAAATGGAGAGAAAAAAGCTTATAAGAATAGGCTTAATTTCATTAGCACTAATGATTGGGCTTATAATATTTGAAAATGCGATCAGAGGAACTAAAAATTTAGTATCTGACATAAAAGAAAAAAGAGAAGAAGAAGAAAGAAAAGAAGCATACGAACAAACCGACGAATATAAAAAAGAAGTCGAATTAAATAATAATTTCTCTGAAATAGCAAAACTTTTAGAAGAAAAAAATATAGATAAGTTATACGAATTATTAGATGAAAACTACAAAGATTACAGATTTGAAAATAATAAAGAAAAATTTGAAGAATATATGCAAAAATATATGACAGCAGACGCTAAGCTAACTCTTCAAGACTATGAAAAGAGTGGAAATACATATAGATGTAGAGTATTAAGAGAAAATGCTAGTGGAGAATATACATCATTTGCTATGTCAATTATAATGACTAATAGTGAGCCAAAATACCAATTGTTATTTGATAATATAGTAACTCTTGAAAAAACAAATATAAAGCTTTCAAAAAGCGGTATTGAATGTAATATATTATATAAAGCAACATCTGTTGGAGTCTTAAATTATAACATAGAATATAAAAATGTTGGGAAAACAGACATAAGCTTTGAATGTTTAAGTATCGTGGTATCAGATGATCATAGTGGCCAATATATAGCCCAAAATCAACAAGAAATTATAACCTTAAAACCAGGAGAAACTAAAAGACAAAACGCAGTATTCATTAAAGATGATGTAAATATGTTTACGAAAAAGCATATAGTTGTACAATTAAAAGATGCAAATCAAGAGATAATAGAATTATCAAAATATATCTAATAATAAAACGAATCGTTTAAGAGAAAGAAGTTATTATTTAATCTCCAAAGCAAAAAGTATGCATCAAATATAATCATATTTTATAAAAAATGTAACTTAAGCTTAGGCGTGCTCCACAAAAATATTACCGGATAATACTTGTTAGATATTAAACTTGAACAGAGAAATGGAAAATAAGTATTTCTCTTTTTTGCGGGGTTGACATAAGCTTAGACAAATGTTATAATAACACCGTACTTGGTTCTTTATTAAAACTCCTTTGCAACATGGTAAAGACATTAAGTAACATTTTTTATAAAAGGAGATATTATGATGGATAGCAGATGGAGTCGCTATTTTAGTGATGAGGAGTTGTTTGAAATCGAGCTTCGGCATCAAATGGAGGATTCGATTTATGAAAGTCGAAGGATGGATTTTATTTTGCAACAGGCAATTGTTACATCAATCAAGAAGCAGTTACGGAGAAAAACACCTAACACATATCGATTTTCTTCACAAAAAGAAATGGATAAACTTGCAAAACAGATTGCAGAGGTTTCAGGGTGGTATCAACTTGTGGTGATGCCGTTTGATGATCTCAAACAGGCATGGCAAGTTCAATCTTATTGCATGATAAAGATTGGTCAAATTGATCCAAGAAAATATTTTGCATTGATCGATGATCGTGCTCGACAGATTGGAGTGCATATCCCCAAAAGTAGACGGCAGATGATAATTGAGCACAAAGTTGAAGAAGCTTTTAAAGAGTTAGAAAATCACCTTAAAAAGTCTAATCCTACAATTAAAAAGATCTTACAAGAATTCTTGTATGCACAGAAATATCCGGAGGAAATCACTCCTATCCAGATTTTAGCACTCGGGTGTGAAATCAATTCTGATGAAGAGGTTTTACTTCCGGGGAGTGGTAGAATATTGCAGATGAGATTCAAAATCTTCAAAAATAAGTCCATACTTTATTACCACATAAAGTAATGGCAGACTAACAAAAATACTAGAGAGCAATGCTTTCTAGTATTTTTGCTAGTTTGCTTTCTAAGCCGTTGAAAAAAACAAAAAAATATGATATAAATATAACAAGTATTGAAATATGAAAAGAAGAGAGGATTAGATATTATGAGTAAAGAATTAGCAGAATTAATGTTTCCAAATATTGATAAAACACCAGATTACTATGAAAAATTATATCCAAAGAGAAATTTACCAGAAGGGGCTGTTGTAACACGTTTTGCACCTAGTCCAACAGGTTTTATACATGTAGGTTCACTTTTTGGAGCAAACTTAGATAGAAGATTTGCTACACAAAATAATGGTATATGCTACTTAAGAATAGAAGATACTGATGGAAAAAGAGAAGTTGAAGATGGCATAAACTTAATTATAAATGGCTTAAAAGTATTTGGCATAGAATTTGATGAGGGACCTATCGATGGAAAAACAAAAGGCGATTACGGTCCATATATTCAGAGTGAAAGAAAAGAAATATATCAAACATATGCTAAAGATTTGGTTGAAAAAGGACTAGCTTATCCATGCTTTTGCAGTGCAGATGAACTTAACCAAATTAGAGAAAGACAAGAAAGATTAAAAATAGTACCGGGATACTATGGGGAGTTTGCAAATTGTAGAAAATTAAGTGAAGCCCAAATGATAGAAAGAGTTAAAAATGGAGATCCATTTATAGTTAGACTTAAATCTATGGGAAGCACATCTAAAAAAATTAGATTTAAGGATATGATAAGAGGAATAATTGAATTTCCAGAGAATGTACAAGATGTAGTAATCATAAAATCTGATGGACTTCCAACATACCATTTTGCACATGCAGTTGATGATCATTTGATGAGAACAACACATGTTGTAAGAGGCGAAGAATGGCTACCATCAGTTCCAATCCATGTAGAATTATTCAAAACACTTGGATTTGAAATGCCAGAATTTATACATACACCAACAATAATGAAAGAAGATGGCGGAAGCAAGAGAAAGATAAGCAAGAGAAAAGATCCAGAGGCTGCAGCATCATATTATAAAGAAAACGGAATACCAAAAGAAGCAGTTATAGATTATCTTATGAATATACTAAATTCTAACTTCGAAGAATGGAGAAAGAATAATCCTCATGGAGATTTAAAAGAATTCAAAATAGATTTAAATAAAATAAGTTCAAGTGGTGCCTTATTTGATTTAGTAAAATTAGCAGATGTATCAAAAAATACAATCGCAACATTCACAGCCGAAAAAGTATATGAAGATGGTCTTGAATGGGCAGAAGAATTTGATAAAGACTTAGCAGAACTTATGAAAAAGCATAAAGAATTTACAATCAATATTTTAAATATAGAAAGAACAGGAACAAAAATAAGAAAAGATATAGCTAAATGGTCAGAGTTAAGAGAAAATTTAGAGTATTTATATGATGAAGTATTCTTCACAAAAGAACATGAAGATGAATGGCAAAACATAACAGATAAAGAAGAAATAAAGAAGATAGTAACAGAGTATCTAAGTGTGTATGATGAAAATGATGATAAAGATACATGGTTTAACAAAGTAAAAGATGTCGCTGAGAAATTTGGCTATGCTAGAGAAGTAAAAGAATACAAGAAAAATCCAGAAAATTATAAAGGCCATGTCGGAGATATAAGCACAGTAATAAGAGTAGCACTTACTGGAAGAAGAAATACTCCAGACCTATATGAAATACTTAAAAACCTTGGCAGAGAGCGAATAGAAAAGAGGTTTTCTAGAATATAATAGTTGAAAAAATAAAGTGAAAATTTTTTAAAAAAGTTAAAAAAATTTTTTTAAAAAAGTTAAAATATTTATTGACAACATATAATAATTGATGTAGAATAATAAACGTGGTGAGGATATAGACGAGGTCACACCTGTTCCCATACCGAACACAGAAGTTAAGCTCGTAGGTAGCCGAAAATAGTAATGGGTCGCTCATTGTGAAAATAGGAGCTTGCCACATTTATATATTCCTCTTTAGCTCAGTTGGTAGAGCGTCCGGCTGTTAACCGGCAGGTCGTAGGTTCGAGTCCTACAAGGGGAGCCAATTTAAAGTAGTTCGAACTGTCGAACTACTTTATTTTTGTTTCCAAATAATAAAGTTTCGAAGATCTCTAATGCAAGGTTTATATGAAGGTTAAAGCAATGATGTTCATGTTGTATAAATTATAGACATTCTATAACAATACATAATCATCTTATATTTCTAATTTTACATATAATTTACATTCTATTAAAAGCTTATTTACACATACAATATATTATGTATGCGAGATGGAAAACCATCTAAAATAATGATTTGGTTCGTTTATTATTTTATGTAAATATGTTTGATAAATTATATTTCTTCCTGCTCTAAGAAAAATATTTTATACAAACTATTTTTAAAATAATTTTATTTGCTTTAAAAATAGCATCGCACATTATTTTTGAAGCAATATTTTAAATAACCAAGTTATTATTGACCTTTTTAAAAGGGAATGTATGCTTTAGCATAAGGGGGTTTTCCCCTTTATGCAATGCATAAAAAGGGTGTGATTACAATAAAAAAAGTTTTAGTTGTAGATGATGATAAAAATATATGTGAGTTGTTAAAATTATACTTAGTAAAAGAGGGTTACAATGTTGTTTTTGCGTATAACGGTAGTGAGGCCGTGACAAAAGCTAAAGAAGAGAATCCTAATATAATAGTTTTAGATGTAATGATGCCGATTATAAACGGATGGGAAGCTTGCAAACTTATACGACAATTTACAGATGTTCCTATCATAATGTTGACAGCCTTAGATACTACTGAAAATAAAGTTCAAGGCCTTAATATTGGCGCAGATGATTATATCGTAAAACCATTTGAACCAGTAGAAGTTGTGGCAAGAATAAATGCACATTTAAGAAGACAAGAAAACAGTAAAACAGATAATAACGACGCAAATGCAAATGAAGTGGTCGTTGATAATATATCGCTAAATATGGAAAAATATGAAGTTAAGCTAGATGGTAAGTTAGTTACAGATTTAAAACCAAAAGAGATTCAATTATTATATTTCTTTTTAACTAATAAAAATCAAGTATTTACAAGAGAGCAACTATTAGACAAAGTATGGGGATATGAATACTTTGGTGGTACAAGAACTGTAGATGTTCATATAAAAAGTGTGAGAGAAAAATTAAGTAGCAAAAATAATAAATGGGAAATTAAAACAATATGGAATGTTGGCTATAAATTCGAAGTAAAATAGGAGATTATATGTTTAAAGGAATATATTTTAAATTAGTTTCAACATATCTTACATTATTTTTGGTTATTGTTATTATAATATCATTCTTTACAACCAGTTTGTTTTACAAAGAGTTTACTAATCAAATAGAAGACAATTTAGTAAATGCGGGTATTAAAACAAATGCGTTAATGGAAAGGTACTATAATAACGAGATTACCAAAACAGAACTTACTGCATGGATAAATGCAATGGGATATATATCAAATTTAAAGATATATATTTTAAATAGAGATGCAACGCTTGTGCACAAGGGTGGCTTTGAAGATGATGTAAACATAGATGTACAGATTAAAGATGATATGCAAAAGGTTATGAATGGAGAAACAGTGATACAAATGACATCGTTTTCATTAAAACAATCTAATGATGTTGCATATGCGGGAATTCCGCTTACTTACGATGGACAAATAAGTGGAATTATAATGGTGTTTTCACCTATAACAGAAATAAACAATTTAATAAGAACAGCTATGCAAACACTTATGACTGTTGTGGCTATAACGATTTTGATAGGAACACTTGCGATATTAAGAATATCAGTAAAAATTTCTGAACCTATAAAAGAGATAAGTGAGAGTGCAAGAAAGCTAGGTAAAGGTGAAGATGTACCTGATATAGAAATATATTCTAATGATGAAGTTGGAATGCTTGCGAAATCTTTTAATGAAATGAAGAAAGAGCTTTTGGTTACTGAGCAAATGAGAAAAGAAATTGTAGCTAATGTTTCTCATGAACTTAGAACTCCATTGACATCAATAATTGGATTTATAAAAGGTATATTAGATGGCGTTATAGGAAAAGATGACGAGAAAAAATATCTTTCTATTGCATATGAAGAAGCCAATAGGCTAAAAGATCTTACTAAAGATATTGTAGATGTAGCAAAATTAGAATCCGGAAATGTTTCATTAAACAAAGAAGAATTTAACTTAAACGAGCTAGCAAATGATGTTTTTGTAGAGATGGAAGAACTAGTTAAAGAAAAAAATCTAAAACTTATTTTAGAAGAGAAAGACAAAAATATAAATGTATATGCAGATAAAGCTAAGATAAGACAAGTTTTAATAAATGTAATAAACAATGCTGTTAAATTTACAGAAAAGGGCTATATAAAATATACAATAAGCAAAGAAAACGGAAAAGCTAAAATAGTAGTTAAAGATACAGGAATAGGTATTCAAAAAGACAAAATATCTTATTTATTCAATAAATTTTATACAGCGAATGACTATGGAAGCGCCACAACTGGTGCAGGATTAGGTTTAAATATCGTAAAAAATATAATCGATATGCATGGTGGTGAGGTTTCTATAGAAAGCGCAATTGGTAAAGGAACAAAGGTAATTATATCATTTTAAGTTTGAAAGAGAGGTGTGAAGAAAAATGGAAAAGAAGGCAAGTTTTTTAATAAATATATTGATTATATTACTTATTATGGCACTAATTACGGTAATGCTTAAGTATTATTTAAGTAGTTCGCCTCTTTCTGTCACATCATCACACCTAGGTGCAGACGAAATTTCGGGCGATATTACGCCAGTAACAATAAAAGATCCAATTCTAAATACATCTGGCGACACTATAAAGGTTAGTGGCGATGATATAATAATTGTATCAGGTGAAAATAACGATAATACTCAGATTATAGAAAGCGGAGATAAAACAGATAATAATATTTTTGAAAAGCCACCTGTTGTTATAATTTCTTCAGAAAATGACATATCTAGCAAAGAGAAAGGTGAGATACTTTCAGAAATAGATAAAACACTAATGGAGCTTTTAGAAGTTGTTGACAAAGTTAAAACAGTAGATGAAACAAAACTTATAATAGATGACAGCGAGGTGCAACAATGAAAAAAATAATATTTTTAATATTTGTTATAACCGCGCTTTGCACATCGAATGTAATGGCAAGTGAAGTAAATGATTCAACAACAGAAATACCAGAAGTTAAGCTTGAAGTTTTGCTACAAATAATGCAATCAAAAAAGGCGAAAATAGATATAATTAAAAAAAATAATATAGAAATTACAAAATGGAAAGAAGAATTAAAAAGCCAAATTGTCGTTGCGGCAGAGAAAGTTAATGGACTAAAACTTGAAGTTTCTAATAATTCTTATCAAATATCAGAAGAAACACTAGAAGAACTTAAAAGTTTATTGAACTTTTTGCAAGATTCTAAAAAAACACTTGAAGAAGATGTAGAGAAGATATCAAAAGAGATAGACAGCATACTAGAACTTATTTCTTCAAAAGCAATGAAACTTGATCAATATGATTTAATAATAGAAAAGCAAAATGAAGTTATTATAGAAATGAAATCAATACTGCAAACAGTAAGTAAAATTTAGTGTTAATTTGTCTAATATTGCAAATAATATGCATTAAGAGGTGATGCAAAGTGATTACTTTGAAAATGCAATTAGAAAAGATAAACAAAAAATTAGACAAATTATCTAAAAAACTAGAAACAAAACAAATAATCGAATATGTAGAGTTAATGAATAATACTAAAAGTCTAATTCTTAAAAATTTTGTAATTGGCTTGGCAAAAGGCGTAGGAATAGCGATTGGTTTTACAATATTAGGAGCGGTTATGATTTATTTATTAAGAAAAGTCGTTATGCTAAATTTACCTGTAATAGGAGCATTTGTCAGAGATATAATGAACATAGCTAAAGAAATAGAAAAAATAAAATAATAAAGTATTGCAAACAATAAAATGATATGATAAACTAATGATGTTGTATGAAAATAGGGGTGTAGTTCATCGGTAGAATAAGAGTCTCCAAAACTCCAGAGGAGGGTTCGATTCCTTCCACCCCTGCCATCTGAAATCACTTTCAGATACTTAATTTATGTTCTGGTAAAGACTTTGTAAGTATATCCCAATGTACTTACTACACTTACACTTTACCAGAATTTTTTTGTTTTTATGAAAAATCAAAATGTGTATAATAAAATAACAATTTGTAAAAAATAATATAAAATTGCAAAAAAATATTGCATAATGGAAATCTTTACTATAAAATATTCATATATATTACAAAGGAGATATGAAAATGGGAACAAGAAAAAGCAAAGAAAAAACATATGAATTGAAATACACTGGTTGGCTAACTAATGAAAATTCACCAATATATTTGCATTATGGTACAGACAACTGGTCAGAAATTTCAGAATGTAAAATGAGAAAGTTAAAGAGCTGTTATAAAACAGAAGTTACTATACCTGCAGGAATGACTAGCTGGAGCTTTTGCTTTAGAGATTCAAACGGTAATTGGGATAACAACTATGGAAACGATTACTGGTATACTCCTACAATAGGTGAAACATATTCGTGCGTAGAAATCGCAGAAACAGAAGTAGCTCCTAAGGTTACTAAAGTTAAAAAAACAGTGAAAAAAGGTGAATAATATCTAAAACCAGCTTTTTTAGCTGGTATTTTTCTTGTATTTATTAGGTAAAAAGTAATGATAGAAAGTAGAGGAATCAATGTCACTTGAAATAGAAAGAAAATTTTTAATAGAAATGCCAAATTTAAAGTGGATAAGAGAAAATACTGATTGTACGGTTGCTGGAATTATACAAACATATCTTGGAAAAAACGAAGCTGGCTTTGGCAATAGAGTAAGAAGAATGAAAATAAATGGCACTATGAAATATTATCATACAGCTAAAAAAAGTGTCTCGGGAATTACAAGAATAGAAATAGAAAAAGAAATTTCAAAGGAAGAATACGAAAAATATTTAAGCAAAAAAAGGAAAATTATTTCTTTGAGAAAAACTAGATATACAATAAAAGCAAATAATTTAAAATACGAAATTGATATTTATCCGTTTTGGAAACACACTGCAATATTAGAAATAGAATTAAGGTCAGAAAAACAAAAATTTAAAATTCCAGACTATATAAAGGTGATAGGAGAAGTAACTAATAATATGGATTACACAAACCAATCCTTAGCCAAAAAGTATAGTTACGAAACAAACAAAAAGTCATAGAAGGGTTTTTCTATGACTTAAAGTATGTACTTATTTCTTGAAGATTGCAAAAAGAACCTTGCCTTAATATTTCATATACAACTATTGCTACTGAATTTGAAAGATTTAATGAACGAAGAGTTTCTTTCATAGGTATTCTTATCGCATTTTTCATGTGATTTAATAAAAAATCTTCTGGTAATCCTTTTGTTTCTTTTCCAAAAAGAACAAAAATTTCATCAAAATCTGCAAAATTCACATCAGTGTAGCATTTTTGACCTTTGGTTGTTAAATAAAACATATTGTCTTTTGGTGGATACTTGTTTAAGAATACTTCAAAAGAGGCATGTTCTTCTATCTCGACCTTATCCCAGTAATCTAATCCAGCTCTTTTTACCTGTTTTTCAGAAATATCGAATCCAAGAGGATGCACAAGGTGCAATTTACAACCAGTTGCCGCACAAGTCCTTGCTATATTTCCTGTGTTTTGAGGAATTTCTGGTTCAACTAAAACGACATTTATTTTCATTTTAAGCCTTCTTTCATAAAATTATAAATCTTAATATAGGTTACTATTCAGACTTAATTTAAAACTGAATTATAATGTTTTTATGGAGCACACTGTGCTCCGCTACAATTTCATGGCACACATTTACATTTGATATATACTTTTTATTTTTAAGACTGAATAGTTACTAATATAGCATAGAATTAACCTAAAAACAAGTAAATAGTATTGCAAAAAGTAAAAATGTGTGCTAGTATAGTAGTGTCATGATACAAGGAGGAGTAAATATATGGAATTTTTAAAAACTTTAATAACAGTATTACAAATTTTTTCGGCCGTTATAGTAATGATTTTAGTTTTATTGCAAGACAGTAAAGAGGAAGGAAATATTGTTACAGGTTCTTCAAATAAAGGTGGTTCTATTGGTGCGAGCAGCAATGAAAAATTAGCTAAACTAACAAAGCGTGTTGGCATTGCTTTTATCATCCTTACAATAGCTTCTAGTACTTTAATGTTAATAAAATAATATTAAATGAAAAAATTTATAGTAATTAAAATAAGTGAGGTAAGTGCAGTCATATAAATCATGACTGCACCTATTTTGTTTTTCTGTTTATATTCCCAGTTAGCATAAGGTAGTGCATAGCAAATTGATAAAATACATAATATTATAATGATAATGTTCATATTTTTATTTTGCCTATAAAGGCATTACTCCTTTAATAAATTTTATTTTTGACTATTATATTCTGGCATTGTATGTGAGACAATTTGCGCCACATTAAGTTCAATATTTGTTTTAACATCAAATTTTGAGTTTTTATATATTTTTGGCCAATCATAATTTTCAAATTCTTTATAAGTTAAGCAATTCGATTTAGCGTATCTTCCAAAACCTGCAGGGTCAATAGCAAGAGAAGTTGTTATGTCTAAATATTCGTATATAAGTGAAGTTATATGTTCGTTAAGCACTTTATTCAAGATATCTTTGTTTTCTTGTTTTAAATAATCAGTGTTTCCTCCATTAGATTCTAAATGAATATCTAAAAATGTTTCGATGTTTATATGAGGTATATTATCATTTATACTAACTTTAATTTTAGGCTTTTTTGCTTGCTTAATTGAAAATGTTAGTGTTTTTTCAGTATCGTAGATATCATCAAGTGTGATAATATCGTTTTTTAAACTATCTGTTAAAATTAAATGACTAATAACAAGATTTTCATTTAATTTGCCAACCATTTTTTCATCTCTAAATAATGCAAGACCTGCAAACTCGGCAACACTATTTTCGGTTAATTTGGACATTACAGCGATTGGAGTCTTGTACAAAGCTTTACTATTCATATAAAAATTTAAAATCTCTGTTCCCGCTAATTTTCCAGTATAATTAAAGGAAGATAAAATCAATTCGTAGTATCTCGCAGGACTTGTTTCAAGTATTGGACTAATATTTTCTAAAAAGTCTTTAGCTTTTCCACTGCATACAGATATAATTGTTTTAGGTCTTACATTTGGATTACTTAAAAATGAGTTTACATGTCCTTGAAGTCCATCTTTTGCAAGCTCTTCAGAATATACAATAAGCTTTGCGTGAGATAAATTAAGTTCTTTACTTGCAATGGTATTTAATTTGTTATTAACTGCTTCTAGCGATTTTGCGGGTATTGTAAATGTTGTAAATACTTCTTTTCCAGTATCGGAACTTTCACCAGTTAGTTTAACTGGTAGTGCAATTTGATATGTCGCTAGGACCTCTTTATTATCATCTCCAGAGGCTTTATCTACGCCTATAGCAATTACATATGCTAAATCATCTAGCTCTGTTTTACCATAACAACCTGTAAGCAAAATAGTAGCTAATATTATAAGAAATAATTTAAACTTTTTCATTTTGCCTCCTTTTCATTTTCATGTTTGCAATAATTATTATAATTAAAGAATAAAAGTATGCTAGAAAAGGAAAAACAAAATTTATAAAAAATCTTCTTATGCTTAGCACTGTGATATATGATTTAAGTAGTACAGTAATTCCAAAGATTATAACACAAAATAGTGGAATTATTCTTTTGTAATATTTAAGATTAAATGCCTTAGAAAAAATTTGAACAATGAACGAAGTGTCTAATGTAATATAAAGGTACACTGCTAGTAGCCAAATAAGTGTATATAGCGATTCTACTCTTTGAACAAATCTTCCAAAGCTAATAAGTCTACTAAGTTCGAAAAAAGGAAAATAGTTTTCAGTTGATGTAGGATATGCAATTATGCCAAATAGCAGTGATGATATTAAAAGTACAATAAAAGAAACTAAGATGAAAGAACCTATTGTAGCTTTTTTAATATTTGTTATATGCCCACCCAAAAGCAGAATAAGAAACATTCCCTCAAATATTTCTATTCTAAAAATCCCTTTTATAAAAAAATCATGAGCATCATCCCCAAATACAGGAGTATAATTTGTGATATCAATATTTTCAAATAATGAAAAAAACATATAAAATAAAGAAAGTAATATAATTGGTGCAATAATTACACTAGTTCTAAAAATTCCTTTAAAGCCACAAAGGAGTCCAACAAACATTCCAATGATAAATAATAAATTTATATATTCCGATGGTGCATTCTTAAATAAAATATTCCTAATGTTTTCGTTAAATTCGCTAAGAACAAGAACAACAGATGTAGTTAGGTATAATGCAACCAAAAAGTAAGTGATATTTCTTAATGTTTTGCCACCAACATATTCTGAAATTTCGAAAAAATCTTTGTTTGGAAATTTGAAAAAAAATTTAAACAAAATTCCGAAGTGCGATGGCTGCAACTATTATTGAATAAATTGTGTGTAGCATACTTCCTGTTCCAAAAGATTGAGCAGTAAAAGTAGGAATTGTAAGCACAAGTGGAATTATATTAACGCAGCCTATCATAGCAATACATTCCCATGTGCTTATTTTTGAGTTATCCATAAACTTAGCCTCCTTTTATATATTTGAATCAATATGTTTTTATTGAGCACAAAGCTATTTTGTTTTTAAAGTTGCATATTACAGTTTATTCTTACTTTTTATAAGCTATTTTATCCACTTTCTTGATATTTTGGGTTCTTTTTCTTTTAATTTAGGTTTTAAGAAAATAGGCCTTCTTTCTTGCTTCCACAGTGGAGAAATAAAAATATCATCTCTTAATATGCCTTTTCTAAGAGGTGAAAGAGGTGTAAGATAAGGAACGCCAAAAGAAGTTGCAGAAGTAAGAAAACAAAGATGCATAAAAACTCCAAGTGCTATTCCAAAAAAGCCACATGCGCCACCGAGTATGATATAAAAAAATCTGGCAATTCTGAAACTATAATTGAGCGAAAAATTAGCAATTGCAAAAGTACTGATTCCTGTTGTTGCAACTATTATTACCAAAATAGGGCTTACAATATTTGCACTTACAATAGCTTGGCCGTAAAATAAGAGTTCCGACAATGCCAAGTGTTGGACCAACAGGAGCTGGTGTTCTGATACTTGCTTCTCTTATAATTTCAAAGGCAGTTTCCATTATAAGCAGTTCCACGAGCATTGGAAATGGAACTTTTTCTCTAGTGCCAGCAATAGAAAATAGCAAATCGGTTGGAATCATTTCTTGATGAAAAGTAGATATTGCAATGTATAGTCCAGGTAAAAATATTGACAAAAATATTGCAGGAAGTCTAAAAATTCGAAGTAAAAGTGCATAAGGATGTCTAATATAAGTGTCTTCTGGAGAATGCGTAAAATCAGAGAATATAGCAGGTACAATTAGAGCATTAGGGCTTCCTTCAACTAAAATAGCAACGCGTCCTTCTATTAAACTAGATGCGACTTTGTCTGGTCTTTCTGTGTTAAGAATAAGAGGATTTAATGTGTATGTTTTATCTTCAATAAATTGCTCTAACTCGCCACTGTCTATTATATAATCTACATCAACTAAACTTATTCTTCTTTTAACTTCATCAATTATAGATTCATTTGTAACATCAGAAATATATGCAATGGTACAATTAGTTTTGCTTTTATTACCAACTTCTAAACTTTCAAAAATCAAATTTTCATCTTTAACATACTTTCTTATTAAAGCCGTATTTGTTCTGAGAGTTTCAACAAAACTTTCAGATATGCCTGTTATAGTCATTTCATTTTCAGATTTATCAACACTTCTGTCAGGTAATTTCTTTACATCACAAACAATTGCAGTATTTAAAGTGTCAACTAAAATCGCACATTCTCCATGATTTATACTATTTGTAATTTCAGAAAATTTATTTGATAGAGTTACTTGGCATTGTATAAGCATATTACCGATGATAGCATTTTTAACATCTTCTATTTGTGTGGATTTCAAGGCGCTATTCATATCTGTTACAATATTTTTCATTAGTGGTTTTAAAATAGCTGTATTTATAGAACTAGAATCAGCTAATCCATCATAAAACAAAATTACAGAATTGTATTTCTTGTTATTTATCTTAATATAAAAACTTCTCATTTTAAAATCATTAGAAATTGGAAAATGGAAAGTGTTTTTCAAAATTTCAATATTTTTTGATAAATTATCGCTTATCGTTTCATCTTTATCGATCGTTTTAGCAAAAGGTAAATCAGGTTCCTTTATATAAAAATGTGAAGTATCTTTTGGTTTATTAAATTCAAAAAAATTTTTCATTATAATCTCCTACAGTGTAAATATTTTTAAAAATAGTTTGTTACAAAATTCTGAAAAATATTCTTTGAATTTCCATATGCTGTCAATAACCAATGAAAAGTTCACCCCAAATAAAGCAAAATAATCAGTGAATTGTTCACCCTCCTAAATAATATT
>CAKPEF010000006.1 GCA_934149305.1 uncultured Clostridia bacterium
TCCAAATATTTTCTTGAAGATATAATCATTTTGTGGGGTTTTATATGCTATGTTTGTCATATTTCATTTTTCCTTTCTTTTTTGAGGGATTTCTGGCGGTTTGCCATTAGAATCTTTTAGATTATTTTGAAAATAATTCAATTATATTTTTATCGTTTTAATTGCTCATTTTAATCACCTTCTTTTAGCACTTGGCTATTCTACTGCTTTAGCATTATAGATTTTTTAATTTTTCTTGTTTGGAAATTATCGTAATGATTTTTACGATATAAGAAAAAGATGGTTAAGTTTTGTACTCAACCACCTTTAATATATATTACTCTTTTTTTATTGTCAAACATCTTCGCTCGACATTTTTCGACTTTGGGGCTAAAGGTTATTTTGGGTACAACAATTATTTTACGCAGAAAAATAGCGTAGTTTTTTGATTCTACGCTTTTGTTATTTTTCTTAAATAGTTATAGTTTAAACTCCCTTTCATTTTGATTACTAACAAATTTAAACATCTATTTACTATTTGTACCTTTTGCAAGGTAAAGGACTTTGGTCTGTTTCTATATTATCTCTTATGCAGTCGTTAACTACATAACCTCAGTTTATAGAAGCTATGGGGCGCACGCCATAGGTAGCATTTGTGTTGTTGTTGACGTTGCCGTTGTTGCCGTTGACATTCCACATGTTGCTGCCGTTGTTAGCCGTAGCGAGCCTTTACAACCTAGCCCTGTGCATTTGCTTTTCGCCATGCCAGTATGTATCTTAATATTTTTTCTAATGATTCCCCAAATCTTATATATCTTTTGGAGTTTATTATTTGTTTTTCATAGCACATGTTTATTAAGAAGTCTATGAATTTTACTAAAGCTAATGCTTTTTCTTGCAACATTTTTTGTCTTTCATGGTCGCCTGTTATGTTCGCCTCATAGATTATTTTTAATAGTTCTAATGATGCGTTTTTTATGTTTTGCTTTAGCTCTATTTCTTTTTTAGGAAAATTCAATAGATATGAGTCCTCATCTCTTATAAGTTTTTGTATCAATATTATTATTTGGAATTTTTCTTCTTTAACAATCATACAATATCTCTTCTATCTTTTTTATTTTTTCTTTTATATCTTCTTTGTTTATGTTATCGATTAAATAGCTGTAGATTGCGTTTATTTTGTTTTGTTTTAATATGTACTTATAGGCTTTTTCGTAGCTTTCTTCATATGTGTTATCTGATTTGAAATTATATTCAGATTCTACTTCATAATTTTCGCTTCTACTTATTTGCATATAGTTTATTTTTTTATCTTCTAACATTTTTAGCACTTTGTTTGATGCACTTGTTGGGAATCCGCATGTATTATAACTATTTTCTATACTTTTGATTTGATAGTTAAAAAGATATGAAAGTATATATGCGTCCTTTCCATATGCATGATAGAACGAACCAATCCTTACCATTATAAGTGTGTTTGGGTTTATGTCTTTTATTACTTTTATTGTTTTTTCAATTTTCATCACTATACTCCCTTTAATTTGTTTTTTACACCTATTTTTTTATTCATAAGCTGTTCATAATTTCTTATTACGCCTATTAATCCATTTAATTTGTATTTTCCGTATATTGTATAGGTACATTTTCTTTTTTATTTTTCGTTTCACACTTCTATATCTATTATATCGTCCATATTTATTTCTGCCTAAAAAGACGATATTTCCATTGCTGTTGTATATTCTTGTTTTAGCATTTAATTTTAACTTTTCTTTTTCGAGGAATATTTTTATTTTTTCCAAACATTCTTTTAGATATTCTTTTGAACTGTGAAACAAGACAAAATCATCTTGATATCTGACATAGTATTTTATTTTTAATTCTTCTTTTATGTAGTGATCCATATCATTTAAGTAAAAGACTGCAAGGACTTGCGATGACATATTACCGATTCCAAGGCCTTTTTCGTTGCTATCTATTATTTTAAAAACGATGTCTAATGCCTCTTTATCTTTTATTTTCTTTTTTACTTTTTGTTTTAATATGTCGTGATCTACACTAGAAAAAAATTTATGAACATCGCATTTTAATATATAATACTTTCCATATTTGCTCTGACATATCCTTCTATATTTTTGATAGTATTCTAATCCTGCTTTTGTTCCCTTGCCGTTTCTGCTCGCCACATTTGTTTCTATAAGGCAAGGCTGCAATGCGGGATACAAGATGAACCTACTAACCAAGTGATTTACTAGTTTATCTGGCATTTGCTGACTAACTATCAAACGCTTTTTGGGTTCGGTAATTTCAAATGTTATGTATGGTCCAACTTCATACTCTCTTCTCTGAAGCGCATTATATATTCTTATTATATTGATACATTTAAACTCTTTAAATCTATTAACTTTTCTTTTGTTTTTTGTATTTCTGCATATTTCATCATAGGCCTGCATTATATTTTCTATTTTATATATTTCAGGATATAAATTCTTTTTTCTTTTCATAATAATTTTATATTAAGTATTTAACTTTAAAAATTCAATAGTTTAAAAAAAATTTTTTGGCAACTATAGAAAAATAGCGTAGCCTTTTTACTACGCTTATGCTTTTTCCTAAATAGTTCTAACTTAAACTCCCTTTCATTTTGATTACTAACAAATTTAAACATCTATTTACCATTTATACCTTTTGCAAGGTAAAGGACTTTGGTCTGTTTCTATATTATCTCTTATGCAGTCGTTAACTACATAACCTCAGTTTATAGAAGCTATGGGGCGCACGCCATAGGTAGCACTGCGCCAGTAGTAGACGCTGCCGTCATTGCCGTGGACACTCCACACATCGCTGCCGCCGTTAGCCGTAGCGAGCCTTTTCAACCCAGCCCTGTGTTTTCTAGTTTTCTTCTATTTCTATTTTTGTTATTTCTGCTATGTTTTGTCTTCTTACAAGTGTTATTAGTTGTTTTTGCTCTCCTGGTTTTAGGCTATCTATTTGTGCTCCCACTGTGTCTTGTAAGTTGCCGTCTTTGTCGTATAATTTTAATTTTACATTTTGCACTTCTAGTTCGTTTGATGTTTTGTTTTCTACTATCGCTGTTATTTCGCATTCTCTTTGACTTATCATTTCTAGTTTGAATGATGATATTTCAAGGCCTTTATATTTTTTTGTTTCTTCTATTGTGACTGGATCTTCGTATTTTTCTGTGTAGTCTTTTTCTATTTGCTCATATTCATAGTTTTCACCAGAAACATTTACATCACCTGATGGTTTATTTGGATTTTCTTTTATTTCATTTTTTCCATTTATTCCAGCTATGATAAGTGCTACACCTAAGATTAGCAAAATCACACAATTTATTAGTAATATTTTTTTGTTTTTCATTTTTTAAGTTGCATGATATTTTTTAGATATCTTGCACTCCCTATTTTATATTTAGGTTTTTGAAGTTGCCTATAAACTTTTTGGGGCCAGAGCAAGCCGACCTGAGTCCGGCTCGCTCGCGTTCCCAGTTTACTTTGTTATATATCCAATTGCCATACTCCACTTATGTTTCTTCCCCTTGTTTTGACACTCGATTTTAGAGAAACTAGGGGGCGCACGCCATAGGTAGCATTTGTGCTGATGTTGACGTAGCCGTAGCCGTGGACAAACCACATGCCGCTGCCGTTGCGAGCCGTAGCGAGCCAGTAGAATGTGTCGTTAAACACCAAGCTACCATATCGTTTGATTCCGAAGCCGCTTGTAGTCGTCTCGCCAATTACTTTATCTAAATCGTCCTTGGTCATTGATCTAACGCTATCTGTGTATGGTCCTGCTGCTCCTCCAAATGCCGACTCTAATGATAAGTAGTATGTGTAAATTCCACCTTGCTTATTGCCTGCATAAGTAGTTGTTAAAAAATTATCTGTTAACGCTGTTACTGTGTTTGCTGAATTGTTTCCGTGATAATATGTTAATGGTGTGCCTGCACTAACTAGCTTTACAACATCGCCAGAAACATCGATAACTCTCCAGCCTGTGTATGTTGATTTGTAATTTGCTTGGTTGTTGTTTGTATACACATTATCGTAATATACTGGATAATCTACATAGTCACCTATTTGCACTTGAGACGCTAAACTTGGTGCCTCATCTGCATATATAGCCCAAAGAGTTATATCACCTTTTATATATTTAGGCTCAATTACTCCATCTGAAAGCCATTGAACACTTCCATTTTGAGTTAAGCTCCAGCCTAAGAAATATTTGCCCTCAAGGGTTGGCTCCTCTATTGCAATATTGAAAAGCATACCATATTTTGCTTTTTTAGGTGCTGGCATGTTCTCACCCTCGCCTGCATAAGTTACAGTAAAAGTACTTGAAGCATCAACAACTATGCTTGGCGAAATATTTTCTGCCTCATCTTTTAAATATAAATATATCTTGTTGCTTCCTTGTAAATTAGTAAGTGTCCATGTTTTAGTTGAAGTGAACGCCTCCCAATTTGCATCGTTTAATGCCTGCTCGCCTGTAACAGGAGAACTAGACACAATCATCTTTATATTCTCCTTTGCAGTTGTATCATCTTCAACATCAATGTTTAATGTAACACTTGTTGAACTAGTATAATACACTCCATCTCTTAAAGTAGCACCTTCAACCGTTATAATTCCTCTTGGTGGGGTTATATCACTCGCCGCATACGCCATATTTGGCATTGCACATGCAAGCGCAAAACTGCCAAGTATAGCACCTCCACCAAACAACAATTTGCTAAACTTATTCATACTCTACTCCTCCCGTTTTGAAGAATACTGTAAATCGCATCTTCAATAATTTCTTATGTATCTTAGCTTTATTATATTTATTTATTTTTATTCTGTCTAGATGGTCTTGTCATTGCGATTATTAGCAAGGGGAGATATTTTTATAAACAAATTTACGGAAGTACGCATTTTAATTTTTTTAATACAAAATAAATTAAAATGTTAATTTTATATTAAAAAAATATTACAAGCAACGTAACATGCTTGTAATATTTTCGTAATATTGAGGTTTGGCTATTAACCTCAACACTGGCTATTTTTTTATTCATTTTAGGTCCCTCTTAATCTTTTAATATCTTCTTTCTAGATATACTAATCTTTTTTCAAATGGTGCGAAATTAAATCGCCTACTTCAGAACATATCTTGTTTTCCATATCTTTGATATCTTCTTTTAGTTCCGCTTTAGTATCTGCTAGCTCTTTTCTTACATCTGCTATCTCTGCTTTTAATTCTGCTTTAGTATCTGCTAGTTCTTTTCTTACATCTGCTATTTCTGCTTTTAATTCTGCAATTTCCGCCTTTAATTCTTCTTTGTTTGAATATATAAGCTTCATCATGTCGTTCATTTGATTCTGCATATTTATAATAACCATGTAAATATCTTGCAATGACGCATTTTCTACTGCTACCATACTAACACCTCCTCTCTAGCTTCTTAAAAAGCATATATGCATTATATATAATTTATAGTAAATACGCAATACTTTTTGTTACTTTTTTATAACCATTGTAAAGAAGGTTCTATAATTTCAATTGGCTTATTAAGTGTACCCAAAAGTGGCCATTTTAAGCTGTTTTTTAGGTGCAATTTGGAAAGTACAAAAAAAGCTGGTGCAGAGCAATTTTCAGGTTACTCCACCCCAACTATTGACAAAGAACAAAAAAAAATAGTAGCATAAGCTACTTGATTTGTCGCTTTTTTGTCTCGCGGAATTCGACCCGCGTCGCTACGAAATAGTCCACCGGACTATTTCTTGCAGATCCCCCTCGCCATGCTTCGGGCCATCTGCGCTCCTTTTCGATTCCTCGCTGCGCTTTTGCACAGCTTTTACGAGTAGGCAAAAAAATAGTAGCATAAGCTACTATTTTTGGTGCCTACTCGCGGAATCGAACCACGGACACAGGGATTTTCAGTCCCTTGCTCTACCAACTGAGCTAAGTAGGCATATATTCAAATAAAAAAAATAACCATTAATAAAATAATGGCGACCTGAAAGGGGCTCGAACCCTCGACCTCTAGCGTGACAGGCTAGCGCTCTAACCAACTGAGCTATCAGGCCATTGTATTTTATCACGCGTTTATGCATGATTTTTAAAGAAAGTGGTGGGCACTATAGGGCTCGAACCTATGACCCCCTGCTTGTAAGGCAGATGCTCTCCCAGCTGAGCTAAGCGCCCACTTCTATATTGCCTTGCGACTTCTTAAGTATACTTTATTGTGAATGTTTTGTCAATAAAAATTTTTATTTTTTTGTATATTTTTTAGAAATCTTGGAGAATGTTATTTCTTCCCTTTCGGCAAGCTTGATTGTACCATTTTTAATAGTGGTAGTCAAGTATATTTTTTATTTTTTATTTTTTATTTTTCGCAAAGATGAAAAAGATAAATTTTACTAAGATGCCTATTTTTTAGCTTTTTAATAGGACCATTTCTGTGTGCAGCAGATTTTTTCTGCTACACACAGACTTTGTTTTATTTATTTTTGTTGCACTCACATGTGTTTGATGTTGGCGTTTCTACTACCTTTTGACAACTGCATGTATTTTGTGATGCTACATTTTGGTTCATTTTGCATGGACATGTTTTTTGTGTATTTGCTCCCATGTTTGCATTCATATAAAATTTCTTTTCTGCTAATTTTTCTTGCACTGTTCTTAGTGCTTCTCCAAATCTTTGGAAGTGAACTACTTCACGCTCTCTTAAGAAACGAAGTACATCTATTACATCTGGATCATCTGCTAAGTCAATCAAGTATTCATATGTTGAACGTGCTTTTTGCTCAGCAGCCATATCTTCCGTCAAATCTGTTATTGGATCGCCTTTTACCGCTAACACCGATGCACTAAAAGGCACTCCTGCTGCACTTTGTGGATACACTGATATTCCATGATCTGTATAATATGCTCCCAATCCTTCTCGTTTTAATATTTCTGGTGAAACACCTTTTGTTAGTTGATGTACGAGTGTTCCTACCATTTCTAAATGACCTAGTTCCTCTGTTCCGTATATCATTAAGAGTTGCCTTTGTTATTTCAGTTGGCATACTAAATCTTTGACTTAGATATCTAAGTGATGCGCTAAGTTCGCCATCTGGACCACCATATTGACTGATTATGAATTTTGCCATTTGTGGATTTGGATTTTTTATATTTACTGGATATTGTAATTTTTTATCATAACCCCACATTTTATCTACCTCCTATCCCAAGGCCATGGATTGCTTATCCAAAGCCATTCACATTCTGTTGCAGCATTTACTGCTGTTAATGGACCATATTTGTTTTCGTATTCTTCTCTCTTATCTGCCGCTTCATCAGCTGTGTCTTGATATAAGCATAGTGCTTCTTCATCAAATGGATGTGTGTCTAAATATAGTTGTAAATCGTACAATTTAAAATCTAATGCTTGTAATTCTTTTAACATGCATTCTCTATCTTCCACAGTCATCCACCTCCTTACATGTTTCTGTTTGCGATAAATATTCTATTATGCATTGTGATTGATTTGGCGCATACGGTGAAACAAGCTCTGGAAATGTTGTTCCGTGTGCAAGTGATTCCATTGGGCAAAATGTGTCTTTTATATATTGGTATGGCACATAGCTATTCGCCAATTGTGGATTTTCTGGACATACTGGTGGCATTTGACAGTTTCTGCATTCGCTTTCGTTTCTGCAGTTACTTCTACGCCTATTATATCTATTTCTCATATACATACTTTTACCTCCTTATGATTTTGGGTTGTGCTTACTTTTTGGCAGTGCATTTTGTCTTTTCATAAGTTAATTTGCATTACCATATTGGTATATTATATTTTATGCAAAATATGTTTTTTGGTGTCGATGACTTCTGCTTTTCTTCTTGCTTATTTTTCGCTTCTGCTGTACAATATTTACTTAAGGGAGGGATTTCTTTGAAAAAGAATGCTAAAAATTTTTTAATTACACTTGTTCTTTGCATTGTAGCTTTATTTTCTTTAGCCGGTTGCAAAAATAACAATGTTTCTGTAGATAATGACAATTTGAATAATAACGTTTCTAATGTTGATGAAAAAGTTTCTGACAACTTATCTAGAGGCACTTGGTCTGGAGATGTTTACCATAATGATTTTGCTAATTTAACTTTTAATCTTCCTGAAGGTTGGGCTATTGCTTCTGATGAAGATATTGCTAATTTAATGGATATGGGAGTTGAAGCTTTAAATGATAATCAAAAAGATTTGGCTGAACTTGCCGCAAAAAACGGATTATATTGCTTTGTTGTAAATAATCCTTCAACTGGTTCCAATGTGATTGCTCTAATAGAGAGACCTGCTTTGACTATTACTACTGATTTTTATATCTCTAATTTAAGAGAACAATTATCTTCTCTAGAAAGCATGAAGTACACTTTAAGCGATTCTTATGAGAAAGAAATAGGAGCTAACAAATATTCAGCAGTTGATGCAACGGTTGAAGATGTAGCTCTTGAACAACACTATTTTGTTAGAAATATTGACAAGTACTTTTTTAGTATAATTGTTACTACTACAACAGATGATGATGTAACCGCAATTTTAAATTGCTTTGAATAAGGATTTTAAAAAGCCAAAGCTTTGATGTTTAAAGCTTTGGCTTTTTGTTACTATTCAGCCTTAATTCATGACAAAGCTGAATTATAATGTTTTTGTAGAGCACACATTTACATTTGACATACACTTTTATTTTGAAGAATGAACAGTAACGCTTTTTTCTTACATTACATAGAATAATATGCAGAAGAATTGTGATAGACTTCCTACAACACATAGGATGTGAAATATTGAGTGCATCCATTTTTTCTTTTTGCCAATTCCATATAACACTGCCCCAATTGTGTATGCGATGCCACCAGCTATAAGTAATATGAATCCTTTCATTGTTAATAATTCAGGTAAAACTTTTGCTTTTAATATTATGCACCATCCCATTGCTAGATAGCATATCATTGAGAATGTTTTGTATTTTTTTAAATCTATTGCATTTAGCGTTATGCCAAGTATTGCTGCTCCCCATATTATTCCGAATATTGACCATCCCCACGCTGGACTATATTCTCTTAATGTACATAATGCAAATGGTGTGTATGAACCAGCAATAAGTAAAAAGATTGAGCAATGATCTATTACTTGAAAGACCTTTTTGGCTGTTCCATCTGGTTTTAAACCGTGATATATACTTGACATTGTATACAATATTATTAAAGTCGCTCCGAAAATTGCACCAGAAACAACCCCATATACATTTTTATGTATAGCTGCGAATATTACGCAAAGTACTGTTGCAACTATTCCAAGTGCTCCTCCAACAATATGAGATACCATATTCATTATTTCTTCACCTTTTGAATATGTCGGCATTACTCTATCTGCCAATTTTGTTCTTTGCATTTGTATTTTCTCCTTTCTGTTACTATTCAAACTTAATTTATAATAACTGCTAAATAGTAGTATTTTTATGGAGCACACCTAAGCTTACGCTACATTTTTATAGTACACATTTACATTTGATATATACTTTTATTTTGAAACCTGAATAGTGGCTCCTTTCTGATTTTCTATGAGAAAGTTATATATTTTTTATGGACATACAACTTAATATTGTTTTTAACTCTTCTTGTCTTCGTATTTTCTTGGTTGTTGTTTTTATAAGTTCTTCATCTGTCAAAACTAGATGTTTTATATATTTATACATAGGAAATGTTTTATTTATTTCTTTAATTTTATTCCATACCATTTCTTTAAATTCTTCATCTGTTAAATCTTGATATTCATTTTTTCTAACATTTTCATCATACACTATTTTTATTGCAACTTGTATATCGCTTGGATCATTTTTATCAGGCAATCCAAATACCATACTTTCTTTTACAAATTCTAATCTGTTTACTATTGTTTCGATTTCATCTGGGAATACTTTTTTGCCATTTTTTAATACTATCATGTCTTTTTTTCTTCCTGTTATAAATAGTGCACCATCTTTATCTATATAGCCCAAATCTCCTGTGTAGAACGCTCCGTTTTTTAACACTTCATTTGTTTTTTCTTCATCTTCGTAGTAGCCCAACATTATATTGGGACCTTTTGCAGTTATTTCGCCTATTCCGTTTTCATCTTTATCTACTATTTCTATATTTACATTTGGCATAGCTACACCAACTGATCCTGGTTTTGTACTCTTTTTGGTTTGTGCTGCTATTACTGGTGCTGTTTCTGTAAGACCATATCCAACTGCTACTTCTATTCCAAAGTTTCTAAAACCTTCTTCTATCTTTTTGTCTAATGGTGCACCACCACAAATTACAAATCTAAGCTTTCCGCCTAATGCATCTATTATGCTTTTAAACACTTTTTTTCTTATATCTATTTTTAATTTTAATAAAACGTTGCTTACTTTTATCATTCTTTTTACTGTGGTTTCTTTTCCTTGTTTTTTTATTTGTGCCCATACATTTTTATAAATTGATTCTACTAGTAGTGGCACGCCAACAAATACAGATACTCCATACTCTTTAAAGTTTTGACCTATATATCTAAGTCCATCTGTAAATACTGTTTTTACACCACATGCTATCATTAGAAGCATTCCTGTTTGACCAAAAATATGATGAAATGGCAAGATTGCTATGTTAACATCTGAGTCGTAAAAATCTTCACTTTGTTGCAATGCATATATGTTTGAAGCTATATTTTTTTGTGAAAGCATTACAGCTTTTGATTTTGAAGTTGTTCCTGATGTAAAAAGTAATATGCTCATTTTGTTTTCACCTATTTTGCAATTTATATATTTTTTGTTTCCACTTTTTATTGCTTTTTTACCTTTTTCTATTAACATATTAACATCTTTGTACCCATCTAACTTTGCCATGCTTATGTATTCTTTTATTTCTGTATTGTTTCTATTTTTTATTTCTTCTATCATTTCTACATATTTTTCATCAAAAATAATAGCCTTTGCTTTACTTCTAATAAGCGAATTTTCAAACTCTTCTATTTTTAGCTCTTTATCAAGTGGAACTGAGACAATTCCACCCATTAGATTTGCAAGATGTGCAACTATCCATTCATATCTATTTCGCCCAGCTATTGCTATTCTCGAGTTTTCAAAGCCATTTTCATATAAGCTAGTTCCTAATGAGTTTATGTCTTCTAATAATCTTGTATATGTTATTTCTTCATATTTTACTGTTTTATCTTCTTTAATTTTATTTGTAAATACTATTTTCTCTCCTCTTTGGCTAGCAACATCTGTCATCATATCTTTAATATTATTATATTCTTTAATATTTTTCATTTAAGCCTCCTTTATATGTACTATTATATAGGCTAAAAGTAAAAAAATCATTAGTCCGAGCGGTCAGTTTTATTTTAAAACAAAAAACAACATTGTTTTTAATCAATGCTGTTTTCTATTTGGATTCCTTCTAATATTGTTTTGCTAAATGTTTCGTACACATTATCTACATTTTCGCTAGTTTTTTTCATGATTTTGTATGATAGACATGATGTTATAAGGCCAAAAATACTTGTTGCTACCGCTTCTGGATCGCATTTTTTTAGTTCATTTTTTTGTATTCCTTCTTCTACAATCTTTTTTATTACATCTATGTATTCAAACATGCATTCTTGACACTTTGTGTTTCGTTCTTTTTTCCCCCACATTTGGCTTAATACCAATGTGATAATAGACTCGTATTTTAGTGCTATTTTTATTTGAATTAGTATTATTGCTTTTATTTTTTCCACTGCCGTATCAACTTTTGCTGTTTTTATTTCTATACTGTTTTTTAAAAGTTTCATTCCCTCATCTATTAAAAAATAGAGAATATCCTCTTTTTTAGAGAAATGATAATAAAGCGTTCCTTTTGCAATGCCTGTAACTGCGGTAATCTCTTCAACACTAGTTTCTGTATAGCCATTCTCTGAAAAAAGCTTCATAGCCGTATCAAAAATTTTTCTTTTCGTTTTATTCATTTGAACCTCTCTTACACATTATATACTTTTTGGCTGGGGTAGTAGGATTCGAACCTACGAAATATCCGGTTCAGAGCCGGAGGCCTTACCGCTTGGCTATACCCCAATGTATTACGGCGACATGATTTAATATGTCGCCTTTTTATTTTATTTAGGCAATTTTGTTTAGTTCTTCTAAAACTGAGTCTACATCTATTCCATGAACAGCACATGCTTCTTCTAATGTTTCGCCTGCAGATGCTGGACAGCCTAAACAATGCATTCCAGCATTTATTAGTATCTCGATGTATTTATCTCCTTTTTGTACAATTTCACCAATAACAGTTTCTTTTGTTATCATTTTCATTCTCCTTTCTTTGCTCTATGGAGCTTAACTTATTCTCCCTTACTTTAGGCAGTGCGCTTCATTTTTTACACTACTTTTTGAGATTGGGTTCATATTTAAATTTGATTATGATACCACCTTTTATTTATTTTTGCAAGTCCACTTCTTCAGTTAAAAAAATTTTTTTCTTTTTATTTTTTGTGTCATATTTTTTCTTTAACTACTTACGCCGGCCTTTAGCATTCTTTTTATCTTTGTCGTATTTTGTCGAAAAAACTGATAAAAATATTTATTCAAAAAATGACTAGACAAATTTGTTTTACGCGCTTATAATGCACTTAAAGGTGGTGATAAAAATTTGAATCTAACCAAGTTTCACATTTGGTTAATTTTAATTCTGTCCTTTTTTTCAATACTTTTTAATTTCGTAATTGATTCCCATGTTGTAATGAATATTTTTCTCTACTCTACGATATTTAATACTGTTTTTTCATTATGTACTTTATATTCTATTTTCGAAATGCTATTTTTCCATGAAAAACAAGGTTCCAAATTAAATTTAAGCAAAGAAAAATTATCTTCAGATAGGAGTTAAACCTATGCCAAATACAAAAGTATTATACAATAAAATTTTATTTATTTCAATAACACAATTCATTATACTTATTTTTGATTTTTTTATCTTTTATACCGCATATTCTGCCAATGACTATTCATTCACTATTTTTGAAAAAGTTCACTCTATTCCCGAAAATTATTGGAATATTTTTAAAGTGTTACATCTTGTGAGTACAATTATTATTTCGCTCCTTACTTTGACAAAGCTTTCTAATAGATTTTGTAAAAATTGTAATATTGCTACTATGACAACTTCTACAAATAATAATGATGAGCTTTCTTTATATGTAGGGCACGATACCAAGAATGGTGAAGATGTTTTTATATCTGAGCAAGGACTTTACCAAAACATTCTTGTGACAGGTACTATTGGAACAGGCAAAACTTCTTCTGCTATGTATCCTTTTGCCAAACAACTAATTAAACAAAATATTGGTATGCTTGTTTTAGATGTAAAAGGCAATTTTTATAAGAAGATAAAAGAATTTGCAAGTATGTATAATAAAAAAACCATAGTTATTGAACTTGGAGGTAATGAAACCTATAATCCTTTAGATAAACCAAATTTAAAACCATCTGTACTAGCAAATCGCTTAAGAACAATACTTACATTGTTTTCAAATCAAAATACTACTGATACTTATTGGCTTGATAAGGTTGAGTCGTTTCTTACAGAAGCTATTAAATTATGCAGATTGTATAACGATGGCTATGTAACCTTTGTTGAACTACACAAAATAATTTATGACAAAGCCTATTTAAATGAGAAAATCGCTGTTGTAAAGAAATTATTTTTTTCTAATAAGTTCTCAAATAATCAGATTTACGAGTTAAACACTTGTTTAGACTTTTTCCTTTCTGAATTTAAAAATCTTGATTCTAAAGTGCTTTCGATTATTCAATCAGAGATTTCCCGTATAACTCAACTTTTTATAAACGATTTAGAAGTAAAAAACACTTTTTGTCCCCCTAAAAACAAAATTACTTTTAAAGGGTTTCAAGACTTAGAAAATAGTATTGTTGTTTTAAATATGAATGTTGCAGAATATAGAAATTTAGCAAAAATATTAGCTACATACCTTAAGCTAGATTTTGAATCTGAGGTTCTTATGCGACTTGCTAGGTCTCACACGATTAAACCTGTAGCTTTTATATGTGATGAATATCATGAGTTTGTAACTGAAAATGATGCCAACTTTTTCTCGGAGAGCAGAGAGGCAAAATGTATAAATATTATTTCTACGCAAAGTTATACTTCGCTATTAAATAGTGTTAAAAACCAGTCTGCTGCTAAAGTAATCATTCAAAGTTTAGTTAACAAAATCTGGTTTCGTACTGATGATATTTTTACAATTGAAGAAGCTCAAAAGCAACTTGGAAAAGAAGATAAAATTAAATATTCTCATAGCATTTCTGAAAATGCAAAAGAAACAAAATATAATTATCTTTTTAATACTTTTAAATCTAATAATTCAAATCTTTCTGAATCTATTAGTACTCAAATTCAACATGATTTCACTTATGATACTAATTCTTTTTCATTAGATTTAAAAACATTTCATGCCATTTGTTTTTTTTCTACAGGCAATCAAATATCCACCCCAAAATTAGTTAGACTAACTCCACTTCACGAAATGCATGATGAAACAATTGACATACCAGATGTTTCTTCATGCCAAATGAAAGCTACCTCAAGACAATCGAAATTTATATAATTTATTTTCGGTAGTGTAAACTGATTTATGCAAAAATATGAAACAGCTACGAAAAAAGTAGCTTAAGCACAGTGTGCTTCATAAAAAAATTAGTGACCACAACCTTATTTTTAGAAAGGATTTATTATGAAAAAGAAGATTTTTTTATTTACTATTATTTTTATGTTTGTTTTTATGTCAATTTCATTTGCTTCAACTGCAAAAATTGTAACAAGAGTAGACAAGGCTCTTTCTACTATTAGTAAATGGATTGTTAAAATTTCAACACCTGCAGCCGCTGTCGCTATAGGTTCTGGTCTTCTCATGAAAAAATTTAGTTTTGGAGATGAAGACAGAATTTTAGCCGGCAAAAAACTTATTAGGAATACGATATTTTCATATTCATTTGTTTTAGTAATAGATTTAGTCTTAGATGCTATTAAAAGTATTATGACATAATTGTAGGAGGAAAAATGCCTGAAAATATTGAAAGTACAGTAGAAGCAGAAGTAAATATAATTGAAACAGTAAAAGAAACGATAAATTCCCTTTGCGACTCTTTATTTACATCAATAAATAATAATGTGTTTCCACTATTAGATGATATAGTTTTTGTTGATACTGACATTACAGATTCATCATATATGGAAAAATTATTTAGCTCCTCAGCCACAAGTGGAATTATAATTCTAGCAAATTGCCTGTTAACCGCATTTATCTTATATTATGCAATAAGACTTATGATGAGTCATTTTGTGGGCTCACATGTAGATGCACCATATAAATTTTTTATTAAGACTATTTTTATAGCAATCTTTATGAATTTTTCTTTAGAGTTATGCTCAGCTTTCATAAATATTGCATTTAATGCAAGTTCATTTTTTTGTGCTTTAGGTAAAGAAATTATTGGAAAAGAAATATCTTTTATAACATTTACTAGTGAGTTTGAAAAAATACTAAATAATAATCTTGATATTTTTTCTCTCGATGGAATACTCTGTAGTACTCTTTACATTTCTTCGTTCAACTTAGCCATTACATATGCACTCAGATATGTTTTTATCAAAGTTTTGATTCTCTTATCACCATTTGTAATTTTATGTCTTACTAACCAATCCACTGAATTTATATTTAAAAATTGGCTAAAGTGTTTCTTTTCTCTACTCTTTCTTCAGGTAATTGTTTCTATCATATTATTGCTACCTTTTATTATTGTAAAAGAGTCATCAAACATGCTATTTAATAAGCTTTTACTAATTGGCTCTATTAGTGCATTGCTGAAAGCAAATCAATTTATCAGGGAGTTTATTGGCGGAATTGATGTAAATGCCACTTTGCCATCAGCTATTTCTAATATTAAATCTATGTTGATAAAATAATTTTTTGGAGGTGAAAATGAAGAAATATATTTTTCCACTAAACTTTGACTATTCCAACAAACTACTTGGATTTATTGAATACAAGGTTTTGCTTTATATGAGTGTTTTTGCTGCCTTACTTATTTTAATATTGTATCCTCTATCTTTTTCTACTTTTGCAAAATTTTGTATTTTTATTACTGTGTTTTTTCCAATTCTGCTTTTAGTTAATACAAATATAAATCATATTCCTTTTTACATTCTAGTTTACAGTATTGTAAAACATTCCTTGACCTCTGGAAAATATTTAAAGAAATAACTTAATTTGCAGGTGTATAATTAGGTGCGAAATTTCTCAATTAAAATCTTAAAACCCTTTTTATACGATTTCGTATACCCTAAATAATAATACAAGGTCCCCAAACCTAAATTTGTAAATCAAAAACTTTTGATTTTACGTTGCTTAGTAATATTCTAGCCCCCCTAAATATTGCTATCACTTAGATTTTTGATTTCGCACCTAATTATGCATCTGCAATTCACGTAAAAATGTATACTCATAATTTCTTCTATCTTACAAAAAAGAAATTCTTTGATATCTACATAAATTATTGCAAAAAAGTTATCCGACATCTTTTTTAAAAATCATTGCAAAAATGCAAAAAAACCTTTATATTTATTTTGAAAGGAAGTTTTGCATATGAACTTTGAGAAAAATTGGTCGATGACTTTTGAAGATATGAATATTCCAGAAGTTTTTATAACTGAATACTTGGCATCTGCTGACGGAAATTATGTAAAGATTTATTTGTATTGCACATTTCTTTGTAAACACGGTGGCGAGATAACGCCACTTGATTTGTCTAAGAAGCTTTCTCTTCCGCTTGCTACTGTAGAGCAAGGTCTAAAATATTGGGAAGATAACATGGTGCTTACAAGAAAACAAAAAAGCTTTATTCTAAATGATTTAAAAATGCAAGAAGTAAATAAGCTTTATACTCCTAAGCTAACTTCATCACCAGAAGATGCAATAAAAAATACAGAGCGCAATATAAGACGCACTCAAGTAATAAATTCAATAAATGCGATGTTCTTTCAAGGTGCTATGTCACCAACTTGGTACACTGACATTGATTTGTTATTTACAAAATACAATTTTGATGAAGATGTTGTAACATCTCTTTTTAGATATTGTTTTGACAGAGGCGCATTGCACAGAAAATACCTTTTTACTGTAGCTGATGCGTGGGCACAAAATAATATAAGAACTATTGATGATGTTGAAAGATATTATGATCAATTTGAGAAAATGAATCAACTTAAAAAATCAATTTCTAAAAAGCTTGGCTTTGTTAGAAAACTCACAGAATATGAAGAGGCTTATATATGCAAATGGACTGCAGATTACAATTATAATCTTGATGTTATAGATTTAGCTCTTAAAAAGACCACTTCTAAAACAAATCCAAGTTTTGATTACATAGATAAAATACTAACGGATTGGCACGAGAGAAAACTTTCTAATCCAACCCAAATAAATGAATTCTTAGTAAAGCAAAAAAATATGCAAAAAGATTTTAAACAAATTGATATTTCTACTTTGCAAAACAATAAAACAATTCAAAAATATAATAATGGAGAATCGGTACAATTTTCTGATTTAAGTAAATTTTACGCTAATTAAGAAAGGAGACTTAAATGTACGCAGGAACAATAAGACGCCTCGAACGCGAATACGAATACAAAAGAAACAAAGCCGATAAAATTTTTCTTGCCGAAAAAAAAGCCATATATGAAAAAAATCCTAGACTTTCAGAATTAGATTTAGAAATTAAAAAGATAGGAATTAAAGGAGTAAAGCTCTCTCTTTCAGGTAACTCAAGTGAAAAAAATTTTGCAAAAGAAAACTTAGAAAAAGAACTTTCTCTTTTAAAAGAAGAAAAAGAGGCCATACTTAAAAAATTAAACATTAAGTTAGAGCCAAAATATTCATGCAAAAAGTGTAATGACACTGGATACATTCAAACTGCAAATGGCAGTCAAATGTGTAATTGCATGAAACAGGAATTATTAAATGATGCTTACAATAGCTCAAATATGTATAATTTAAAAAATGAAACATTTGAAAAATCTAATTTATCGCTTTTTTCAGATGAGCCAAATCAAAAATTATATAGATCCAATCTTTCTCCTAGAGAGAATATAGAAAAGATTATTACTATCTCAAAAGATTTTGTTAATTCTTTTGAAAATGATACTCAAAAAAACCTTTTATTCACTGGCACAACTGGTGCAGGTAAAACCTTTTTATCTAGTTGCATAGCAAACGAAATACTAAAAAAGGGATATACAGTTTTATACCAAACAGCACCAATTTTACTAGATAGTGTTTTTGAATATAAATACAACAATAAATCTCCAGATGCTAAAGCTTTGTATGACAACTTTTTTAATGTAAACCTCTTGATAATAGATGATCTAGGCACAGAAAATCTTACAGCAGCTAAGTTTGCAGAGTTATTTACAATTTTAAATGCAAGGCTAATTACTCCAAAGACTAAAACTATTATTTCGACAAATCTATCATTAGAAGATTTAAGTAAAGCCTATGACTCTAGAATATTATCAAGGATTATCGGTAATTTTACTATATGTCGTTTCTATGGCAATGATTTAAGGCTTTCTAAAAATAATGCATAACTTAAAACCACTTTAAAGAAATAAATCTTTAAAGTGGTTTTTGTTTTAATATGTTTCTTTTAATATATATTCTAGCTCTGGTGCAATACTATCATATATTAAATATGAATCCGCACTGCTTGTTTTTGTTATCTTTGTGTTTAACCATTTGCCAGTTGTTCTTGATTTGCAATCAATTTCAAAAGTAACTTTTGTATTTTGAGCAATTGTCATATTATCTTTTACTTCCATTTCGGCAGTACATTCTAATCTATCTGCAGAATATGTGTATTTTATGTTTTTATCTCCATATCCACAAATTGTGACATTTGCCTCAGATATAGGTTGATTTGCTTTGAAGATAAGCTGAATTGTTTCACCATTTGTAACATAATGGCTTTCTGGATATTCTTTGTTCTTTAATTTTACATCAACTAGCATTATATTTTCAGATGTTGTTCTATCACAACCACATTTTGTACACTTGTTATCAGCGCCCCATTCGTGCGCTTCAAAGTTTATTGCTACAAATCCACAAACTGTACAAACTTGCTCATGATATAATTCGTTGATATATGCATATTTTAATTCATGTTCAAAGCTTTCGCTATGCTTACATACTTTACATTGCTTAACATGTTCTGACTTTGATATTGCTCTCCATGTTACATCACATGGCTCATATATCTCTTCTACACTAGGAGGTGTACATAACAAGCAGCCACCATTTAAGGCATGATACCATGTTCCATTTTCATTTTTAAATTTGTATCCACCATTTGTCACGTGTCTTTCATATCCACCTTTCATTCCACAAGAACTACCATCTGGAAATGTTCTTATACAATGTTTTTTATAGTGGAATTCATCATCCACCCATGTGTATCCTTCATCATTGTTGTCATACAAGTGACCAAGCGCTGTTTGTTTTACAAGTCCACAAGTTAAACACATCATATCCTCTGTACATGTTGCAAAGCTTCTATTCCAGTCGTGTGTATGTCCATCTATAGGATCTATTCCACCGCTTGTTATGTCATCTTTTATATTTTGCATTTCTCCACCATTCATATCAAACACATACACAGCACCAGATTTATAATCAACTAATGCTAATTTTACTTTTTCGTCGCTGTCTGGATCGAATGTATCTATGTATTCATTTGAGCCTTTAACTCCTAATTTGTTTGCAATTTGAGTATCTACTATATACCATTCTCCTCTGTCATATAGTATTTCTGCATTACTCTTTAATATTGGTATATAATTATCTACTACTTTTTTGAATGCATCTATACTTTTTATATAATATCCAATCCTAGGATATTCGGATGAATTAACTCCATGATTATTTTCTCTTTTTGTAACTGCACTTGATAATACTTCTTTAAAGTATTTTTCATCTGCCTTTTTTGTCTCTGTTAAGTATCTATAACCAAAACCTATTGCCATAGTCGATAATAGTATCACAGAAACAATAATTACAACTAGAGAGGCCATCGTTATACCTTTAGAACTTTTCACCAAATTTCACCCCTTCAAATATGTACATCTATACAATTTAATTCTACTACAAATGAAAGTGGCATGCAACACATAAAATATAACAAATTTTTGTTATATTTTAGCCGAGAATAATTTTCCTGGCAATTCTTTTATATATCCGTTCTATCTCCATAGTAGTTAGTTCTGAGTTTATAAATGCTATAGGCATATTAAGTTTTCTAGAAATTTGATTTGCATCTTGTGGAGTACTTTTTATACAGTTATATATTTCTAAATATTCTTTTGGTATTTTTATCTCTTCTTTTTCTTCTATCTCCTTTATAGTTATATTTTCATACTCTTTTAATACATCTTTATAATCTAAAATTAGTATTGCACCATTTTTTAGTAACATATTGTTACCTTTAAAATTTTCATCAAATACACTTCCAGGCACAGCGAAAACTTTTCCGTTTAATTCTTTCATGTTTTGTGCCGTTATAATTGAACCACTTTTTTCGCCTGCTTCCACCACTATAACTCCTCTGGATAAAGCTGCCACGATTCTATTTCTTTGCACAAAGTTTGGTCTAAGTGGTGGCATTTTTTCATTATACTCACTTATTATAAGCCCACCATTTTGTAGTATATTTTTATATAGTTCTCCATTACTTTTTGGATATATATAATTAAAACCACACCCTAGCACGGCTATAGTCTTTCCAGCTGCTTCTAATGCTCCATCATGTGCAGAGGTATCTATGCCTAACGCCATTCCACTTATTATTGTTATATCATTTTTTGCCAAATCATAACTTAACCTTTTGGTATATTCAAAACTTTTATCTGTGCATTTTCTCGCTCCAACAATTGCTAGCGAAAAGCTTTTTAATATGTTTAAATCTCCTTTACAATATAGCTCTTTTGGTGGATTTTTTAATCTACATAGTTGCTCTGGATATTCTTTTTCGCCTCTTTTTATAATTTTTATTTTATTCTCCATTCTCACTCTTTTCTATGTACCTTGAATTCAAAGGTTCTTCTAATACAGCATTTTTTATATGATTTATAGAAATTCCATTTGTCACATATATCTCTATCACATCGATTCTACAAAATACATTTTCTATATTATTTTTCCAAAGATAATATTCTGCCACATGATAAATATGGTTTTTCTTTTGCTTAGTTACAGCCTCAGCAGGCATACCAAACATTCTCTGACCTCTTGTTTTCACCTCTACAAACACTAATTCATTTTTATCTTTTGCAATTATATCTATTTCTCCAAGTTTGCTTCTAAAATTTTTTTCGATTATCTGATACCCGTTTTGAATTAAAAAGTCACATGCTATCTCCTCACCGTTTCTTCCCATGATACGTTTTTGAAGTTTTTTATCTGCATTCAAGCGTTTTCCTCTTTTCTATTTTGTATATCTTTTGTCTAAAGATCTGTATTGAATTGCCTCACTAATATGGTTTGCTTTTATATCTTCAGACATGTCTAAATCTGCAATCGTTCTTGCAACTTTTAATATTCTGCCATATGCTCTAGCACTTAGTCCTAATTTTTCAAATGCCATTTCTAATATTTTTCTTCCCTTTTCATCTAGCTTACAAAATTTTGTTATCATTGCTGGTGTTAATTCAGAGTTAGAAAATATTTTATATTTTTTGTATCTTTCTTTTTGAATGTTTCTTGCTTTATTTACTCTTTCTCTTATTTGTGCCGAACTTTCTGACTCCACATCACTATCTAATTTTTCATATTTTACTGGTGATACCTCTACTTGTATATCTATTCTATCTAAAAGTGGTCCGCTGATTTTACCCATATATTTTGAAATTTGTGCGGGCGAGCATATACATTTTTTATCTTGTGAACCATAATACCCGCAAGGGCATGGATTCATACTTGCAACAAACATGAAATTACAAGGATATGTTAGTGTACATGCTGCTCTACTTACGGTTACTTGCCTATCTTCTAATGGTGCTCTCATAACTTCTAGTGTGTTTCTATTAAACTCTGGTAATTCATCTAAAAATAATACGCCATAATGTGCCAAGCTCATTTCACCAGGTTTAGGCACTCTTCCTCCACCAGCAAGTGCCACGCCAGATACTGTATGATGTGGCGCTCTAAATGGTCTTGTTGTGACTAATGGTTTGTCCCCTGATAATATTCCCGCTATGCTATGTATTTTTGTTATTTCTAGTGCTTCTTCAAAGTTCAAATCTGGAAGTATTGTTGGAATTCTTTTAGCTATCATCGTTTTTCCTGAACCTGGGCTTCCGATTAGCAAACAATTATGAGCTCCTGCAGCTGCTATTTCTATTGCCCTTTTTACACTTTCTTGTCCTCTAACTTCTGAAAAATCCACAGTGTGATTATTAAGTTCGCTAAAAATAATTTCAGTGTCGGTATCATATTTTTCTAACAATTTAACTTTATTTAAATGGTTTATTAGTTCTATCAAATTTTTTACGGGATATACTTCTAAACCTTTTATTGTTCCTGCTTCTAATCTATTTCCATATGGAATTACTACTTTTTTTATTCCTAGATTATATGCTTCAATGCACATCGGTAAAATTCCATTTACTCTATTTAAACTTCCATCTAGTGATAATTCACCAACAAAAACAGTATCATCTAATAGTTGATTTTCTATGATTCCCATAGACATAAGTATTCCTATTGCTATTGGCAAATCAAATGCTGGTCCCTCTTTTTTGGTATACGCAGGTGCTAAATTTACTACTATTTTTCTGCTTTTAAATTCAATACCCGTATTTTGTATAGCAGCTTTTACTCTCTCTTTTGATTCTCTAACACTTGTGTCTGGTAGACCAACTATTTCCCATGATGGTAAGCCTCCAGCTATGTCGACTTGGACATCTACAAAATAGCCATCTACTCCTAGTAATGACATACTTCTTATTTTTGATAACATTTTTTCCTCCATATTTTGAAAATTTGCCGAATTGGCAATTAGAAATTTTAGATATGTAGGCTACCTATAGAATTAGATAGCCTACATTCTTTAGATTTATTTTTCGATATATCCCGCATTATATTTACTTACCCATATTCCAGTAAGTTTAACACCATCATCTTCAAATGCATCTAATACATTTTCTGGTGTATTTTCCTTAAAATAATCTTCTGTAAGTCTACTATATACAATTTGTGTTTCACCATCCGCAACTCCTCTTGAGTATCTAGGAATCCACACATACATACTACCTTCTGTTGTAACTTTTTTGCCCTCTAACTGATTTATTGTTGATTTTCTTACTTGATCATTTGTCATGCCCTCTACTTCTATTTCATCCGCAAGCATAACATTTGCCCACAGATTTCCTTTTCCATCTTCTGTAGAAGCATAATCATACCAACTATTATCATCAACATTAGTTATTACCCAATTTTCTCCTACCATTTTTACAGGTACCATGCCAGAGGTTACATATGGCTTGTTCACTCCTTTTGATTCATCGTATCTACTGGGAGAAACAGTTGCATCGCCACCGCTTATTGCATCTCTTAATTCACTTGCTCTATAATATTTTTTACCCTCATATATTATCGGTTGAAATGACACAACTTCGCCTGTTTCATAGTTTACAACATAATTTCTTCTAACCTTTTCTAGGTTTAATCTTTCATAATTATCATTGTCTATTTTATACCAGCCATCATCCGTCTTATATGTTTTTTCCACTTCGACTGTTTCATCACCAGATGCTTGTTCCATTGTTATTGTGAATTCACCACTTTTTCCTATTAGCTCATATGTTTTTGGATTTAATCTGTTAAAAAGTGATCTTTGGCTTACAGCTTCGCTAACTTCAAAAATTTCATTATAATTCATAGTATTGCCTGTTTCATCTAAATTTTTAGATATTCCATTATATATACTCATTCCAACTAGTATAATTATTACAACAATTGTAATCACAAGAGATATTAGTGATATACCCTCTTTTTTCTTCATTTGCAAACCTCCCTTTGATTAAGGTTATTTATCTTCTCCTTCATCAGGTGAAATTTTGGCTATGCTTACAACTTTGCCGCCATCATTTGTCTTCATAAGAGTAACACCTTGTGTAGATCTTCCAAGTACGCTAATATTTGGAACTTCAAGTCTTATTATTATTCCCTTATCTGTGATAAGCATTACATCATCTTCATCTTTTACAACTTTAATTCCAACAACTTTACCTGTTTTTGGTGTTATTTTGTATGTAATTACACCTTTTCCAGCTCTTGTTTGAACTCTATACTCACTTAGCTCTGTTCTCTTACCAAAACCGTTTTCTGTAATTGTTAGAAGATATGCTTTTTCATCGTATATAGGTTCCATACCAACAACATAATCATCAGGATCTAATCTAATTCCTATTACACCTTGAGAAACTCTTCCAACTGGTTTTACATCGCTTTCTGCAAACGTTATCGACATTCCTTCATGAGTAACCATTACAACATTTCTCTCACCATCTGTAAGTCTAACATCTATTAGTTCATCATCTTCTTTTAATGTTATTGCTTGTAGACCTGTTTTTCTAGCAGTATTATATTCCATTAGTTTTGTTTTCTTTATAATTCCATTACGTGTTGCCATTAATAAATATTGTCCATCAACAAATGCTTCAACAGGAATTACTGCTGTTATTTTTTCATCGCCATCTAGTTGTAATAAGTTTACGATTGCTGTACCCTTAGCTGTTCTGCCAGCCTCTGGAACTTCGTATCCTTTCATTCTATACATTTTACCTTTATTAGTGAAAAACATTATTGTGTTATGTGTTGATGTAATAAATAATTGCTCAACGAAGTCTTCTTCTCTTGTTTGGATTCCTGTAATACCTTTTCCACCTCTTCTTTGTGCACGATATGTGTCGACTGGCATTCTCTTTATATATCCAAAGTGAGTTAAAGCAACAACTGTTGTTTCTTCTTTTATTAAATCTTCTGTTTCGATTTCACCTTCTGCTGCGATTATTTGAGTTCTTCTCTCGTCGCCATACTTATTTTTTACTTCGATTAATTCATCTTTAACAATATCGCATACTAGTTTTTCGCTAGCAAGTATTGCTCTATATCTTTCGATTTGTTTCATTAACTCGTTATATTCTTCTTCTATCTTTTCTCTTTGTAATCCTGATAATGTTTTTAATCTCATTTCTAGAATTGCATTTGCTTGTATTTCAGAAAGGTTAAACCTTTTCATAAGTCTTTCAGCCGCATCGTCATACGCTGCTCTTATTATTGCAATTACTTCATCTATAAAATCAAGCGCAATTTTTAATCCTTCTAAAATATGTGCTCTAGCTAAAGCTTTGTCTAAGTCAAATTGCGTTCTTCTAACAATTACATTTTTTCTGTGTTCAATGTAGCATTCTAGCATTTGTCTAAGTGTTAATATCTTAGGCTTATTATCTACAAGTGCTAACATGATAGCACCAAATGTATCTTGCATTTGTGTGTTTTTAAATAATTGATTTAGAACGATTTGAGGATTTGCATCTCTCTTTAATTCTATAACGATTCTCATACCTTCACGGTCCGATTCATCTCTTAAATCTGAGATACCATCTAGTCTTTTATCTTTAACTAAATCTGCAATGTTTTCTATTAATCTTGCTTTGTTTACTTGATACGGTAACTCTGTAACTATTATTCTATATCTACCATTACCATGCTCTTCAATTTCTGTTTTTGCTCTTACTGTTATCTTTCCACGACCTGTTGTATATGCACTTCTAATACCATCTCTTCCAACTATTATTGCACCTGTTGGAAAATCTGGTCCTTTTATTTCTGCCATCAATTCTTCATCTGTTACATTGTCTTCATCTATAAGTCTAACTATTGCATTTGCAACCTCACATAGGTTATGTGGTGGCACATTAGTTGCCATACCAACAGCAATACCTGATGAACCATTTACTAAAAGGTTTGGTATTTTGGCTGGTAATACAGTTGGCTCTTGTAACTTTTCATCATAGTTTGGCATAAAGTCAACCGTGTTTTTATCAATATCAGCAAGCATTTCAACAGCAAGCTTTGGCATCTTTGCTTCTGTGTACCTCATGGCAGCTGGACTATCTCCATCGACACTACCGAAGTTACCATGTCCATTTACTAACATATATCTAAGCGAAAAATCTTGTGCCATTCTTACTAAAGCATCATAAATTGAAGCATCACCATGTGGGTGATATTTACCCATAACTTCTCCGACGATGTAGGCTGACTTTCTGAATGGTTTATCTGGTGTTAAACCAAGTCCATCCATAGAGTATAAAATTCTTCTATGAACTGGTTTTAAACCATCTCTAACATCTGGAAGTGCTCTTGAAACAATAACACTCATTGCGTAGTCAATATATGATTTTTTCATTTCTTTTTCTATTTCTACGTTAATAATCTTTTTTGCATTTTCTTCCATTTTTCTTCTCCTATCTTTAGTCAAATTACACTTAAATTATACTAAAATGAGATTTCAAATGCAAGTAAAAAAGCCTTATTTCCGTATGTTTTTATTATATTTTGACATCAAATAATTTGATTAAATTAAACACACAAACTAAATTTATAAGCCAACTCTTTTTCTTCTGTTGAAAGACCGTTTTTCACCTTTGTTTTTCCATAATTCATATTGATCTAACATATTTTGTGCCCTGTTTATTGTTTCTCGTATTGGCAATATCTCTTTTAAATCTTTTTTTATTGATGTTGCTTTCTTTTTTATTGTGTCTGCTTCATTTTGATTTAATGCTTTACTAAAATCATCACAGTTTTTTGATATTCTATTTAGTATTTTTGTCTGCTTGTTTATTATCTCATATTTTTCACTATCTATTGTTTTATCAATTACAGCATTTTTTACTTTTTTTATTGCAAGTTTAGATGTTGAATCTAACACCGGGATTTTATCAACTGCTGTATCACTGCTGACCTTTATTGCTTCTTTTAAATTGCCATCCATTGCGTTTTTTATTACTTCTTTTGCATCATCAAATGTAGAATAATTTACATTGAATTTCTTTTTTAGAACAGCTTTTAAAACAGATTCAATTGCAACTTTAACTACATCTTTAAATTTGCTTTTACTTATTTTCTCCCATATTGACTTTTCTAAATTTATTTTTTCGACTTCATCATATATGTTTTTTTCTAATGTTTTTGTTAAATCATTTATCGTTTTATCTACTCCGAAATTCTTTGTCTTTTTCTATTTTTCTGCCACTTACTATTTGTAATGCGTCAATTTTTCTAGTATCGCTTATATTCGGTTCTATACTTAAACTTTCATTTTTTACATCCATACAATCACATAAATTCTTATCGAATTTTTCTCCTTTCTTTTTTATCTTAATATATTATTATCAATCAGTTTTATAGCGCACACTGTACTTAAGCTACTTTTTTGGCAACTATTTCGTATTTTTTACAAATTAGTTTGCACTACCATTGCTATTTTAATAGTCTAATTTTTTAACTTTATTTGCAAGTAATACAAGCAATCCCATGCTTATAAAATTCCAATATAATATTAAATTTCCAAGTACAGTTTTTTTCATTATCGCAAAATTACCACTTTCATTTTTTATATTCACAACATATACTATGATGTCTAAAAATATTAAAATGAATAGTGCAAGTCTTGCGCTCTTTGTTTCTTGTATCCTATTTTTCTTTTCTTTTTGAATTTCTTCTATCATTTTATAACTTCTGTCTAAAAGCTTCGTGAAATTTCCACCATATAAATAGCAATGTTCTACATGTGTTAAAAAGTTTTTAAAAACATCTATATTTATTTTTTCTTTTAAATCTTCTATTGCATTTTCAAATTTTATTCCACTACCAATTTGGATTAAAAAAGTATTTATATATGATTGAAGTGGCTCTACTGTTTTAACTTCGCTCATTGCATAGACTATGTCGTTATTTATTTTTGTGTAATTTTTTAATTGTAATAAAAAATTTAAGATTGCTTTTTCCATTATGCTTGTTTTATAGCCTCCAATCATGTCTAATATTACAATAGGTATTAAAAGTGATGGAGTAGAAATTATTATAGATAAGAATATTATTTTCAAAAAATTAAAGATAACAAAATAACTAATAATAAAACAGAAAATTGACATCACGATTATTGTGATAGGGTTTATAAAGGCATTTCTCTTTAAATTCGCTTTTTCTATTTTAAAATTTATTTTATGTAGTAAATTTAATTTGACTTTTATTTTTACTTTTTTGTTTTTATTATGATATTTAAGTAGCTCTTCATAATATTTGTCACTTTTTTCATTTAAATACTTGTCTAATTTGTTTATTATTTTTGCATCTGCAATTTGACTTATTGCTAAATATGATGTGAACAAAATCGATATATAAATTAGTATATTAAAAATCATTTTTCCTCCTATTAGCATACCTTTTCGTATTCTTTTTCAATTTCATATTTTGAAAGTTCTAATTTTTCATATGCTTTTCCAATTGGTTCATTTATCTTTTTAAAAGTACCTATAGATTTTCCATTTTCGTATCTTATTACATCAAATTTAAAAAGCGGATTATACTCTACATCATCTGTTTCTTGATTGTATATGACTTCTGATATTTCATGTATTTTAAAATTTTTCATAAATATTATTATATCTATAGACATTGATAACAATTTTTTAAGATATTTGTCTGTATACATTTGTGCTTTATTATCTCTCTTCATAAGTGTTACAAGTCTATCTATTGTTGTAATACTGCTGTCAGAATGGACAGTAGCATATCCTCTATGGCCTGTCGATATTGCATCAAAAAACACCATTGCTTCTGCACCTTTTAATTCTCCTATAACTATTACATCATTAGACATTACAAGTGAATGAGCAGTCAACATCGCTAAGTCTATATTTTTCCCTTCTTCTCTGTTATTTAAAATTTCTCTTTGAATTATATTAGGATGTGTTGAATGTAATTCTGCTGTTTCTTCATTCGAGGTTATAGACAAGTTTTCTGGAATTCTATTTACTATATTTCTCATAAGGGTTGTTTTTCCGCTTCCGCCCTTACCGCTAACTATTATGTTGCAACCTGCAAATATCGCCTTTGTTAAGAATTTGTACATATTTATGTCTAACATTTCTATGTCACTAATAAATAGTTCTTCTAATGTTTTTGTGTTTTCAGGGCGGTGTATTCTTATTACCAAACTTGGATCACCTATATTTACTGGTTCTATTCCTGCCTCAATTCTTAAATTATTTACTCTATCACTTACCGTTACTATTGGCGTTTCATTTGTTATTTTTCCTTTATTCTTTAAAATACAATACCTTACAAAATTCAAAAAATCCTCTTCGTTTAAAAATGTGTCTTTTGTTTTTTCCCAGACGCCATTCTTTTTAATTAAGATTCTATCAAATCTAGTCACTCTTATGTCTGAAACTTCTTTGTTTTCAATATGTTTTTGTAATATGTAATATCCAAACAATCTATCTAATATGCTTTTTATTGTTGACTCGGTATTCATGCTAGAATATTCTTTATAAACCTTTTCTCTAACAATGTTTTCAACCATTGGTTTATTTATTTCTATATCGCTTAAATAGTTTGCATGTTTTTTTATCAAAAAAGAAATTATTTCACTTATAACATCATTATTTGCTATTTTTCTTTCACTTGCTTGGGTTTCTTTTACATCTAATGGATTTATTAACACTTAGCCATTTCCTCCTTTTTGTTTAATAATTTTCTGCTTACATTTTTGTCTATTACAATTTTTATATTATTTTTTATGTTATTGATTTTTTCTTTTATAGTTATTTTAGGAATAAAATTTATAGTAGATAATATTTTCTCATATGGTATTTCTTCGTTTTCTTCCATCATTCTTATTTTTCCAATCATTTTATAATCTTCAAATATTTTTTGCATAAATTCGTATTCTAGACCTTTCGAACTTTCTTTGTTTATTATCATGCTTATTTTTTCTTTCCATATTCCCCACTTTTTGACTATTACATCCAATAATTGCATGCTCTTTTTAGTACTCAAATAATTATTTTCTGTAACAAAGAAAATTTTGGTCGCTTTTTGAAGACTCCATCTTGTCGAATCAAGAAAAATATTACTGCTAGTATCGATTATTATAAAATCATATTTTTCTTTTGCACATTCTAGCACTTTTTCATATATCTCTTCACACAAAACTTCTTGGCAAAAATATAATGATGTATTGCCTGTTAATATGTCGATGTTTTCATCATGGATAACTACCTCATCAAAAACATTTGTATCAAATCTAGATTTTTTTATTAAATCTGCCGCATAATTCAAACCACATTTCTTATCTAAATCTAACTCAAGTTCTATATTTTGAGGAACTTTATTTATATCAAATAACTCATCTAAATTGCCTGCTATTGTGTCTAAATCTATTACTAAAATTCTTGCTGCTGTTTTGCTTGATAACTTTTTTGCTAAATTACATACAATCGTAGACTTTCCGCTTCCGTTTGTTCCTGTTACTACGATTACTTCTTGCTTTTGACACTCTTTTACTATTATCTTTTCTTCTTTTTCTGTGTTATACGCCACCACTTGTTCTTTTACTGCTATCTTACTTGTTTCTGCTCTTTTTCTTATTGGTTCTTCTCTATTTATCGCTTCGATAATATCTGATATTTCTACTGTTTCATCTAAAAATATATCGTTTATTTCTCTTTGTAATAGTTCACATTTTATATCACTATTTATTTCATCCATAACTATTATTATTCTCATTGAGCTATCTATTTCTCTGATCTTATCTATGAATTCATATAGTTCCCATTGACCCTGCAGTACTCCACTTAATGTTAAAACATCTACTGTTTTTGTGTTAAGTATGTCTAGTACTGCATCTTGATAAAATAAATCATCATCTTCTATATCGTATTCTATATATTTCTTTAATTCATTGTTTAATGTCGGATTTCCCATTGCTGTAATAATGCTTTTCATTATAATTCCCCCTAAATTAGATTGGCTGTGTTCGCTAATTGTAGTATTTTTTCAATTTTAGTTCAGTGTAGTACTGTCATTTGGTTTTTATGGAGCACACCTAAGCTTAAGCTATATTTTTCATCAACATTTATTCTTGCATTTATTTTTGTTTATTGAGCACGCTGTGCTTAAGCTACATTTTTGCGACAGCTTTATATTTTAAAAATTAGTTCACACTACCTTTTGTTATAAATCTTTTCTATCTGTTGTTATAAATTCATGTTCTTTGCTTGAGGCTTCTACTTTTAATAGTGTATGCTCTTTTCCTGCGCACATTATGCAATTTCCTCTTTCAAGACATTGCAACTTATATTTTTCGTTTTCTGATATATTTATTATTTTCTCTAAATTATTCAAATCATTTTCTTCAAGCTGAAACATACATTTTATGCTCGAATTATTTATTATTCCCATGCCAAATTTACCGTTTTTAAGTGCAAAAAAGTCATTTATATCTTGTGTTATTGCTGTTGCAGCACCTCCATATTTTCGTATAGTCTTAAATACTTTAAAAACAAAGTCAGCTGTCTCTTCACTGGTATTTACTAATCTCCACACTTCATCTAAATACAGTATTTTTTTCTTACCTCTTTCTTCTTTTATTTTATCCCAATAAAATTCTGTAACTATGTACATCATCGTTGGCAAATCGTTTTCTTCTATGTCATACACATCTGTAACTATGATTTTATTTGATAAATTGACATTAGTATAATTATTTAAAAATTTCATGCTCCCACTTATATATGGTTTTAGTAATATCTTATATTTTTCTAACTTCTTCTCTTTTTGAAGTATCTTGTATAAATCCTCCAATCTAGGCATATCGGTACTTTGCTTGAATTTTTTGTTTTTTTGATACAAGCTATTATCATCGAATGTTATTTCTTTTTGTTCGTAACATTTTATAATTTTATCTTCTAATATGCTCATCTCTTCATCCGTTATTCCCTTAAATATAATTTCAAAAAAGGCTTTTAATTTTCCGAGTTTATTTTCTAAATAACTTTCGGTTCCTTCTTTTGTTGTTTCTCTAATATCCATTACATTTACGGTGTAATTTTTAAAATCTATCATCGTTCCATTTAGTTTTTGACATAATTTTGTATATTCTCTGTCTGGATCTACTATGTATTGATTGATGTTTAAGTATCTATTTCTAGCAACAATAAGTTTTGTAAAATATGATTTCCCTGAGCCACTCGTTCCGTATTACGAACATATTTGCATTTTTATATTTTTCTGAATTGAATCTATCTATCATTACTAATGAATTATTTATTTGATTTGTTCCTAAAAACACACCGTTTTCATCACACACTTCACTCGATAAAAATGGATATGTGCTCGAAACACCATCAGTAAGCAAATTTCTTTTGGTAATCTTCTTTAGGGTTTCATTGTTTTTCATAAGTGGCATGCTTGCTATTAAAGCATCTTCTTGCATGTAACTCGCTCGTATTATTGTTAGTCCTGCACTATTTGAAATGTTTTCGATTTTTTTCATATTTAACTCAAGTTTTTTTATGGAATTTGAATAGACTAGAATATAAATGTATATGTAATATAATTCTTCATTTTCTAGTTGTAATTGTTTTCTTATGTATTTTGCATCACTATGTGTTTTTCCTATTACATTTATATCTATTTGATTTTCATTAGAATTTTTGATATCAGCGCCCGTATTGCCTATCTGATAAGTTAGTTTTTTTATGACTTCATTCGTATTTTGTTTTTCATAATATATTGATATTTGTAAATCAACACCTAAGAATAATAGTTTATCTAAGAAAGCACCATCCATTTCTTTTTGATAATCAACCACCAAAAACGAAGAAATGTATGTGTTGTCTGCAAGAATAAACTTTGGATTTGTGGTATCTAAGTATTTCGGGCATATGTTTTTTAGTTTATTTCTTTTAGATACTATATTTTCTGCTATTAAACCCATTTTGCCTCCTTTCTTTTTGAGAAAGTATTTTTAAAGTATCTGTTTAGTACATCTAATGTTTCTGCCTCTGAACATTCTTCTACGATATTTCCGCAGTTTGATAGAGAGGTAATTATTTTATCAACTCCACCAACAATTTTGTTTGAAATGGCTATATAAAATTTTCGTGATATACTCTCACGCTTTTTAGAAATATATTTTATTAAATCGACATAGTCCTGTGCCATGCCACTTAAGCTTTTTTCTTCTTCTATGAATGTTTTTATTTCGTTTAAATGCTTTTCTATATCTATGTTTTCTGTTTGTATTATAATTTGCATATCAAAGTTGCAACTTTTGAGAAAATTTTTATATGCCTCTAGTATTGCCATTTGCTCGCTAGGAGATTTTAATTTAAAATTTATTGGCTCAACTCTTATTATTTTTACTGCCATTGAATCTTTTGAAACTATCACATTTGATTTACATTGTTTTATTGGAAACCAATCATCGATGTTTTTATATTTTTCTTTTTTTATATTACCACCTCCCGTATAAAACAAAAAGGGCGCAACCTCCCTAATGGAAATTGCCCCCTAATATTTACGACAAAGACATCATACTACCGCTTTTTAGATTTGTCAATATTTATTTTTATTTTTTTGCAGAATACAATTTCAGTACAACGCGCTTTTTATTTGTTATTTTCTACTTCTAACCAGGTTTTATATACTTCTGATTTTGTTATTCCCTTTTCTTTTGCAACTAATTTCATTGCTTCTTTTTTATCTACTCCTTGTGAAATGTATTTTTTCATCAATTCTTCTACACTTTCTTCACTTGGTAGTTCTTCTTCTTTTTCTTTTCCCTCAAGCACTATTACAAACTCGCCTTTTATATTTTCATCGTTATAATACTCATTTGCTTCATCTAATGTAAATCTCAAAAACTCTTCATGAATTTTGGTTATTTCTCTTGCCAAAACAACTCTTCTATCTCCGCCAAATGTTTCTCTTAAATCTTCTAGAGTTCTTTTTAGTTTATGTGGTGCTTCATAAAATAGCATTGTTCTTGTTTCGCTTTTTAAGAATTCTAATCTTTCTTTTCTACATCTTTTATTTATTGACAAAAATCCCTCAAACGCGAACTTAGTCGTATCAAATCCTGAAGCTATGAGTCCTTGTACGAATGCGACTGCACCTGGAATCGGTATTATTTCAATTTCATTTTCAATGCAAGCTCTTACCAAATCTTCTCCTGGATCTGATATTGCAGGTGTTCCCGCGTCCGAAACTAAGGCTAGTACTTTTCCATCGTTTAGCATATTTATTATGTGATTTACTTTTACTCCCTCATTGTGTCTATAAAAACTTATAAGTGGCTTTTGTATTTCAAAATGATTTAAAAGTTTTAATGTTTTTCTTGTATCTTCTGCTAATATAGTATCGACTTCTTTTAATATTCTTAATGCTCTAAGTGTTATATCTTCTAGATTTCCAATTGGAGTTGCTACTAAATATAATTTTCCTCTTTCCATTATCTTTCTCCTTATTTCATATTGGTTGTGCTCACTGACTATGATATTTTTTCACTTTATTTTAGTGTATTGCTTCAATTAGTTTTATGGAGCACTCTGTGCTCCGCTACTTTTTGCAACCGTTTTATATTTTTCATAAATTAGTCTACACTACCTTCATATTATATATTTTAAATATTTCTTCTGTGTATTCTCCATCTTTTTCATAAACACAAAGTGGATTCTCAAATTTTAAAAAAGCTCGTCCGCTTCTTGAACCCTCTATTAACACTAGGTTTGGTGCACTATCTTTATTCGGTTGTACAAACCTTATTCTTTTTGGCTCTATTTTATATTTTCTCATATAATAAAATATGTCCACTAATCTTTCTGGCCTATGCACCATATAAAAGTTACCACCAGATTTTAAAAGTCTAGCTGATTCTTTTATTATATCTTCAATCGTGCAAAGCACCTCATGCCTTGCTATTGTAAGTGCATTTTCCTCGTTTATTATGCCACTACCTTTGGCTTTATAAGGTGGGTTTACAGTTATTGCATCGATCGTTCCTGATTCAAATTCTTCTTTTAAATCTTTAAGATTTTTATTTATGATTGTTATTTTTTCTTCGAGTTCATTTAACTCTATACTTCTCTTTGCCATCTCTGCAACTTCTTCTTGCACTTCTACTTCATAAATTTTTTTGAAATTCTTTACTTTTTCTGTTAGTAATAATGCTACCACACCATTCCCTGAACACAAGTCTATAATTTTATCTGCTTTTTTCATATTTTTTGCGAAGTCTGAAAGTAGTACTGCATCTATTCCAAAACAGAATCCTTTTTCATTTTGAATTATTTTTAGTCCATTTAATTGTAAATCATCAATTCTTTCACCGTTTTTTAGTTCCATAAAAACTCCTTTTTCATATAATACAATAAAGGATGTGATATAATGAAACACCATCACCCAAATTTGAATTTCAATTGCTTAAATAATATATATCGTTCTTTATTTGATGTTGAACACTTTCTAAATTGTTGTGCTGAAGCTAGAAAAGTAAAACGAACATATACATTATTTAAACAATGGAAACACCATTAGTTAAGAAGAAAAACGAGGCAGGAAAATATTATTTCTAACTTTCCATGCCTCAAATTTTATACACTTTTACGCTTGTTCTGGTGCTCCAACTGGGCATGTTCCTGCACATGCTCCACACTCAATGCATTCGTCTGCATTTATACAATATTTTGTATCTTCTTCATGTATTGCTGAAACCGGGCAAGCTTCTGCACATGCTCCACATTTAATACAAGCATCTGATATTTGATATGCCATTCTAATTCACCTCCTTCGTAATTATATATCTTCTCTTTTAAATCCTTCTTCTAATGCTTTTAGCTCTTTCATGTTCACTTCTTCATCTTGTCTTTCTCTGCGTTTGCCAGCCTTTAATACTTCTATTTCTTCATTTTTGAAACTCTTTTTTATGAAAGATCCATCTTTTTCTATTTTTACTTTTATTATTTCTCTAAGCACTTCAACCTCTTCAACTGTCCCCTTACCCTCTGGTGTTTTTACAATTGAGCCAACTGATGGAAGTCTTGATAATTTTTCTTCGTATACTTCTTGCTCATGTTTTAAACAGCACATAAGTCTTCCACATACACCAGATATTTTGGTTGGATTTAAAGATAGTCCTTGTTCCTTTGCCATTTTTATAGACACCGGATTTAAATCCCCTAAATGATTACAACAGCAAAGTTCTCTTCCGCACATGCCATAGCCACCTAGCATTTTAACTTCATCTCTAACACCGATTTGTCTAAGTTCAATTCTTGTTTTGTATATTGCTGCTAAATCTTTTACCAAGTCTCTAAAATCGATTCTCCCATCTGCTGTAAAATAGAACAATAACTTTGTTCCATCAAATGTGTATTCAACATCTACTAATTTCATATCTAGATTATGTTCTTGAATCTTTTTTTCACATACAGCATATGCTTCTTTTGATTTCTTTTCGTTTTCTTCGTATCTTTTTATGTCTTCTTCTGTAGCAAGTCTAATTACATCTTTTAGTGGTGCTACTATTTTTGAATCATCTATGATTCTATTTGCAATTGCCACTTCTCCTAGCTCCACTCCTCTAGCCGTTTCAACTATTGCACTTTGGCCTTTTTCAAATTCAATATCACATGGATTAAAAAAATAAATCTTTCCTAATTTTTTAAATCTTATGCCTACTATCTTTTTCATAACTTCCTCCTAATTTAAAAACAAATTTGTAAAATCATATTATCTAACGCCAAATCCAAATTTGCATTTCTTTGTATGTTTTTGTTTGTCTCATTTACGATACTTATTATTTCAACATATTTTTCTATATCTGTTTTTAAATTTTTATAACAAACAAGATTTACAGCCTCTAATATATCGCCAATACTGGCTTTTAAGTTTTTATCACTTTTAATTTTTTCAACTTCTCTATTTATATTCAAGAAATTTTTGGTTTTAAATGCTTTTACTATCTCTACAGCAATATTTATATAATTATTATCTGCAAGTTCCATAGCTCTTCCTACGCTACCTGCCGCATACTGTATTATCTCTTTTGAATAATCCTCTCCGAGTATTTTTTGTATTTCATTTTCTTTTAGATTAGAAAATTCAATTGCTACAACTCTTGATTTTATTGTTCCAAGCAATCTTTCTTTGCTTGATGTAATTAAAATAATTGTTGCATATGTTGGTGGCTCTTCTAGTATTTTTAGTAATGCGTTTTGTGCACTATCGTTCATTAAATCTGCATCATCTATTATAAAGCATTTTCTTTTTGATATAGTAGGCTTTAGGTAAATCTCTTTTGCCATCTCTCTTATTTGATCAACCTTTATTATGTTTTTTTCTGGCTGTATTATTTTAAAATCGCTATTGTTAAAAAAGGTGTTGCATGATATACATTTGCCGCATGCTAAACCATCATTATTTTGCATACACATAATACTTTTTATAAATTCTATTGCAACTAGTTTTTTTCCAATACCTGATTTGCCACAAAATAAATATGCATGACCAACTTTTTCTGCTTTAACTAGATTTTTTAATTTTTCTCTAATCTTTTCATGTCCTACTATTTCCATACATACTCCCTATTTATCGATTTTTCCCAAAGCACTAAGTGGCCATATTCTATAAACAACACGTCCTTCTACCTTATCTAGTGGAATACAACCAAATTCTCTACTATCGCAAGAACCGCTTCTATTGTCTCCCATTACGAATATATATCCCTCTGGCACATCGACATCATAAAAATCTCCTCTTCTAGGTGTTTCTATGCCATTTAAGTATACTTCTTCTAATTCTTTATCATTTACATACACTTTGCCGTTTTCTATATAGACATGGTCTCCACCAATTCCTATTACTCTTTTTATGTAGCTAGTCTTGCCTATTTCTAGTACATCATGAATTATAAATTCTTTTGCATTTCTTGGCTTTGAATATGTGCCAACGCCATCTACTGTATTTTCAGGTCTTTCAAATGTTATTATGTCTCCTCTATATATTGGCAAACCAAATGTCCTAACAGTTCTATTTATAAGGACTCTTTCTTTATCTAGTATTGTAGGAGTCATTGAAGTTTGACTAACTAAACTTGGTGTAAAAATAAAATATTTTATAGTAATTGCTAATACAAATGCTATAATTATGCAGAAAAACCAATCAACTATTTCTCTTGGTACTGATTTTTCCTTTTGAATTCTTTCATCTTTTATATTTATTTCTTTCATTAGTATAATCACCTCAAAGCCTATTATATCGCACTTATTTAATATATTCAACATAAAATATGAGTTTTTTGAGCCACAGATGTCGGTTTGTTACTGTTTTCATAAAAATAGGTCAGCTATTTTTATCAAATTTAGCTGACCTATTTTTTTACTTATCTTTTGAATTTTTTTCTTTAAAAGTTGGAACTTTTATAACCACTTCTGTTCCTTTACCAACTTCGCTCTTTATGTCTATACTGCCACCATTTTCTTCGATTATTTCTTTTGCTATTGGAAGTCCAAGTCCTGTACCACCCATTTCTCTTGAACGAGCCTTATCTACTCTATAAAATCTCTCAAATACTCTTGGCAAATCTTCTTTCGGTATGCCTATTCCATTATCTATTATTTTTATATAGGCATCATCATGCACTGCACCTACATATACTTTTATGCTTCCATTTTCAGGAGTATACTTTATGCTATTTGTCAAAATATTTGTTATTACCTGCTCTATTCCATCTCTGTCACCATAAACATCTGGAACATTTGATGTAACATAGCACTCTACCAATTGTCCTTTCTTTTCAGCCTGTATCTTATGCTTATCACAAACTTGCTTTGTTAATTCTTTTATATCAAATCTTATTCTATTCCATGCAACTTTTTTATAATCAAATTTTGTAAGTTGTAATAAATCACTTACTAATCTTGTCATTCTGTTTGCTTCTGTTAAAATTACCCCCAAAAATTTCTTTTTGCTTTCTTCATCTAACTCATCTTGGTCTAATAGTGTTTCTGAATATGTTTTTATTGAAGTTATCGGCGTTTTTAATTCGTGTGACACATTTGCCACAAATTCTTTTCTCATGTCATCTAGCTTTGCTTGTTTTGTCATATCTTGTATTACAACAACGATTCCATTTGGTCTTTCCTTTTCATCTCTAAATGGTGCAAAAAAGAAGTTTAATACTTTATCGTTTACATTTATCATCTCTTCGCTTGAAGTCCAATCTTCTAGGTATATTATTTTTTCCATGTTTATGTCTATTTTTAATTTTTTAAATATATCTTCAAATGTTCTTTCTCCTTTTATACCAAGCATTTTCTTTGCAATCAAGTTAGCGTGAACCAATCTTCCGTTTAAATTAAATGCAAGCACGCCATCTGTCAAATGCATAAGTATTGTTTCTAATTTGCTCTTTTCTGTTGAAATTTCGTTCATGCTATTTTGAATTTGTGATGCCATTAAGTTAAATGTATCTATTAGTTTTGAAATTTCATATCCGACTGCTTTTTTCTCTGATAATGTTATATACGAAATGTTTCCTTCTGCAATCATCTCGGCTTTGTTTGTTAGAACCTCTATCGGCTTTGTTATATCTCTTGCTATTATTCCTATTATAATCAAGGTCACCGCTACCATTATTAGTATCATTCCAACAAATATAAGCCTTATTTGTGTCATTTCTCTTTTTATATAGTCTTTGCTTTGCATTACTATTATATAATGGTTTTCGTTATCCGATATTTCCTCATCTATCACATATATAAACCAATAGTAGTCCCCTTTTTCATCGTTATATGAAGCATATGCCTCTTTTTTTTCACCAGCATTTTTTATTGCTTCTATTACGCCTTCTTTTATGTCGTATTTTTCTCCAGTAATAATATCTTTAAATTCTTCATCTACTATCATTCCTGAACGACTCTTACTATTTATTGAAAAGTAAATAGTAAAATTATCGTATATTTTTTCTATTACTTGCTTATAATCTTTTTCTTGCTTTGGTCCTTGTATTAAGTTAATATCAAACATTTGATTTTGGTCAGCCTCTAGCTTTATCGTTTTTATATTAAGCCCAAAACCAGCAATCGTATTTACCATTTCTTCTATAAAACCTTTGTAATATATTTCTTCTATTTTTACCATTGATATTATTCCCATACCCAATAGTATTACAGAAATAAGTATTGAAAATATTACTATTAACCTTAATTGCAAACTTTTAAAAAACATTTCGTTTCTCCTTTTATCATTATGATTGTATTTATTTTTATAAAAAATGAGTAAATGCATAATATTTTCGCATTTACCCAAATTCTTGATTTATTATACATTTATATACTTTGACAATTATTTTAAGAAACATTAAAATAATATCCTATTCCTCTTTTTGTTGCAAGAAGTTCTGGCATACTTGGATTTTGCTCTATTTTTTCTCTTATTCTTCTTATTGTAACATCTACTGTTCTAACATCTCCAAAGTATTCATATCCCCATACTTTTTCTAACAATTCTTCTCTTGAAAATACTTGTCCTTTTTGTGTTGCTAAGAATTTTAGAAGTTCAAATTCTCTAAGTGTAAGTTCTACGTTTTTTCCGCTAATTTTAGCTTCATATTTATAAGTGTCTAATACTAAAGGTCCAAAAACTAATGTTGAGTTTTTATTTTCTCCATTTTCTGTTGTCATGCCCTTTATAGACATTTCGATTCCTTCCCATTTTCTAAGGTTGGCTTTCACCCTTGCGATAACTTCTCTTACGCTAAATGGCTTTGTTATATAATCATCTGCACCTAATTCTAAACCTATTACTTTGTCTACTACATCCTCTTTTGCCGTAACCATTATTATAGGTATATTTGTTGATTGTCTAATTGTTTTGCAAACCGAAAAGCCATCAGTTTTTGGTAGCATTACATCTAATAAAACTAAATCTGGTTTTTCTTTTTGATACACAGAAATAGCCTCTTCTCCATCGTAAGCCACAACTGTATCATAGCCCTCTCTTTTTAGATTGTGATTTAGTATATCCACAATAGCCTTTTCATCATCGACAATTAAAATCTTCTTACCCATTATCTTAACACCCTCCTACGGATACAACAATTTTACTTCTTTTATTATCTATTATTCGTTTCAAAATGTCAATGTTAATTTTTCCCTTTCACTTTTTTAAGTAATAAAATGAAGCCCAAGTTATTAAACACATATTTAATAGCTTAGGCTTTTTTTACTTATTATATACAAACACTTCTGGATCAAGTGTTTTTCCTTCGTATCTTACTTCTAGGTGTACATGAGGTCCTGTTGATCTTCCTGTACTTCCAACATATGCGATAACATCACCTTGAGTAACTTCATCTCCTACATCTGCCACTAACTTACTGCAATGTGCATAATATGTTTCGTAGCCACCACTATGTTGAACTTTTATTAAATATCCATAGTTTCCACACCAAGCAGAATATGTAACTACACCACTTTCTGATGCATGTATCGGTGTGCCAGTTGCAACACCTATATCTAATCCATAATGGTATCCCATCGAACGCCAACCATATTTTGATGTTATGATTCCATTTTCAACAGGTTTTTGAAAATCTAAATCTACCAATGAATTCTTTAATGCTTCTAACACTTCTTTTGAAACAGACTTTGATGATGCAGTTTTTACACGCTTGCTAATTATTTCGTCATTAGCTTTTTGTAACGGTTTCATTATATCTGCAACAGCAACCTCTATATCTGAGACACTCTCATATTCTTGTAGTATTTTTTCTACTACTTCTGCTTCTGTTTGTTTGGTGAATTTTTTTTGTTGTTCGTTTATATTATTTACCATCGTTTCGGCATCTTCTTTGCTTTCTACGATACACTTTTCTTCATCGCCAACTTTTACGGCATATACTTTGTAATAAACATCACAACAATCTTTTATGTATGCATAAACTTCTGTGTCTGTAAGATTTATTTCTTTTTTCACAAGCATAAGTTCATAATCAATTTTAGAATTTAATGTTACATATGCCACATTGTCAGCATCTCCATTTAATACAAAGTTATTTATGGCTTTTTCCATGCCAACTTTGCTTGCTATATACCCCTTTTCTTCGCCATCTACATACACCTTGTAAACAGGTTTATATGTAACAAACATTATTGCTGCGACAGCCGAGATACCTAATAATACAGACATTGTTACCTTTGTTATTACGTTTATTAATATCTTTTTTCTTCCCGATATCCTCAAGAAAGACTTCAACTCCTTTTCAATTTAAATGTTATCTTTCGTTTTAACAAACACATTTTACTATATTAAATATTTTAAATCAAATTTTTTGAGGTTCTTATTCTTTTATTCTTGTTTTTTATTTCATTTTAATATTGATTTTCTTCGCTTTTTGCTCTTTATCGCCTTTTTTCTTTGTTTTTTAATCATATATCATAGCTTTTGTTAGATATTTAAAGATTTTAATAGTATAGTAGTGATAATTCTCACTTTATTTTCTTCCAGCAAATATATCATTATATTTTTTCAAAATTTCATAGTCAGTATAGCACATCTCATTTTCTATCATTGCCCCGCCTACCAAAAATACTTCTACATTATCTGCATCTTTTAAATTAACTATATAGTTATTTTCTATGTTTCTTATCTCTAACAAATCGCATAATGTATTACCATTTGTTTTAAAGTTTAATAAATAATATTCTTGATCGTCTTTATAATATGCCGCTAATCCTGGATAATCGTTTAAGTTTTGTAATGGAGCTCCTAATATATTTTCTATGTTTTCATCTTCAAAAATTTTTAGTCCTGTTACAGCATTTTTTACTTCTTCTACTTCATTATATATTTTTGCAACTTTTGTTTCTATGATTGTGTCTCTCGCATTATATATTGAAAAACCTGCAATTAGTACCATCATAACTATTGTAATAACCATTTGAATCATTGTGATTCCCTTATTATTTTTTTTCATATTTTCCTCCACAATAATTATAGGTTGTGTTTACTATATTTTATAAAACTTATATTTTTTATAAATTAGTTTACACTGCCTAATTATATTTCTCCGTCATCTACTAAAGCTCTTACTTGTTCAAATGTTCTAACACTTCTGTTAGCTATTTTTATTGCTTTTAACAAATCAACCCTACCTTCTTCGAAGTTAATTAAATAAGAATGCTTGATAGAGTCTAGTCCATAATTTTTATTAACATTACTATTATCATAATATTCTAAATTATCCATACCAAAAATTATATACAAATTATCAAATTCAACTTCATCTACATATATTCCATATATTGATTCGAATTCATCTTTTGACATTACTTCACTTACTTTTGCATCGTAATAGTCGCCCGATGTAATTACAAAATCACTATCTAATTCTTTTTTTATATTTACAGCATTTATTGCTTCTCTCATCGAATTGATTTCTCCATATATTTCTGCCGCTGTTGCTTGATCTACTGCTTCTTTTCCTGTAAATACAGAAAATGATGTTATTATAAGTATTATTATTATTACAACTACAAGCTCAACCATTGTAACCCCATTTTGCTTTTTCATGATTCACCTCCAAAACAATATTTTATAATATTTCAAGGTTTGCAAATCTTGCCATAAGTCTTTTGTTTCCTGCTTTTTCAAATGATATGTCTAATTTCAAATCGTCATCTTCTGGTTCGGCATTTGTTATAACGCCTTTTCCGAATTTTTTGTGCATTACTTCTGTTCCAACTTTGTAACCATCTAGACTCATTGTTGCATTGGCAGTTGCTTTTTGTAGGAAGCTCTCTGCAGTTCTAAAATTAAATGCTTGTTTAGGTGATGCAAATGCTGGAATATTTATTTCTTCTGAATCATCGTAGTCATCTCCGAAACTGAAAGATTTTTTAGGTTTTATTCCTCCATTTATCATATCTTTTGGAATCTCTTCTAAAAATCTTGATGGCTTGCTATATGTTGTACTACCAAATATCGTTCTACATTTTGCACATGTTAAGAATAAATGCTCTTTAGCTCTTGTTATACCAACATAGCAAAGTCTTCTTTCTTCTTCTAAACCATCTACTTCATCTATTGAACGATAGCTTGGAAATAAACCATCTTCCATTCCAACTAAGAATACTACTGGAAACTCTAGCCCTTTTGCTGTATGAAGTGTCATAAGTAGCATTTGATCTTGTTCTTCATCAACATTATCTAAATCAGTAACTAGTGCAAGGTTTTCTAAAAATTCTGGTAATCCATTTTCAGCATATTGCTCTTCGAATTCGATTGCAACATTTATGAACTGTCCTAAGTTTTCTATTCTGCCTTCTGCTTCTTCTGTTTTTTCATCTTCTAATGCCTTTATATATCCACTACCTTCTAGTATGGTGCTCGTTAATTTTTCAACACTTGATGTATCTTCTCTCATTTTTAATATAAAGTTTGCGAATTCTTTAAATGCTGCGTTTGCTCTTGTTGTTACATATTTATCTGCATCTTTTATTATATCAAACATTGATTTTCCAGTTTGTCTAGCAGCTTGTTCTACCGCATCTAAACTTGTTTTACCGATTCCTCTTTTAGGTTCATTTATTATTCTTTTTAAGCTAACATCATCGTTTGTATTTTGTACCAATCTTAAGTATGCGATAATATCTTTTATTTCTTTTCTTTCATAGAATTTTTGACCACCAACAACTTTATATGGTATACCCTCTCTCATAAGCACATCTTCAAATGCTCTTGATTGGGCATTTGTACGATATAAAATTGCAAAGTCAGAATATTTATAATATTCATTTATTTTAAGCGTATTTATTTGTGAAACAACATAGTTTGCCTCATCATATTCATCATTGCCTTGATAAACAGTTGGCTTTGTTCCCTCATCGTTTTCTGTCCATAATTTTTTCTTAACATTGCCTGTATTATTTTTTATAACTTCATTTGCTATTCCTAATATATTTTTTGTAGAACGATAATTTTGCTCTAGCTTTATAACTTTTGTGTTTGGATATACCTTTTCAAAGTTTAGTATATTTCGTATATCTGCGCCTCTAAATTTATATATACTTTGTTGGTCATCTCCTACTACAAATACATTTTGATATTTGCTTGCAAGAAGCGATATAAGCATATCTTGAGCCTTGTTTGTATCTTGATACTCATCTACTAATATGTATTTGAATTTTTCTCTATAATAATCTAAAACATCGGAATTTTTGTTGAATACTTCAATCGTGTTGTTGATTATATCATCAAAATCTACTGCGTTATTTTTCTTAAGTTTCTTTTGATATAAATCATATACACTTGCTACCTTGCTAAGTCTATAATCTGATGCATACAAGTTTGCATATCTTTCAGGATCCATCATATCGTTTTTAGCCTTACTTATCTCTGATAGCAAATATTTATCATTATATAATTTTTCATCTAGATTTAATTCTTTTATACACTCTTTTACTACAACCTTTGTATCAGCTGTATCGAAGATTATAAAATCTTTTCCATATCCTATTTTTTCAATTTCTCTTCTTAATATTCTAACACACATAGAGTGGAATGTTCCAACCCACATGTCTTTTGCCATATCTCCAACTATTTTTTCTATTCTTTCTTTCATTTCTTTCGCTGCTTTGTTTGTGAATGTAATAGCTATTATGTTCCAAGGTTTTACATTACATTCTGCAATCAAATACGCAATTCTATGTGTAAGCACTCTTGTTTTTCCACTGCCCGCACCTGCTATAACCAAAAGAGGTCCATCAACATGAGTAACAGCTTCAAATTGCTCTTTATTTAATCCTTTTAAAATTTCGTCTGTATTCATAATTTCACCTTTCATATAAAAATCTAAAATTATTCTATCATAATAATGTAGTAATAGCTAGAAAAATGTAGTAACAATTTTTTCTTTTTGTTCTTACAAATATATATTTTTTTGGTAACATGTGTTAAAATAGTTTGTGTTATATATTTACATATTGGAGGGTTTATTATGAAAAAATTTTGTATTTTACTTGCAGTTATTTTGTGCTTATGTTCATCTGCAGTTTTTGCAACTAATCTTTTAGATTTAGCACCTCTTGATGCATATCCACAAGATTATGAACACGACATTGATGATTTAGACAATTTTGATATATCGGTTGCACCAACTGGCGAAAACATTATACAAGCTGGTGACGACTTAAATGTTTCCGGAAAAGCAAATGATTTGATTATTTTGGCTGGTAACAATATTAACTCAAATGCCAACGGACTTTATTCTTTTATTGCCGGAAATACCATCAATATTTCAAATGCAACAGACAAAGATATTTTTGTTGCAGGTAAAGATGTTTCAGTCAATGGCTCTGTTGGTCGTGATGCATACTTGGTTGGTTCTAATGTTTCAGTAAATAGTAAAATTGGAAGAAACATTTATGTTTTCGCTTCAAATTTCACTATTGGAGGCAGTGCCATAATAGATGGTGATATTAACATTTCTGCTGGCAACATTTCAATTGCTGATGGAGCAATAATAAACGGTACTGTTACATATCCATCATCTGCTGTTGCAAATATTCCATCTTCTATAAAGACAAATGTTATTAAAGATATAGATGACGGCACTGAACATGAAAAAAATACACCATCTTTTGTTTCAACAATAAAAAATATAGTATTTTGGACTATTTCCAACTTTATATTATTTGCACTAACATTACTTATAGCACCAGGATTATTTAAAAAAGTTTCTAATGTTAACAGAGTAAATAGTGCTGGGACATACTTTAAATCTTTAGGATTTGGACTTTTATTACTAATAGCCGTACCATTTATAGCAATTCTTTTAATGCTTACTTTAATTGGTATGCCATTTAGTTTTATATCGCTATTTTTATATATCGCAACGCTTATTTATTCAACAGTATTTGTCGGATACTTAGTAGGTGATACAATATTTAAAGATAACATGAACAATTATTTAAAAGGTCTTTTAGGAATTCTTATTATTGAAATTTTAAAAGCTATTCCTTTCATTGGTGGCCTTGTATCATTTGCAACTATACTAATCGCACTAGGACTTTTAATTGTTGCAATATTTAGAAAAAATGTAGAACATAAAGAAGTTAAAGTAGAAGAATAATACGAATGATTATTAAAAAAGCCTTCAAGCCGTCTATCTAAACAGCTTGCAGGCTTTTTGTTTTACATTATTAAATCTATTGAATGTTCTTCTCCATCATCAATAAGCTTTATTTCATTTGTCCCTGATAAATTATTATCATCATATATTGTTTTTATTCCAGTACTTTTGTGGTCCGAATTATATACATTTATATTGTACTGACTACTTTTGTATTTATATGAAATGCTAAACGATTCCCACTCTGCCGGAATGCATGGATTTATATATAATCTATCGCCCTCTTTTTTTATGCCGAGTATACTCTCAAATCCTGCCATAAAAAGCCATGAACTCGAACCTGTATACCAAGACCATCCTCCTCTACCAATCATATTAGGAGCCGAATATACATCGGCAACAACGACATATGGTTCAACTTTATATTTTATTGCATCTTCTTTTGTCCTTGCATGTTCTATTGGATTTAAAAATCTAAAATACTCGCCTGCTCTTTCTCCGTCTCTAATCTTAGCATTTGCGATTACGCTCCATATGGCACCATGAGTATATTGTCCTCCATTTTCTCTAACTCCTGGAATGTATGATTTTATATACCCGGGTTCTAAGTTAGTTTTATAAAAAGGTGGTGTCAAAAGTTTTATTATCATATTTTCTCTATCAACAAGATAATTCTCCAAACTTTCCATTGCAGTTTGTACCTTTTCAGTATCGCCAGCTCCTGATATTGCCGACCAACTTTGTGATATTGAATCTATTTTGCATTCTTCGTTTTCGTGAGAGCCAAGAGGCAAACCATCTGCAAAATATGCTCTTTTGTACCATCTGCCATCCCAGGCTTTTTGATTTAGATTCATTCTTAACTCTTCTTGTATTTTTAAATACTTTTCTAAATCTTTATCTCCGTTTTATCTCACATAATTTACAAAATTTCTTCAAGACATCATATAGAAAAAATCCGTAGCCATATGCTTTCTCCCTTTACATTATTCATGCCATCATTCCAGTCTCCTCCACTCATTCTAGGAAGTCCATGTTCACCAAAAGAAAGACTTCTTTCTATTGCTCTTTTTGCATGCATATATAAAGACTCTTCTTTTTCTTCTATTTCGACATTATCATATCGCTCGTTCTCATTTTCTGAAAGAGAGGTCATCTTTACATATGGAACATTTTCATCTAGTATTTCGTAATCTTTTTCTTTTGCAATGTATTCATACAAAACATATGGGAGCCAAAGTAAATCATCAGTATATCTCGTTCTTATTCCGTTGTCTTTTTCAGGATGCCACCAGTGAAGAACATCACCCTCTATGAATTGATGCTTCGCATGATATATAATCTGCTTCTTTGTCATTTCAGGATTGTAATATAACAAGATTAAAGAATCTTGCAATTGATCTCTAAAACCGAAAGCCCCACTAGCCTGATAGAACGAAGTTCTTGCCCAAAGTCTAGATGTTACAGTTTGATATAACAGCCAGCCGTTCATCATAATATTCATTGATTCTACTGGCGTTCTCACTTTAACTCTAGAAACAAAGTCCTTCCAAAAATTTTTTACTTCTTCTAATTTTTCTTTTGGATTTTGAGTAATTTCATAACTTGTTAAATTTTCACTCGTACCAATTTCTATAACAAAAGATTTTTCTTCAAACGCACCAAGCATAATATTTATTGAAATTTGAGCAGTTTTGTCTAACACCTCTATATCGCTAATAACCTCATTTGATGATACATACATCGTTTCATTTGCATAATTTTCTCTATAATAATTATTTATAGTTATACCATTTTCTTTTTTAGAAATAACTAAATGTTTTTTAGTATATTCTCTACTAACCCCAAGTACTGGTTCTATCTTGTATCTTATATTTAGCTCTTTTTGAGCATCAGTTTTATTCTTTAGTGTTATGTTATATACCTTTTTACATTTATCTCGCGGAACAAATATATTTATATTAGAGTCTATCTCGGCACCTTCTTTAAAAAATCTAGCATATCCAAAGCCGTACTCTACTGTGAAGTTTTCAAGTGAATCATATGGAAGTAAGTTGTAGCTTTTCTCTTCACAATCATATTGCAAGACTTCAGACGGTTTATCTGTTATAGGGTCATTTGACCAACTTGTAAGCTTATTATCCCTACTATTATGACTCCATACATATCCGCCACCATTTGCTGTAACTAATGTCCCAAATTTTTCATTTGCCATAATATGACTCCATGGTGCTGGTGTATACTTCTCACTTGTACAAATTATATATTCATTTCCATCTTTAGAAAAACCACCAAAACCATTGTAATATAAAAGCTCTTTTGTATTCATAAAAACCTCCGAGATAAAATACTTATATTACATATTTTATCCAGAGGTTTTGTTTATCATACAATGTTTTTGTATAAGATTATGTTAAAAAGCATCAGGTTCTTACAATATTTATTGTCCATTTACATCTTTTTGTTTTCATCCACCAGCCCATAAAAAGTCCGCTTTTAACCGGATTTTTCACCTTGAAAACCGGACTATCTCTTAAATTTATACTTAAGAATTTTTATCATACAATAAATAAGTTTCATATTTTTGTTTTTTAATATATAATGTTTTTAATATCTTTTTAAAGGAGTTTTGATATGAATAATAGAAATTGCACTAGAAAAATTATGGTAGGAGATGTTCAAATTGGTGGAGATAATCATGTTTCGATTCAATCTATGACAAACACAAAGACAAAAGATGTTGAGTCTACTGTAAATCAAATATTAGAATTAGAAAAAGAAGGTTGCGAAATAATTCGTGTTGCTTGTTTAGATTTAGCTGATGCAAAAGCAATTAAATCTATTAAAGAAAAAATACACATTCCAATTGTAGCTGATATTCATTTTGATTACAAAATTGCTCTTGAAGCAATCTCTGCAGGTGTTGATAAGATTAGACTTAACCCTGGCAATATCGGATCAAAAGAAAATATAAAGCTAGTTGTTGATGCTTGCAAAGATAAAAATATTCCAATCAGAATTGGTGTTAATTCTGGTTCTTTAGAAAAAGATTTGCTAGAAAAATACGGTGGTGTGACAGCTGAAGCAATTGTAGAGAGCGCAAAAAGACATGTTGATATTTTAGAAGAATTTGATTTTCATGACATTTGTATTTCACTTAAAGCTTCTGATTTAGATTTGTGTATAAAAACATACGAGATGGCAGCTGAAATATTTGATTATCCTTTGCACTTAGGTGTAACAGAAGCTGGCACGCTTTTTAGCGGAACTATTAAATCTAGTATAGGACTTGGAGTTATGCTTAGAGAAGGAATTGGAAATACAATTAGAGTATCTTTATCAGATGACCCTATCCAAGAAGTTCGTGCTGCTAAAGAGATTTTGAAAGATTGTAATCTATACAATAATTCTATCAAATTCACATCTTGTCCAACTTGCGGAAGAACATGCGTGGATTTAATTCCTATTGCAAAAGAAATCGAAAGTTTTTGCAATACATTAAATAGCAATATTAAAGTTGCTGTTATGGGCTGTGCTGTAAATGGTCCAGGCGAAGCAAGAGAAGCTGACATTGGAATTGCTGGCGGAAATAACGAATGGCTCCTTTTTAAAAAAGGCAAAATTATTAGAAAAATACCACACGAAAATATAATAAATGAATTTGAAAAAGAAATACTTTCTATTATTTAAACACTAAAGCCAGTAAGTTTTTGGTTACTTACTGGCTTTATATTTTTTAGTTGTTTTGTATTCCATTTTTAGCCTCTATTATCACATCACTACATGAATATATTAAATTTTCTTCTTCTTTTGACATTGTATATTTCTTTAATATATGAATTCCTCCATTCATGTTAAACAAATAATTTGCATTCTCTCTTCCCATTATTTCAAATATTTTTTCATTCACATATTGCTCGTAGCTATTTGGTTCTTCATTTAAAATCACCAAATCAACTTTTACATTTTTATGAAAGAAATAGTCTTCCATATTTACTAATGTTTTTATGGCATACGAGTCATTCACATCATCAATTTTTACAAGTATTATTGGTAGGTCACCTGATATTCCAAACTTCCATAAATCCGATTGCTTTAGTCTGCTTTCTTCTATATTTTTTGCGTATTTTTCAAGTGTCTTTGAACCATTTATTACTTCAGAAAGTAATTTATTATATACTGCCACCTCTTTTGCCTTATATCCTAAAAATCTATTTTCAATTACACTTCTTCCAAATGCAAGTTCAAATAATCTTGTATCTGCATCAAACTTTGTATATTTATCTTGAAGCAATTTTATATCTTCTATGCTCTCACCTAATGCAATGTAGTAGTTTATAATTATTTCTTCGTTTGGTTTCACGTTAAGTTCTGTTTTTAGCGATATCGCAGTATTTGCATTCGAAACAATCTCATTCGAAAACATTTTATCTTTATATATTATTGTTGGATTTTTTATAGTGTTTCCTCTTCCTACTATTTTGCATTTATCAAGTTCGACTTCAAATTTTAATTCTGGTTTTGACAAGATTACTGCAAAATTTGAAAGAAAAATTCTTGTACCATTGTGAAATCGCTTTTCTAACACTACATTTCCATCTACATTATTTGCACACAAAAATAAGCTATTATATGCCGGGTGCACTATATCACTATTAGGGTCGGTCAGAACGGGTTCAAGATAACTAATCACATCTAAGTTTTTTATTTCTTTTCCTACATTTTTTATTTTTATTTGTCTCAATTCAACTCTATCTTCTGCTGATACTGCAATCTTAGTTGTTGTTTCAATATCTCCATCTTTTCTATAATATTTACAACACGATGTCGAAAACGAAACATTATATTCATCAGGCTTTTCACTTTCTAATGGTTTTAACAAGTTGCTCCAAACTCTTTTTGTGTTTCTATCTTTTATAAATATTGTGTTTGAGATTTTGCAAGATTCATTATATTTATTAACTTGTATTCCTCTTGTTTCACTATAGCCTTCGCCTCTGTCGTTAATTAACAACGTGTATTCATCGCCGGCTAGGATATTCACATTTCCTTCATCTTTGTTAATAATTTTTTCTGAATAATCTTCATAATCTTTATATTTTAATACTTTTATTTTTTCCTTCTTTTCCTTTGTGAATATAACTTTTTGTGGTACTTTCTCTTGAAGCAATATCTCGGTTGCTTTCATGCAAGGTTCTTCAGCAAACCTTTCCTTTAAAATGTCATTATTTAAATAATTGTTTATTGATAAAAGAATCAACCCTTGATGATGTGCCATATATGTTTTTACAATTTCATATTTTTCTTTTACCCTTGAAGGTGTATAATCGATTGATTCATATAAGCCAAACTTATTATATGCTCCTATTTTCTTCAAAACTTCGATGTTTTTCAAAACATCTTTTGGCGTCATAGAAAGTGCTAAAACGCTTGCATATGGCGAGACAACAATTTCGTCTTTAAGTCCTCTTTTTAATCCAAGCCAAGGTATCCCAAATGCCTTATATTGATAATTGTAATTTAAGTCTTGTAAATTAAATGCAGATTCAGATATTCCCCATGGTATATTAAGTTTTTTTGCATATCTTTTTTGACTATATATGCAAAATCTATATGTTTCCTCAAGCAAAGTGTAATCATACGATTTCATAATCACAAGTGGCATGAAATATTCAAACATTGTTCCAGCCCAAGACACAAGCCCTTTGTAGCCATCAACTGTTGTCAAACTTCTACCAAGATAAAACCAGTGCTTGTACGGTATATCTCTTTTTGCAATCGCTATAAAACTTGCAAGCCTTGCCTCAGACGCAAGCAAATCGTAATATGAATCTACAAGTTTTTTATTTCTATCATCATATCCTATAGAAAATAAATTTTTTCTGTAATCATACAAACATGAAAAATCGGTTTCATCTATTATTTTTTGAACTTTTTGTACTAGCTCATCTTCTCCATGGTCTTTCAAAACTTCTTTAACCACATATAAATACCCGACAAAATTTCCGCTATCTACTGTCGAAATAAATTTGGGTTCAAGTGGTGCTAGTGTTGTTATGTCATACCAATTATATAAGTGTCCATTCCACTTTTCTAATTTTTCTATCGTACCTATGCTATTTTTTAATCTCTCTAGCATTTCTTTGTCCGTTATAAATGATAAATCATTTGCGGATATTATCGCAAGCAGTCCGAAGCCCTATATTAGTCGATGAAGTATTTTTTACAATTTGCTTTTTTCGATTTTCTTGATAATTGTCTGGCGGAATAAAATTGTTTTCCTTTGCCATGTATTTATCAAAATAATTCCAAGTTCTCTTAGCGATATCTAATAATATTTTCTTGTCATTTTCTTTAGGCTTCTCTATTTTTTTAGTATTTTCTTTTGAAATCAAGTACGAAATAAAAGGTGTCATAAACCAAGCTACCAAAAATGATATACCTGTGCTTATTAAATTTTTATGATATATGCTATATGTTAAAAGTAGCTCAAGTCCAATAATTGGACTTATTATCATTTCTTTTATATAACATTTTAAATTTCTACCCAAAAGTTTCTCGGCATCAGCAGCAGTCACCCACTCTAGCAAATGCTCTTTTGATATAAACATTCTATATAACGTGATTACTATTGCCTCAAGTAAAAGCACTGCTTTATATGGCAAAAGAATTAAAGCCATTATACATCTGTATAAACTTGCATTCATTCCGTTTATCGTTATAAAAAAATTCTTTGTTCTTTTATAATTGGTTTTAAAATTAAAAAGTGTTGAAAGCACATCCATTATAAATGGAAAAAATAAAATGAAGAGTGCACTTTTGGGAAAACCCATAAACAATAATATTAGCACACTAATATCTAAAATGCTTCGCCTTACATTATCGAATATTTTATATTTCGATAATGCATTTATTTTCTTATTTACGAACCATTTTATAATTTGAATATCTCCTCTTGTCCACCTTTGCAATCTAAGCATATATGAATTTACTCTCGGTGGAAACCCATCTATCAACTCTATATCGCTTGCAAGACCAACTCTTAAGTAACTCCCCTCTAATAAATCATGACTTAACACAGTATTTTCTGGTATCTCATCTTTTAATACTTTTTGAAAAACATCTACATTAAAAATTCCTTTACCTGTAAAAATTCCTTCTCCAAACAAGTCCATGTACACATTAGATTCTGCTCCAGAATACATATCAAGCCCCCCACTACCAGCGTATAGCTTTGAAAACAATGATGCTGTACTACTTTCTATTGACACTCCAATCTTAGGCTGAATCAGTCCATAACCTTTTTTAACAATTCCATTTTCAATTATCGGCTTATTTAACGGATGTTCCATTATACCAATCAATTTTTGAGCGGAGTCTAATACCAGCTCTGTATCTGCATCTAATGTTATTATATATTTTGTTTTAGGGATTTTTTCTATCGTGTTTATTTGAAAAGTACCTTGCTCTCCTGTTAATAAAAAGTTGTTGAACTCTGTTATCATTCCTCTTTTTCGCTCATATCCTAGCCACTTACCTTGGGATTTATTGTACACTCTTCTTCTATAAACAAAATAAAATATTTTCTTGTTATATTTTTGATTTAACTTTTCAACTTCCTCTACTCCAACTTTTTTTATTTCTTCATCATATGGTGCTATTTCAGAGTCTATTTCAGAAGTATCACCAAGCAAACAAAAATATAACTTCGCATCTCTATTTGCTAAATAATAAACTTCTAAATCATTTACAAGTTTTTTAACTCTTTCTTTGCTATTTAAAAGTGTTGGCACTATTACAAATGTGCCTACATCTTCACTTATTTCTTCCATTCTAGGCAATCTTCTGGGCTTTTTTATCTTTGTAACAATTTTGTTTACTATTATGCAAAAGACTTCTGAAAACGGAATTATTCCCCACAAAAATTTTTCTTTAAACAAAACAATGCTTAAAATAATACTAGGTAAATATATCCCGAATGTATATAAAAGTAATTTAGTTGCCCCAGAAAGACCAGTATTCACTTTCGTGTTTATGCCGATTTCATCATACAATCTTTTTTTATCGTCATCGAAAAGAAAAAATCCGATATGCTTATTTTCTTTTTTAGATAATTCAACAAGCATATTAGCAACATATATTTCTGACACATTTGCAAGTTTTGATATTTTTTTTATTTCTTCTCTATACATTGCTTTTGTATCAAAATCCATTTTCGTGTAAACTTCATCTTCTGTCAAAATATTTTCTATGTTATTTATTTTTTCAAATATCATTGTCCAATTAAATCTAGAAATATTTTTTATGCTTGTTATTGCGTTGCTCATCGAAATTCTGCGCGTTGCCATATCATAATGCTCTATTTTTATAATTTCACTCGATGTCATTCCTGCTTTTACTATTTCATCTTCTAGTATCTCTATATATTTTGTGCCATCTTGTCCCATCTTTTTTAGTGAATAAATCATATATTCTATATATGACATTACTTCACCATTCAAATTTATATTTTTGTAATCATAAAATTTTTGCTTTGATGTTTCCTTGCCTAAAATCACACGCTCTATAAGGCTTTCCACTTTAAACTTCTCAAGTTGAGATGTTATAATCTTATCGCAAACTCTCCTAACATGTTCTATAAGAGCTATTTTTAGCATTAAAGGAAAATACCATATCTCCTCCATGCTAAGAGTTCTTTTAGTTTGATAAGCATTTATAAAATTCTCGATTATATCCCCTGTTATATTTCCATCTACATATTTTACAAGCTCTCTTGCTAATATTTGAACTCTACAAATGCCACCAACAGAAGGAAGTTTTGTGTATTCTTTTATAGATAAATCATTTAATATCGAATTGTATTGTTCTTCTATTATATAAAAATTGTCCAAAAGCCACTCACCAGCCGGTGGTACAGAAACATTTTTTGCAACACTTTCACTTAAAATATCAAATGCCTTTGATATTCTATTATAATTTTCTTTAAGTCTATTTAATGGATAACTCTTTTTATTTGAAGTTTTTGAAACATTATGATTTATAGCTAACTTTTTCGCAAAATTTTCCATCTTTTCACTCCCTAGCATACTTTATCTTATTTTTGCCAAGCAATGAAAAAATATACACATTCAAATTTATTATTAAGTTAGATTGTTTTTACGATAGTTTTTGTTAGTTAAAATTTTATATCCACACGCTATACTAGCCTTAACATTGTAAGATTACAAACTACTATAAAATTCTTTTACGCCATCTATTATTCCAATTACTATTTTATTTTGATATTCTTCTGTCTGTAAAAGTCTCAAATCTTCGGCATTTGATAAAAAACCACATTCAACTATTATTACAGGAATATTGGTCTTATCTACTATTTTTATCCCTTCAATTGATAAAGCTACTCTTTTATTCACTCTGTCAATATTTTTTTGGATAGAACTTTGAACTAAAGTGGCAAGCCTTTTACCTTCATCAGAATTTTTACTATAAAAAGTCTGCCACCCCCACGAACTTCCTCCTTCAAATTTATTCATATGTATTGAAATCATAATATCTGCTCCACTATTATTGGCTATATTCACTCTATTTGTCAAATCTGAAGACTTCATTTCTCTAAGGGACTTTTGTTTGTCAGTATCTGCTATATTATTTTCATCTTCTCTTGTCATTATTACTAAAAACCCTTCATCTTCAAGTGCATCTCTCAATTTTTCGGCAATTTCAAGATTCAGCCCCGCTTCTTCTACCCCGTCACTAGAAACAGCACCCCCGTCTGGTGCACCATGTCCTGCATCAACAACTATTTTATATGTTTTTGTATTTCCTGTAGTTTGCACTATTATCTCTTTGCTACAAGTACTAATAAAAACCAATAAAAACACTACTATACCAATCAAAATAAAAAAAGTTTTTTTATTGAACATATCCACCTCACAAAAACAAATCTATTTATTTATATATGTGACTATGATAAAAATATTACTTAATTGTTTATAGATACCTCTTCATTTGTTGTTAATGATGCCACTTCTACCTCATGAGATTTTATGCACAAAAAAACATATACATAAAATTAATGTATATGTTTTTGATTATTAACTTTTTCTTCTATCTTCCATAAAAGTACTACCTGGAACCGTTTTTGCTTTCTTCTTTACTGTCGCACCATCTTCGCCTATTTCAAGAGGGCTTTTGTATTGCTTATATCTATTACTAATCATTGCTACAGTTATTGTTGTTATTGGATATTTTTCCATTTTGCCCCTCCTGTTTAAAAGCCTTACTCCACCTTTTTTTATATCTTCTTCTGAATAGTATTCTTTTATACCTTTGTCAAATAATTTGATAATTGTTCTTCCTATTTTTTTTGCATTTTCATAGTCTACTATAGCAACAAAATCGTCTCCACCAATATGTCCTAAAAAGTCGCCTCTTTTTCCATGTTCTTGTATTGCCTCTTTTAAAACCTCTGCTGTGTATTTTATAACTTCGTCGCCATTCATAAATCCATATTTATCATTATACGCCTTGAAGTTATCTAAATCGGTATACAATACAGCATACATTCCTTTTGAGCCAATTCTTCTTTTTAATTCATTTTCTATTTGTATATTTCCAGGAAGTCCTGTAAGTGCACTTATACATCTATTTGCACTTATTAAGTGTGATAAATTTCTTATTGTATAGTAAAAGTACTGCTTATTTAAAGGTTTTGGAATATAATACTCTACACCTTTTTTTAATATATCTAACCTGTGATTTTCATCTTTTTGGCTAGATGTAACTATTATAGGGGTTATTGCATTGTCTTTTCCTTTTCTAATGTATTTACAAACATTTGATGTTGTCTCATCTTCTAACCCATCTTCATTTATTACTATTAAATCTGGCACAGAAAGTAAAGCCTTTCTTAAACTTGTCTTATCTGAATTTGAACAAACAAATTCATAATCAATTTCATTTTCATATAGTTCTGCTACAAGCTCACAAAGCTCTTTTGTATCATCTACTAAAACAATATATTTTGTATTTAGCATTTTTTCCTCCTTTGTATATTACATATTATTTGAAATATCAGCAAATTGCTCCATTGTCAAATTTTCAGCTCTTAATTTAGAATCTATACCTAATTTTTCAAGTACATTTTTTATTTTCTCTTTTGATATTCCCATACTTGCAAGAGAATTATTTATTGTTTTTCTTCTTTGTGAAAAACCAGCTTTTATTAAGTTAAAAAAGTCTTTTTCATTTTTTAGCTCTACTGTTGGAACATTTCTAACATCTAGCTTTATTACGCATGAATCAACTTCTGGCATAGGCTCAAAATTTTCCTTTGGAACATCTATAATTATCTCCGGTTTCGTATAATAATTTATACTTATAGTTATTGCCCCATATTCTTTACTATTAGGAACTGCACAAAATCTTTCTCCAACTTCTTTTTGAACCATAACAGTTATGCTTTTTAATTTTAATTTTTCCTCTAGAAGTTTCATAATTATTGGAGTGGTTATATAATATGGCAAATTAGCAACAACTTTTACACTATCATATTTTTCAACTATCTCATTTAAATCAACCTTTAAAACATCCTTCTCTATTAACTCGAAATTATCATATAAACAAAATCTTTCTTTAAGAATGTTTGACATATTTGAATCCAATTCGATTGCAATTACTTTATTTGCATTTTCCAATAATTTTGCTGTCAAACTACCTAGTCCGGGACCAATTTCTATTATAGTATCATTTTTATTTACATCTGCTTTTTCAATAATTTGATTTATAATCTCTTCATTTATTAAAAAATTTTGTCCTAATTTTTTGTTTGCTCTAAGTCCATATTTTTTTAAGATAAATTCTGTTTCTTCACGTAAATTCATATCCCACCTCTGAAAAAAATTATATACTTAATTTGGTAATTTATCAATATTTTTGTCGAGTATTTAAATAATCAAGGTTATTTTTAATATTTTAACACATAAAAACTCATACTTATAATGCTTCATCAAAATTTTTTGATTTTCATATACAAGTATGAGTCGATTTTATTCACCTAATACATATACATTAACTTTTCTTCTGCCCCATTCTAGAGCCTCTGTATGTGTATCCATGTACAAGTCTATTTTTAATTCTTTTATTGCACTACCGGTATCTGCTGCGACTGCATGACCGTAATCCCAAGCACCATTTAGTCCTTCAACATAAACTTTACTGTTTAATGGAATGATTTTTGGATCAACTGCAATTACTTTCATTCCAGAGCCTGGAACGATTTTTAATCCACTATGTGTACAACCATAGTTTGGATTGTCTGGGCTTTTGCCACAACATTTCTTACATAAGCAATAAGCTGTTGCAGTGACTTCTATTTTATTTTCATATTCTGTTGGCGGATTACTTTCTGCTAAATCCCTATATTTTACTAATTTTGTTTCTGTATTATTTTCTTTAACTGGTTCTTCTACAAAAACCTCTTGCTTTTCATTTTTTGCTTCTTCTACTACTATTTCAGCTTCTTCTGGCTCATTTTGAACAATTGCCATAACATATTCTTCTTGTTCTCCACTTGTTTCTTCCTCAATATCACCAGCTACACTTGCTGACATGTACATCATTCTTCTAGATATTATTTCGTTATCATTTTCTTCTTTGACAGTTATTAAATCAATTTCTTCAGGAACCATTTCACAAATTTTAACAACTTCTTCATTACGATTTTCTAAATAAATTATTGAGTAAAAAGCTCCAATTACTAAAACTGCTAAAAATAAAATCATTTTCTTTTGTAAAATAATACTTCGATCTGCTTCCATTTTTAATACCTCCAAACGTCGCATGGTTCAAATTCTACTACTATTTTTATCGCTTGTCAAATTTTTTATTCCTTTTTTCTAAAATTTGGTAAAATATAGCCACATTTTTCCATTTAATTCCTTTTATTCCATAATAATTTTTAATATATTTTTTTCATTTGTGTAAAAATATTATCGAACCAAAAGAATATTTTTAAATTTATGGAGGTAATTTTTTATGAAAATAAATCGTATTTTTTTAACATTACTTATGTTATTTGCCTTATCATTAACACAAATTTCTTTTGCCAGTAGTATAGTTCCAAACACCTCTGGTGAAATTAGTACTAGTGGCGAAACTTCAGCAAGTGGTGAAGGCAATCCAGCATCAAGTGGTGAAACTGGCATAATATCTAGTGGTGAAACATCCACAAGTGGTGAAGAACCTAGCGTAATGAAACTTAAAAGTAAAGCTTTAGACTCTAAGCTTGAAGTTTTAGAAAACCAAAAGCTAACTGCAAAATTTAAAGCAGAGATTGTTAGTGGCGAAAAAGTATTTTATGCAATAACAAATCAACCTGCACATGGCGTAGTTACTCAATCTGGAGGACATTTGCCTGACTTTGTTTATACACCTAATAAAGATTATACTGGAACAGATAAAATAGCATTTAGATTAGAAAGTGGAGATAGATATTCTAACGCAGCTACAGTAACTATAACTGTTAAACAAGATTCTAGCACCGTTATTCCTTTTAATTATATAGACATGAAAGAACATTGGGCAAATTATTCAGCTTCTCATTTAGCAGCAAGAGGACTTATAATAGGTGAAGAAATAGGAAATAGATTTTACTTTAATCCAGAAAAAACAATGACTCGTGGCGAATTTATGTTGTTCTTACTTTCAATAACAGAAAGCAATTTAGATGCAGAAGTTGATGTTAAACCTTCAATATTTGCAGATAAAGATTCAATTCCATCTTGGCTTCTTGAGGCAGCAAAAGTTGCATATTCTAAAAAGATTATAAAAGGTTCTGATGAAGGTGGAAAAATATATTTAAATTTAAATAAGCCAATCACTAGAGTAGAAGCTGTTACTATGATAAGCAATGTTTTAGGAACAAATACTTCTACAAAAGAAATAACTTATAAAGATGTGGGGTCAATTCCATCTTGGGCTTTAAATGCAGTAAAAAGTTTAACAGCATACAAGATAGTACAAGGTGATTCTGAAAATATGTTCAATCCACACAAGACACTTACAAGAGCTGAAGCAGCAGAACTTTCATTTAAATTATTAAAACAATTAGAATTAAACAACCTATCAAACGGAAGTGGGGATATAAAATAACTTAACAAAAAACAGGTACCGATTTAAAATTCGATACCTGTTTTATAATTTTTTATTTTTCATTTCCATCTAAATTTATTGATAGTTTTTCAACCTCTATATTTTCACCATCACTGGTAATCAGTATTGTTCCATCTTTTGAGGTTTGATAGACTTCGCTACCTTTTAACCTATCCATCACCTCTTTATGTGGATGACCATAATCGTTATCTCTTCCACATGAAATTATAACATATTCTGGTTTTACTTGTTCTAAAAATTCTTCTGATGAACTTGTCCTCGAACCATGATGAGCAACCTTTAAAACATCTATATCATCCCAACTACGCAGTTTTTCATTTGCAACCTCTGCATCTCCAGTAAATAAAAACTTTTTCTTACCATATGTAAGCTCAATTATAATAGAATTCTCATTTAAGTTTTCAGCATCATTTTCTATTCCCATAACTTCGCATTTCGCCATACCTACATAAAAAATATCACCAACTTTTGGTGTTTTTATCTTCAAATTAGCATTTTTGATAGCCTTAAGCACATCTTCATATGTTTTGGTAGTAGTTGTTTTTTTAGGCATCAAAACATTTTTAATTTTAAAATTATTTATAACATCATCAAGTCCACCTATATGATCTTCGTGTGGATGCGTACCCACAACATAATCAATTGTATCAATATTCATATTCTCTAACTGCTTTACAATAAGCTTGCCATCCGCATTGTTGCCAGCATCAATTAGCATACATTCTCCGCTAGACATAACAAAAATAGAATCCGCTTGACCTACATCAAAAAAGTACACTTTTAACTCATCATCACTTGCAATATAATAATTTTCTTTTTGCGTATAATCATTTTGATTCTCACTTACAGTATCTTGATTAACGCCATCATCCAAAAAATCATCTAAGTTTTCAAATCCAATGACACTGCCAATAATCAATAGCAAAACAATTGCTAATAACTTTTTAACTATTACTTTATCTTTTTTCTTCATTTGTTCCTCCTAAGGTTAATCATTTGCTCAAAAATAATGGTCGGAGTGACACGATTTGAACGTGCGACCTCTTGGTCCCGAACCAAGCGCTCTACCAACTGAGCCACACCCCGATTACCTAAAAATTTTACCACAAGCACACTTACAGTTCAACTTTAGAAAGCATAAATTTTGCAAATATATTTTGAGAGTTTGGTTGCATAACATAAAATTTGAAAAGAATTTTTAAAATTTTTATAAATGGCAAAATTAAAAGATAAAAAACAAATGTAGAAAAGAAATCTCCTGAATATTATACTTGCTGAAATTGAGGAGATGATTTGAAATTTACTACAAAAATATTAACCTAATCGCCACCACAGCCTCAATGTTATGGTGGCGATTAGGTTAAAATCAATTTAACTATAAAACTGAAATCAAGTTATTGTTTCAGTGTGAAACTAAAATAATTTAGCCCTACTCACTCCTTAAGTACTTACTTATGGAGTGAATTATGTTAAAAATTTTCAAAAAAATAAAAATTTTAACAATATCATTTAATTTTATTGACTCTCACACTGAAAAAATGATATAATTTCAGTGTGAAGGTGAAATTATGAAAAGTTATGAAAAAATAGTAAATTTTGTAAATGAAAAAAATAATGTAATAACAACTAAAGAATTTAAAGATGCTAAAATAGGATTTTATTATATAAATAAACTAATTGAAGATAATTATATATCTAGAATAGGAAATGGGCTTTATGGAAAAACTGACAGTTTTGAAGATGAATATTTTATAATTCAAAACAGATATAAGAATGCAATATTTTCTTATAATACTGCTCTGTTCTTTCTAAACAAAACAGAAGTAACACCAAATATTGTAGATATAACAATACCAAATGATTATAATGTTAGTTCAATAAACACCAAACAAATAAGAGTTCATTATGCAAGTAAGGAAAACATAAAACTTGGTGTGATAAAACTAAAATCTCCATTTGGTAATACTATAAAAGCCTATAATCTTGAAAGAACAATTTGTGATATTGTAAAAAATGAAAATAAATGTGGACTAGATATAGAGCAAAGAAACAAAGTCATAAAAAAAGCATTTTCAAATAATGAAATTGATGGAACTACTATAATGCAATATGCAAAAAAACTAAAATGCGAGAAAAAAATAAAAGCAATAATGGAGATAATGATATGATAAAAAATATTCAATCTTTAATGGATAAATCTAAAAATTTTGCAAAAGACAATGGACTATCTGTTCAGGAAGTATTACAAAACTATATGTTTGAAAGATTTTTAGAAAGATTATCAAAATCAGAATATAATGAAAAGTTTATTATAAAAGGTCGGATTTTTATTATCTTCTATAATGGGAATTAATATGAGAACAACAATGGATATAGATGCGAATATTACAGGAATGAATTTTGAAAAAAGTGCAATAGAAGAAATGATAAATAAAATTATTTCTTTAGAAATAGATGATAATGTAATTTTTGAAATAGATAAAAATATGCCTATAAAAGAAGATAATGAATATGGTGGTTATAGATTTAAACTAATTGCAAAATTAAGCAATTTAAGAATACCTTTTTCAATAGATATTTCAACTGGAGATTTAATTACACCAAGAGCGATAGAATACAATTACAAAACAATATTAGAAAACGAGAATATTAGCTTATATACATATAATTATGAAACAATAGTTGCTGAAAAATTAGAAACTGTTTTAAAAAGAAATATTGCTAATAGCAGAATGAAAGATTATTATGATTTATATTATTTTGCAACATATAAGTGGAATAATATAGATATCGGTACATTAAAAAAAGCTATTGATACAACTTTCAAACACAGAAATTCACAAGAATACTTAGAAAAGTTAAAAACTATAATATCAAATATTTTAGAAGATGAAAGTTTAATTGCAAGATGGGACAAGTATAGAAAAGAACACGAATATGCAAAAGATATTAAATTTGAGGATACAATTAGTGCAATAGAGAAAATATATAATGCATTATAATAAATTATTTATATAAGTTCACATAATATGAGTTTTTGAAAAGATTTTTAAAAAATTACAAAAAAGTGTTGTATTTTTCAAAAAAACATGTTAAGATATAGCTTGTTATCGGGGTGTGGCTCAGTTGGTAGAGTACGTGGTTTGGGACCATGGGGCCGGAGGTTCGAGTCCTCTCACCCCGACCATTAAGTGGCTATTTAGAAATAAAACTTCTAAATAGCTATTTTTATATGTTTCATTAGAGCATCAACAGTTTGAATACATTTTATCAATTGTTAAAAGCTAATATAAGTTGCTTAAAACTTAATAAAATTTAAATAAATTGCATTAAAAATTGCATCAAAAAATTTGTTGATGTCTATTCCTCTAAGACGTGGGGAGGGGTTGAATCTCTCTAGGCTCATCATTCTATGCGATGAAATCACAGTCATTCTTATGGTAACTGTTATTTTTCAACTTCTATCAAAATTCGTATCATTGCATTCTACTTTTTTATAAGATGCCTCACTGAACTTTACATAAAGTTTGACTCGATGTCATAAATATGGTATAATATACCTACGCCTATGTGTTATTAAAGGTTCCCAGCGATGGCAACATAGTGTGATACATCAATTTATGGAGGGACATTAACATGTTCAATATTGGTAGCAAGGAAATCCGCAGCAATGTGGATTTGATCCGAGAGCTCAAAAAGCTCAATCCTGAAGTGACGTTCGAATCCGATAACTCCGCAGCCTATGTGGTAGTTAACTGTGAGCCGTCGCTTCTCAAGCTGCCGAAACCGTTCTACCTTTCCGAAAAGAACGGTATCACGAACAAGCACAAGACCGAAAGTGGTGTATACACCTCTCTCGATGTTATGTGCTAAACCAAAAAGGCTTTTCAGCAATGAAAAGCCTTTTGGTTTTATATGCACTTTTTACATACTAATTCCGTTTTGTTTTTTATTATCATGTGACTTTTTCTTATTATCTTTTTCTATTGCCCCATATTTTTTATTTAAAGTTTCTAGTAAAATTTCTTCTGCTGGTGTTAAAATACTCGCTGATTTTTTAAAGCTTAAAGCTTTTTGTCTTTGAATTTCTTCAATTTCGCCTGCCACATGTTTAACTTCACTTGATGTAATATTTGATTTTCTAAGTGATTCCAAAAAAAGTTTACTCCTTTTTATCTGTTTTTCACGTGATTCAGGCTCTATTCTATTTGTAGATTGTACTGTTTCTCTAAAACCTCTTCTTTTAGATTCTTTTGATTTTTCGCTTATATCATTTGAAGAGTGTAATGATTCATAAAAAATTCTACTTCTTGATTTGTTTTCGTCCTGCCTTTTACTTCCAATCATAGTTTGTTCATTTGTCATTGTTGCCCAACCAGAACCTTTTGGTGGGTCATCAGTTTCAACCAAAGTATCTTGCAATAACGCATTTATATCACCATTATATTTTGTTTGTCCTACCCCTAAAAAAAATTCTTCTATGTATTGTTTAGCTGGTATTTCTATACCGTTTTTCAATTTAAACTTACCACTTTTAGGAATTAGTGGCACTACAACTTCCTGTATATATTGAGTAGCATTTATTCTAGTTCCATTAGGTAATGTAACCTTACCTTTAATTAATTCTGGATTAATATAATCTTGTATTACAATATTTCCTCTTTTATCATATATTGGTACTTCATCAGTCCATGTTTTTGGAGTAGCTATTGATTGTTGTTCTACATTTAATTTTTCTGTTTCGGTTATTTTATCTTGCTTTATATTATCACTGTCAATTTGTAAAATTTCTTCTGACGTTAATGGATTTTCCCAATTGATACTATCTAATATTTCACCATATTCTTTAAGAGAATAACCAGCTTCTTTTATTATTTTAATATATCTGTTTTTAATTTCATAAAATAATAAATCTTGCTCACTTTGTTTTAAATTTTCATAATAATTATCATTTGAAACAAATTCTTTCTTATCTGCATCATACATTCCTAAAACAAATTCTGGTCTTAAATAATATCCTGGTGCTATATTTAACTTTTGTGCTTCATCTTGTGAAATTTCATTATAAAAAGCGGCTTGTCCCATACCATATAAATCTGTACCCGTAATGTCCAACAGATTATATTTTATCGGTACACTTGCAATTATTATTTGCCTAGAATCTTTATGCTTCCAATTATTTAATAAATCACTATTTTCATCAAAAAGATTTTCCGAACCTAATCCTAAAGCAATGGTTGTAAAATATAACTGTTCATGACTACATCTTAATCCATTATCAAATATTGATTTTATTTTTTTCTCATCATAAGCACCTATTCCATGACCATAATAACAATTAGAACTATTTTTAAATTTATTTCTTATTTCCATATCACTCACACAATCATCTCCTACATTATGATTTATTTAGTAATTTTTTTATTTTATGAAATAGTTTTTGTATCAAACTTTCTTTTTTATATTGAACTAAATCTGTATTATTTTCGATTTCATTTACATTTTCTTTAAACAAATTATTGAAATTTCCTTCTTTTAATTGTCGTTCTTTTTGTTTTGCTTTTTCTTCATTTTCATTAAGGATTTTTAATAATTCTTGTTTTTCCTCTTTTGTTTCACACCAATAATTTAAATTCAATATTGTAAGTAATACCATTGTATTTCTATTTATTTTTTGTTCATTTAACGGGATATTAATATCTATTTTAGAACTATAATTTTTATCTCTTTCTTCATCCAAAAATTCTATAAGCTTTTGTGGTATTTTATTTACCAAATCATCTTCTAATTGATTTATTATTTCAAATACTTCTGAATAAGCAACACTACTTATTGTTCTCATTTGTAACCTCCAAAACTTTAATTTAATCTCTTATATTTATAATAATATTACCATTTATAGAAAACATTATTTTTATCTATTATCTCCAATATCATCAAATTCTACTGCTGGCATAAATTCAATACTATCATCCTCATTATATCCCATAAGAAACATTTCTGATTTCACCATTCATTTACGCACTTCTCTGTATAATTATATCAAATGCCTTATAAAATACAACCTATCAAATTACAATTCCTCTTCCTCATACCTTATATTACTTCCATCTCTTCAAAGTTTATTTCCTAATTTTATTAGAAACAATTACAAAACTATATCATTATAAAAAAATATGTCCCATATTTAGGCTAAAAATAACTCTATCATAATTATGGGACTTTTTTGTTTTTAGGCATTAAAGCCTTTTATTTTTCACAAAGATTAACCCGCTTTTCTAAAAGAAAAGCGGGTTTTGCAGGTTTTGTTATGAAACGTAAATGAAGAAATCTTCGGCATCCTCGATACCTTTGACGTTGCGTTTTTCCTTTCCAATGTTTACGTAGTCATCTACAAGCTCCTTTGAATTCCATCTGAAAACTTTCGAAAGAGACTTATCGTACAGATATGTTTCTCCTTCAATCTCGCACTTCACATATGTGTTACAAAGTTTCACATCCTCGTTGAGTTTGCACTCTGTCAAGAGAACTATGTAAGGGTCGTCATTTGTACCGCTTCCGTCGACCGGTTGATTATCAAGACCCATAATATAAAATGCGAGTCACTTCACATTGCTTTTATAATATATTTAATATCCTCCAAATAATCAATCCTTCACATAACTCTTAACTATCTCCAATGCTCTTTCAGCATTTTCGCCTTTTATTCCTTTATTTATTGCTACTATTGCATCTTCTCCTTTTTTCGATTCAAACACAATGAAATTCCATTCGTTATCATAATAATATCCAGCACTGATTTTTTTACCATTTTCTAATGTTATTTCTTTATGCTCTAAGCCCGTTCCACAAACTCCAAACATTCCATTACAAAATCCAATATCCATTTCACCAGAGAAATTATCATTATACATTTTAACGCCTTTTTTATACTCAGTATCTCCTGATATTTCCTCATATTTCCAATCTTCTGGCACTTTTAATGATATTTTTTCGCCACTACTTTCGATTTCTAACTTATTATATTTTATTGTCTCTTCCTTTAAAGTTTGTTTTTCACCAGACTCTGTTTCTTTCACACTAGGTCTATATTTTACACCCCATGTACTAAAAACCACATCTTCACCTTTTCTCATTTTGTCCATATCGATTTTATATGCACTTAATATTCCAACCATCAATAACATAACAATTACTATAAAAATTTGACCTTTTTTCATTTATATCTCGCCTCCTAATTATTAGACAACAAAATATTGGTAAAGTCTCTTGTTTTTTCTTTGATTAAACCAAAAAAGTAGAAGAGCTATATAAAAATAATTTTATATCCTCTTCTACTCATCATATATTGTGGCCAGTAAAATTTTTATTTATGAAAATATTTGTATTTTTTGTTATATATAACACTTACTTTTTATATCCTATAGGCACCATCTCCTTTTCTTATGATGTCTTTATTATATAATCCAATTGTGTATATTTTTTGTCTTTTGTTTGAACCTATTGAAAACTTTTTAGGTACTTTTGTGTATTTTCTGTTAATTATTTTTTATATATTTGATTTACATCTATGTACTCTCCACTTTTATTTTGAAGTTCAAAATGTAAATGTGGGCCCGTTGCCATCCCTGTGCTTCCAACAATCATTATTGTTTTTCCAGCCACTACTTCTTCTCCCTCATTTACTAGTATTTTAGAGCCATGCGCATATGATGAAATGCTTCCATCTTTATGTTCTATTTTTATGTTGTTTCCTTTTGAAGAATTATAGCCCGCATATATTACTTTTCCACCAGCTATTGCCACAATTTCATCTGTTTCTGATGAAACAATATCAACTCCTGTGTGCAATATTCTTTTACCTGTAGCTGGATTTTCTCTTTCACCAAACCTAGCTGTTATTTCTCCACCTTTAAGTGGTTCTATAATTATTTCATCTTCTTTAACCTCAATTTTTTCTACACTATTTTCTTTAGCATCTACTTTCTCACTTGCAAGTGATATTGTTATAAATGATAAAAGAACAATTAGTGTTGTAACTAACAACATCGAGGTTTTTGTATCTATTTTTATTTGCTTCATTTGCCTTATTCTCCTTTCAATTTCAATTTTTCCACCACATATATTTGGTATAAAAGATTCTATATCGCTATTAACAGCCAATACTTTTAATAGTGTTTTTGCATATTCTTTTTCATCCTTCTCTGAGTATATTATTTTCTCATCTATTGAATATTCTAAATCTTGTTTTATAAAATAATCTGCAATATAGATAAGTGGATTGAACCAATATATTCTTTTTAATACTCCTAAAATCATGTATATCATGTGATGGCCTAATTTGTAATGATTTAGTTCATGCATAAAAATAAGTCTTAGTTCATCTAAACTAAAGTTCAAATTCTTGCTATTTAATAATATTTTTGTATGAACTATACCATAAATAGAAGGTGTTTTAATTTTTTCTTGAATTACTAGTTTTATATCTTTTTTTATTTTTAATTCTTTTTTGCATTCTTCTAATATTTTCAAAGTATCTTTTGAAATTTTTTCTTCATTTTTTATTTGTCCGTAATACCGCATAAAAATAAGAGTCGTATAAAATAAGTAAAATTGTGATACCAGCCCATATTTCAGCTATTGACATAGATTTCTTTTCTTCATTTTCTTCCTCAAGTGTATCAGTTATATATGTTTTTGTTTTATCTATAGAAATAATCTTTTTTTCTGAAATTATATTTTTTACACTTATATTACTTTTAAAATTCATAGGGAATATCAGCGTGCAAATGAAAACTATCCATAACAAGCATATTTTTGAAAAACTAATCTTATTTTTTGCGACAGTTCTAATAATCATAGTAATTGCAAAAATTATGCTCGCTACTGTCGACATGGATAATACATTTGAAAATATCTCTTGTAAAAATATCATGCTCTTCCTCCCTATTCATCTATAATTTTCATAAGTTCTTCTAAATCACTTTTGGTCAACTTTTTATTTTTAGCAAATGCAACTAGCATGTTTTCTATTGAACCGTTATATACTTTATCTATAAAATTGGTTGTTTCTTTTGTTTTGTAATCGTATTCTGTAATTATTGGTTTGTATTTTATTAAAGTTCCCTTACTTTTTTTTGCCTCAACAATCCCTTTTGAAACAAGCCTCGAAACTAATGTCATTATCGTATTACTTTTCCACTCATTTTTTTTACTCACATTTTCAACAATCTCTATTGATGTACTTTCTCCATTCTCCCATAAAAATTTCATAATTTCTAATTCTGACTTTGAAATATCCTTCATTAAAACTACCTCCTCCATAAAACTACGTATGTAGTTTTATATTTATATACTACACTTGTAGTTTTACTTTGTCAATATAATAATTTCATGTTTTATTCGTATCTTTGATAAATTTATGTTAAAATGGGTGCATACACATATGCAAGAAAGGAGCTCCTTAATGGAAGTAAACAATTTAATAATCTATAAAAATAGTAATGGTGAGATTGTAGTAGATGCTCTTTATAAAGATGAAACATTATGGTTATCCCAAAAAGAAATGTCAAAAGTATTTGAATGTTCTACTGATAATATTAGTCTTCATTTAAAACATATATTTGAAGATAATGAATTGGATAAAAACTCAGTTACCGAGAAATGCTCGTTAACTGCCGATGACGGCAAAAAATATAATACAACAATATATAGTTTAGCTGCTATTATTGCGGTGGGATATAGAATCAATTCAAAAAAAGCAACTGAATTTAGAATATGGGCAACAAAAATTTTAAAGGAATATATTGCAAAAGGCTTTGCATTAAATGAAAGTAATAATAATGAGTAAATTTCTAAAATATAATTTATAAAGGATGTGATTTTTTGTTAAAGATAGTTAAAGAAATTACCGAAGCAAAGAAAAGCACTGCAATTGTTTATTTTTCTCTTCGTTTTTTAGTTATAGTTTGTATGATCTTGCAAATTGTTCGTGGAGATTATAACAATGCTTTTTTATGTGCCTTTTCTCTCTTTCTTTTTGTTATTCCGTTTTTTGTACAACAAAAATTTAAGATAACGCTTCCAAATGCTTTAGAAATAATAATATTTTTATTTATTTTTGCTGCTGAAATACTCGGCGAAATAAATAATTTTTATCAGTTGTTTCCTCACTGGGATACTATTTTACATACGATAAACGGATTTTTATGTGCAGGAATAGGTTTTTCACTTCTTGATTTATTAAACAATAACAGTAAAAGACTAAAATTATCACCTATTTACTTAGCAATTTTTTCATTTTGTTTTAGTATGACAATAGGAGTTTGTTGGGAGTTTTTCGAATACACTGCTGACAAATATTTTTATACAGATATGCAAAAAGACACTATTGTAGGTACCATTTCCACCGTAGAATTAGATGAAACTAGATCAAACAAGGCTGTTACTATTAAAGATATTCAAAAAACTATCTTGTACGATAAAGATGGAAATGAGCTTGCCACAATCGATGGTGGCTACTTAGACATAGGCATACAAGATACAATGGAGGATTTATTCGTAAATTTAATTGGTGCCGTAACATTTTCAATACTTGGCTACTGCTATATTCTAAATAAAAATAAATACAAATTCATAAGAAAATTCATACCAATGAAAACAGCTGATTACAATACTGCTACTAAGGTATATAAGAAAAAGCAAGAAAATAAGAAAAATAATACTTAAACAAAAAGCTATTTAACACCTATGTAAAATTATACATAGAGTATTAAATAGCTTTTGACTTACATACTAAAGTTCCAATCTTCTTGAAGTCTTTTATATTTTCCTGTAGCCACATTTACAACATATGACTTTGTTAATTCTTTATACACTTTTAATCCCGTTAGACCTGTTTTTTCTGTAACTTTTTTTATGTCATCATTTGTAAAATAAAGCACCCAACCATTTCCGATATACACTTCCATCGTATTCTATTTTTAAAGAATCATTTAATTCTATTCTTTCAAAGTCAATATCTGGATCTATTAGTTCCTTTGTTCCAGCAACTTCGTATGTGATTATTTCATCTATTTTATCATCATCGATTTTGGCTTCTGCTTTGATTTTTGAATCTGTTGCTTCATCAATAACATCGTTTGAAGAATTTAGTGATATTGCCGCGATTATTATTATTACTATTATTGTTGTTACTAACACAATAAGTGAAAATCCTTTTTCATTTTTCAACTCTCATCATTCCTTTTTCATATATTTGATTTTATTATAACACTTGTATTTTTATTTTAAAATAATTTTATATCAAAGTATGTCGATTTCATTTATTTTTCATAATCTGTATGATATAATTTTAGCGTTAAATCTTACATGTATTTACAAAGGTAATGTAAACTAATTTATGGAAAATTATAAAATAGTTACAAAAATGTAGCTTAAGTTTATATGTGCTCCATAGAAGATTAGTGAGCACAACCTTTACAAAAATGGAGGAATAAAAATGAAACAAATTTTAAGTAGTATTAGAAAAGCCGTTGAAGATTATAACATGATAGAAGAAGGAGATAAAATAGCGGTTGCACTTTCTGGTGGCAAAGATAGTTTAACACTTCTTTTAGCATTAAAAAACCTTCAGCGTTTCTATCCAAAACATTTTGAATTGATGGCTCTTACGATCGATCCAGGTTCAAATGTTTTTGATACAACAGAACTTGAGGCTTTTTGTGAAGAACAAAATATAGAATATGTAATAGAAAGAACAAATATTAAAGAAGTAGTTTTCGATATAAGAAAAGAAAAAAATCCATGTTCATTATGTGCGAATCTTAGACGCGGTGCCCTAAACGGAGTAGCTGAGGCTCATGGTTGTAACAAGGTTGCTCTTGGTCACCATCAAGATGATGTTATTGAGACTTTCTTTCTTAGCTTATTTTACGAAGGCAATATACATACATTTTCACCAACAACTTATCTTTCAAGGAAAAATATAGTAACAATAAGACCAATGATTTATGTTACAGAAAAAGATATTAAAAGCTTTCTAAAAAGAAATCCAATTCCAGTAATGAAAAAAACTTGTGAAATGGATGGTAAAAGTAAAAGAGAATATATGAAAGATTTAATAAAAACATTAACTAAAGATATCCCAAGGCTTAGAGCTTGTGTATTTGGTGCTATACAACGTTCTAATATCCCTGGTTGGAAACTAGAAGAGAAAAAATAATTTTAATTTACGAAAGGAGGTTTGTTTCTTGAAGAAAAAAATCATCATTTCAATTATTACTGTTTTTTTGATTTGTTTAAATGTTAACACATTTGCACTTACAACACTATATGAGAAAACAAATACAGAAAGAATTTCTTCTGGGATTGTTTTAAAAAACTACAATACTTTATCAGAGAAAGGTTGGCTCGATATAAATGTATTAGAAGTCAACTTAAATGATAAATACACTTCTGTTGGAATATTAAATTCTTCAAATGGGTTAAACACTTTTCAAACAGTACTTGATATGGCAAAAAATAATGAAAGTATTGCTGCAATAAATGGAGATTTTTTTGGAGGAACATCTACAAATGGTTATACTGTTGGTTTATCTGCTTCTAATGGTGAACTTTTAACATCAACATATAAAGGAAACGAAACAAAAGATGAATTTGCGTCATTTATACTTCAAGATGACAACACAGCATTTATTGATTATTTTAACAATACTATAACTTTAAAATCTAAAGACACTAATGAAAGTTTTATTGTTAAAGAATTCAATAAAACTTCTGACAACTATGATACTAGACCGTCTTTATTCACAAAAGAATGGGGAAATAAATCTGTAGGCTCTTTTGATTACTTGCAAATGACAGAACTTGTCGTTGAGAACAATAAAGTTATAGAGATAAGGCAAAATAAAGAAGGAATTGAAGTACCTGAAAATGGATTTATTATATCTACAACAGGTAACAATGCAGAATTTATAAAAAACAATTTTAAAGTTGGAACAAAAGTCGAACTTAATATAGAACTTGGAATTGAATTAGAAAAAATTCAAACCGCAATTTCTGGTGGTGCAATTCTTGTAAAAGATGGAGAAACTCCAAAGTTTTCTTCGAATATTTCTGGAACTCATCCTAGAACGGCTATTGGACTTTCAAAAGATAATAAAACTTTGTACTTAATAACTGTTGATGGCCGTCAAAAGAAAAGCATTGGTATGACTCAAACCGAGCTTTCTGAGTTTTTAATAGAAAAAGGAATATATACTGCAATAAATCTTGATGGTGGCGGCTCAACTACAATGGTTGCACAAAAATTAGGAGATACTGCACTTTCTATAATAAATTCTCCAAGCTCTGGAAGCCTTAGAAAAGTCACAAATGCAATTGGAATTTTTAACGCTAGCAAAAAATCTTCCCTTGCAAATTTACTTATAGAGATTCCTGAAGAAAATGTTTTTGCTGGTTGCACAATGGATTTAAAAGTAAAAGGATATGATAAATTTTATAATCCAATTACAGTAGACAGTTCAGAAATAAAGTGGTCGACGACTGGTGTAAGTGGAAAAGTTGAAAACGGTAAACTAATCGCTGGCGAAGAAGCAGGAACGATAACTTTAACAGCTAAAAAAGGAAAAATTTCTACAAGTGTCAATGTTGATATTTTAAGTTCACCTAATGAAATAACAATATATCCAAAAGATTCTTTTATAGAAAAAAATGAAAATGTAAAATTTGAAATAACAGCTAAAAATAAAAATGGATATTATGCATCTATTAAAAACGATGAACTTACATGGGAAGTTGTTAGTGGTGATGGAACATTTGAAGATGGAAAATTTTATCCTAAAAAAGAAGGCATAAATATTATAAGTGTTTCACGCGGCAATGCAAAATCGTACGCAATTATAAAAGTTGCTGGTACCAAAACAGAAAAAATCAATTTCATAAATGATAAAAATTATAATCTTGTTACTTACCCAAAAGAAGTAACAGCCAGTATTGCTAATTTAAATAACAATTTTGTACAAATCGATTATGATTTTTCAAATACAGATTCAACAAGAGCAGCATACTTAAGATTTAATAACCCAATTGAATTAAGAGAAAATGCACTTGAAGTCTTGCTCGATGTTTTATCTCCTAATACAATATCTGAGTATATTAAATTAAAAATAATCGATGCCAATGAAGATACAAAATTAATAATGGCAAAACGTGGTTTTGATTCATCAGATAAAAGTGAAACGCTTAGCATATCACTAAAAAACATATCTCTACCTGCTAAATTAACAGATATTTATGTAGGGCAAGATACAAAAGATATTTTGAGCAAGGATTTAATAAACATTGGAAATCTAGAAATAGTCTATAAATTAGATACACAAATTGATGATGTTGTAATACCAAAAGATATAAAAGGCATAGATGCTGCAAATAAGATAGTTTCTAGTGGTGATAAATCATTTAAAATAGCAGTTTTTGATAATTTCAAAAAAGGAACTACACTATTAGACAACTTAAATAATGCAAAAATTATAGATTCTATAAATTCAAATTCTGATTTGTTGATCTTAACAAAATCAGAAAGTGGTGAATTATCATCAAACATAAAAAAACAGGTAATAGTAAAAGAACCTTATAAAGTTACAAGTTATGAAAAATTTGATTTGGTAACATTAGATGTGACAAACGGTGGAATTAGAACAACAGATTACTCGCAATGGCTAAACATTCAAAACGATGTAAAAAAATCTAAAAACAAAAATATCATCATTCTAATGAATGGTACTTTAGATAATTTTACAGACTCAAATGAAAGAAAGCTGTTTATAGATGTAATGTGCAATTTGAGAAGAGAAAGCTCTAAGAATATATTAGTTTTAAATAGTGGTATTTCTACCGATTATTCAATGGAACGAGGAATTAGGTATTTAAGCATAAACAGCTCAGATTACGATACTTCTTCTCCTATAGATGTTGCAAAAAATAGTGAATATATCTTAATATCAATAGATGAAAATAATAACTTAACATATGAAATAAAAAAAGTATTTTAATACATACAAAAAAGAGACACTTTAAAATGTCTCTTTTTTTATAATTATTGTATTTATTTTTTCTTATTGAAAAAACTATCGAATTTTTCTTTTAGTTTTTCTACAAAAGACTCATCATTGGACTCACTATTTTTATTAGTAACTTTTTCAAAACACTCTTTTACATACTCTTCAATTTCATCAATTATTTCTTTACATCTAGCATTTGTTGTTGCTTCTGCTTTTATTGTTAGGTTTGGCCCTGTATTAGATGCTCTAATTAAGCCCCAGCCATCTTTAAATATAACTCTTGCTCCATCTATGTCAATAACTTTTAAGCCTCTCTCTAGGTATTTTTTCTTTACCATTTCAACAACTTCAAATTTTGATTCATCAGTAACTTTTCTTATTATCTCCGGCGTTCCATGATATTTCATAGCTCCTGCTGATAACTCTGACATATTTTTGTCAGTTCCTGAAAGAATCTTTAAAAGCCTAGCACCTGCATACATAGCATCATCATATCCATAATATTCATCATTAAAATAAACATGCCCTGCATATTCTGATGTAAATAAAATATTGTTCTTTCTTATTTCTGCTTTTATAAGTGAACTTCCAACTTTACAAAATCTTGGCTTTCCACCAAGTCTTTCAATTTCTTCATATAAGCTTTGAGAACATTTTACATCTAATATAGCTTCTGAATTTGGATGCTTCGGCATCAAATCTCTCCAAATAATCACAGCATACTCATCGCCATAATATATCTTTCCATTTTCATCAAATGCAATAACTCTATCTGCATCTCCATCAAAAGCAAGACCTATATCACATTTATTCTCTACTATAAATTTTTCAAATTCAAGCATATTTTTTTCTTGTGATGGATCCGGATGATGAATCGGAAAGTTGCCATCTGGCTCACAACATACTGGTAGTACTTCCACTCCAAGTCTTTTAAATAATTCTTCTGCAAAATAAGAACCAGCACCACTTCCGCAATCTATTGCTACTTTTAATTTTCTATCACCAAGTTTAACCTTATTTACTATATCACTTATGTATTCTTCTTTTAATGATTTTTCTTCTACTTCTCCTTTATTTTCTGAAACAGCAAATTCACCTTTTTCAATAAACTCTCTTAATGCTTGAATTTCATCTCCAAAGATAGTGTCTGTTCCAAGTCCACAAATTTTAAAACCATTATACTCTTTTGGATTGTGGCTCGCAGTTACCATTATTGATGGTTTGATTTTTAAATATTCCCTTGCAAAATATGTCATAGGTGTAACACAAGTACCTATACTTACAACATTCATACCAGTAGAAATAATACCATCAATCAAAGCATTCGAAAGTTCATCCGATGTTATTCTATTATCGTGTCCTACTATTATCTTAGTTTCACCCGCATTTTTCATTTGTGTTGCAAAAGCTTTTCCAACTAGATTAGCTGTTTTTGTATCAAGTTCATCTGGAACAATTCCTCGAATATCATATGTTCTAAAAATATTTTTATTAACAATCATCTTATATTCAACCCTTTCTTTAGTACTTACAAACATTAAGGCCGGATTTATCTTCCAGCCTCAATTACTTTAGTATATTATATGTCTAAGTTTTGAACCAAGTGAGCGTTTTGTTCAATAAATTCTCTTCGTGGACCAACTTCATCACCCATAAGTATAGTGAAAATTTCGTCTGCTCTAGCTGCATCTTCTAACTCTATTTTTACAAGAGTTCTTCTAGCAGGATCCATTGTTGTCTCCCACAATTGTTCCGGATTCATCTCACCTAGACCTTTGTATCTTTGAACAGCTGCGTTCTCCTTACCTACTTTTTGAAGTTGTTCTGCAAGCTCTTCATCGCTATAACAATAAATGTCCTCTTTCAAACCTTTTTTAGAAATTTTATAAAGTGGTGGTTGTGCTGCAAAAACTCTACCATCTTCTAAAAGAGGTCTCATATATCTAAAGAAGAATGTAAGAAGCAAAGTTCTAATATGTGCACCATCAACATCGGCATCGGCCATCATTATGATTTTTCCATATCTAATCTTAGAAATATCAAAATCACTTCCAATACCAGCACCAATTGCTGTTATAACAGGCAACAATTTTTCATTATTATATATCTTATCTATTCTAGTTTTTTCTACGTTAAGCATTTTTCCCCACATGGCAAGAATAGCTTGGAATCTTCTATCTCTACCTTGTTTTGCACTACCACCTGCAGAATCACCCTCGACAAGATAAAGTTCAGTTCTCTCTGTATCTTTTTCACTACAATCTGCAAGCTTACCCGGAAGTGAATTTCCCTCAAGGGCAGTCTTTCTTCTTGCTAGATCTCTAGCTTTTCTTGCAGCTTCTCTTGCTCTTGATGCACTAATACATTTTTCAAGAATTGCTTTAGCAACACTTGGGTTTTCCTCTAAATAATTTGCAAGTTTTTCATTCATAACTCCAGAAACAATACCTGCAACATTACTATTTCCAAGCTTTGTCTTTGTTTGTCCCTCGAATTGTGGATCTGCAACTTTAACACTAATAACTGCTGTCATTCCCTCTCTTATATCTTCACCTTGCAAGTTATTATCTTTATCTTTTAATATATTATATTTTCTTGCATAATCATTAAAACATTTTGTAAGAGAACGTTTAAAGCCTTCGAGATGTGTTCCACCCTCTGGAGTATTTATATTATTAACAAAGCTATATGTATTTTCTGTATATGCCGTTGTGTATTGAATTGCTACTTCAACAGGCACTTCATCTCCACCCTCAATATAGATAGGTTTTGGGTTTATTATTTCTTTATTTTTATTTAGATACTCAACAAAAGAAGTAAGCCCACCCTCATAATGAAACTCTTGTTTAATAGGTTCTTCTACTCTCAAATCTTCTATTGTAAGCTTTAAGCCTTTATTCAAAAATGCCATTTCACGAAGTCTTAAAGCTAGTGTGTCCAATTCATAATCTAAAGTTTCGAATATTGAAGCATCTGGTAAGAAAGTAACTGTTGTACCTTTTTCTTTTGTGTCGCCGACTCTTTCAAGTTTAGTTACTGTTTTTCCTCTTTCATATCTTTGTCTATAAATCCCTTCGCCATTTCTAACTTCTACGACCAACCAGTCAGATAAAGCATTAACAACAGAGGCACCAACACCATGAAGTCCACCAGACATCTTGTATCCGCCACCGCCAAATTTACCACCAGCATGTAAGATAGTAAAAACAACTTCAACTGTAGGAATGCCCATTTTATGGTGTATACCTACTGGAATTCCTCTACCGTTATCTTTTACAGTAACAGAATTATCTTTGTTTAAAGTTACCTTGATTTCTGTACAATATCCAGCTAAAGCTTCGTCAACAGAGTTATCAACTATCTCATATATTAAGTGATGTAGGCCTCTTATTGAAACGCTTCCAATATACATACCAGGTCTCTTTCTAACTGCCTCTAATCCCTCAAGAACCTGAATACTATCTTCATTATATGCATTCGTTACTTTTTCATCTTTACTCATTTCTTAATTCCTTTCTTTTGTTTTAATTATAAATCGCTCAATTGCAAAATATTAAAACTGTTCTATTCTGCTTTTTATAGTAGTTGTAGAAATTATAGAAAATCTTTCTTCGATTTTCTCTCCTTTCTTTATTAAAACCACAGATTTAACATCTGAGTTTTGATCTTTTAACAAATTTATAATTCTCAAATTATTTCGACTTTGCCTTAGAGTTTCTACATCTAAAATTGCAATTATATCTTCACTCTTAAGTAATTCATCATTTCCAATATGAACATACATATAATTTTCATCCTCCAAATTTTTCACATATAACTTTTGGAAAATATTTATCAAATCAATTGTTTAAAATATCATCTTTTTAAAACTAATCTTCTTCTAAACTACCATTATTTATTTTATACAATTTTAAATTATTTGTCAAACATTCATGACCCATTATAATTCCCACATCCGTACAAGTTATAAAAACTTGATAATCTTGAATTTTAGAAAATATCAGTCTAATTCTCTCCAAATCTAATTCTGACGTTACATCATCTAAAAGAAGAATCGGATTTTCTCCAACTTGTTCTTTTAAAATTTCAAGTTCAGCAATCTTTAAAGATAGAATTGCTGTTCTATGTTGACCTTGTGAACCATAAACATTAAGCAGATTTTCATTTATATAAATTTCAAAATCATCTCGATGTGCACCTATGCTTGTATACCCTTTGTACAAATCGTTGTTTAAATTTCTTTTTAGCAACTCTAAAAAATCTTCTTTACTTTTATATTTTGTTTTATATAAAATTTCTATTTTTTCTTTTTCACTTGTGACCATCGGATGAATAACAGTTAATTTTTCTCCAAGTTTGTCTATATAATATTTTCTATATCCATAAATTTTCTCATTGAGAATTGCAAGTTGTTCATCCCAAACATCTATAGTCTCAATTTTTTTAGACTTAAGCATAGCATTTCTTTGTTCTAAGACTTTATTATATTCTCCTAAGATGTGCACATAGTTCGGCTTTAATTGACTAATTAAAATATCCAAAAATTTTCTTCTAAGTGCTGGAGCTTGTTTTAAAATTATAATGTCATCTGGCGAAAATATTACAATATTCAAATTACCAATAAGCTCACTATTTTTATTTAGCTTTATTTTATTTAATTTTATAATTTTCTTTTCTGATTTGTTTAAAACAATTTCGATTTCATTATCTCTTTTATTCTTTTCATATAATACATTTATCTTAGAAGTATTACTTTCAAAGTTAATTAGTTCAGAATCTTTATATGTTCTAAAGGACCTTCCAAGTGCCGAATAATATAATGCCTCTATTATGTTTGTCTTTCCTTGTGCATTATTACCATAAAAAACATTTATATTATTTCCTAAAACAATTTCTTGTTTTTTATAATTTCTGAAATTTTCTAAATAAATTTTCTTAATTACCATATCCTTATCCTTCGTTTGCCATAAGAATTTAAAAAATACATGTAGCATTTATAAAATGTTATTTCACATCTCAAAGCATTCTATCCGTAAGTTATTAACAAAAATCGGCATTTTGTTGATAACTCTTTTTTCATTTATACTCATTGTTAATTATTCTTTTAATCTAACAGGTAAAACCATATAAGTAAATTTTTCATCAGCTATTGGTCTTATTACACATGGTGAAATATTTGTACCAAAATCCATATATATTTCTTCATCTTCAATTACTTTTAATGCATCTAATAAATATTTTGGATTAAATCCAATTTCTAATTCTTTTCCTTCTGTTTCAACTAACACTTCCTCTTTTGCATCACCAACTTGTGATGTACAAGATATAATGACACTTCCTAAGCTAACAAACATCTTTATCGGATACTTCTTCTCTTTTTCACTAGCTGTAATAGAGAAAATCGATGCTCTTTCAACAGCTCCTTGAAGTGCTGATTTATTTACCTTAATTCTTGTCTCTCTATCTGCAGGAATAACATTATTATAATTTAAAAACTCACCCTCTAGTAATCTTGTTACTATTTTACAATTCTTTAGTTCAAACAAAGCTTGATTTTTAGCAATTCCTATATCGATAACTTCATCATTATCTTGTAAATTTTTTATTATTTCATTTAAATACTTTCCTGGGATAATTGCAGAAAAATCTCCATCATATGTCATCATTATTTTTCTAAGTGCTAATCTAAAGCCATCAACTGCAACCACACACATGCTATTGTTTTTTATTTCAAACAAGCAACCTGTAAAAATAGGTCTATTTTCTTCTGCACTTACAGCAAATATTGTCTTTTTAATCATATCTTTAAGCATCTTTTGAGAAATATGTACGCTTTTTTCTATATTCACAGTAGGTAATATTGGGAATTCGTCTGCTTCCATTGTTGATAACTTATATATAGAACCTTCACATTCTATAACCAATAACTTTTTATCATTTACATGTATTGTTATAGAACTATTTGGTAATTTTCTAATAATTTCACTAAACATTCTGCAATCAACTACTGTTCTGCCTTCTTCTATTGCGTCACAATTGTCTATCACATATTCCATACCAATTTCTAAATCGTTAGTAGTCATAATAAGTTGATTATTTTTTAATGTAAGTAGTATTCCTTCTAGTATTGGAGTTGTAGTTCTTCCTACGGAAGTACGGCTTACAGCGTTTAAACCTAATAATAAATTTTCTTTTTCACAAATAAATTTCATAAAAAGCTTCCTTTCTTAATAATATTAAATAGATATAATTAGTAGTAGTAGTAGTAGGTATTGTTAGTTTGGTGGATAAGTACCTCAAAGCATTGGTATCCGTAGGTTTTACTATGTGGATAACTTGTGGAAACTTTCCACATTTTTTAACAGCGTTTCACGAAATTTTGACATTATTCGACTTATTAACACCTTACTAACACACTTTCCACAATTTAATGTTAGTAACCTTTTTATTGTAGCCGTAAGAACTGATTACGGTTTTTATAAACAAATTACAAAAAAAGTAAAAATCTTAAAAGTACTAATTTAATAACTAATTTTATAAATCAAGTTACTAACAATTTCGAAAATATTGTGGATAACTTTTCTTTCTTTTTTACACTTCCCTATGGTTTGCAAGTTGTAAAATATAATTTTTTTACACTTGAATTATGTAAAATTTGCTTGTAAAAAATTCTACAATGAGCTATTTAATATTTTTTAACTTAAAATTGTTTTCTTTATATTATCGACAATCATTCTAGTGTTTGGATTATTTTTCATTGATGCTTCTATCTTGTTTATTGCATATATAACTGTTGTGTGATCTCGCCCACCAAAGCTCTTACCAATATCAGCTAAAGGTTGTCCTGTTAATTGCTTAGCAAGATACATGGCGATTTGTCTTGGAAAAGCTATGTCGTTAGAACGACGCGAAATATTAAAGTCTTCTTTATCTATATTATAGTATTTGGCAACAGCTTCTTGAATGTACTCAATTGTTATTGCCTTTTCATGAGAATGTTGAAGTTCAGAAATACATTGTTCAGCAAGATGCATAGTAAGTGGAGCATTTGTAAGTGATGCTCTAGCTACCATTTTATTTAGTGTACCTTCTAGTTCTCTGATGTTAGATTCTATCTTAAAAGCAAGTGTAGAAAGAATCTCATCATCAATCACAATATTTTCTAGTTGACTCTTCTTTCTAAGAATAGCATAACGTGTTTCATAATCTGGTTTTCCAATGTCCGCAATAAGTCCCCATTCAAAACGAGAACGAAGCCTATCCTCTAAAGGATTTATATCTTTTGGTGGTCTATCACTTGATATTACAATTTGTTTTGCATTTTCGTACAACTCATTAAATGTATGAAAGAATTCCTCTTGGCTTCTTTCTTTATTAGATAAGAATTGAATATCATCTATTAGTAATAAATCTAAATTTCTATATTTTGAACGAAATTCAATATTTTTATTGTTTTGAATTGCGTTAATAAGTTCATTTGTAAATTTTTCTGATGTTGTATACAATATTTTGGCATTTCTATTTTGTGCAAAAACATAATTACCAACCGCTTGCATTAAGTGAGTTTTTCCTAGTCCAACTCCCCCATACAAAAAAAGCGGATTGTATGCTTTACCAGGGTTTTCTGCAGTAGCAAGGGCAGCTGCATGAGCTAGTTCATTGCTTTTTCCAATGACAAATGATTCAAATGTATATTTAGGATTTAATAACCCTTCTGAAACAGCAGTAGTATTAGAAATAACATTTGGCATAGATGGTGCTTCATCTTCGCTAACATTTGAAAGCTTTTCAACAACAATGTCAATATTAACTGGTTTACCTAATACAGTTGTAAATGCAGCTTCTACTAATGTCATATATTCATTTGTAAGTTTAACTTTTTGAAGATCTGACACTGCAAGCAAACAAACATTGTTATCTTCTATAGAAACTATCCCAACAGGTTTTATCCAAGAGTCAAATCTGAATGTTGAAAGTTCTTCTCTTATAAGCATTTTGACCCTAGCTAAAATTTCTTCTTTTTCTTCCATAAGCCCCTCCTAATAAAGTTTTTAACAAAATTAACAAAGTTACTAACAATTTATTCACAATTGTTAATAAAATTGTGGATAACTTTTGAAAAATCTTTGGAAACGGCTATTTCCGAAGCAAAACAGCGAAGTAACTTTTTTAAAAAAGAAACTCTTAGAAATACAAGCTGTTCACAAAAAAACCTTATTTCCTACACATTTTTCGAACGAACATAAATTCTTTGATGTATATGTATTTTATGTAAATTATACATATTTTTAATTATGTTCAATCTTCCTTACAAGTATAATCATTTCAATACTTTCAAGAGTTATCCACATTATATATGTTTATTGCAATAATTGCAATATTTTATAAAAAAAAAGTGGAAAGCTACACTTCCGTATGAGGTAAAGTGTGAGGGAAAAGCTTTACATAAAATAAAAATATTAAATTTTGTGGCATGATCAAAATTTTGTATGATATTAAATTTCAAGATATTTTTAGAATTTAAGTTGAAATTTATGATTTTTTTATTATTCAGCCGTAAAAAATAAAAAGTATGTATAAAAGCAAATGACTATTATAGAGATGTAGCGGAGCTTAAGTATGCTCCATAAAAACATTATTGGTCAATGCTTATTTACCTTAAGGCTGAATAGTAGCATTGTTTCACTGAATAGTAGCATTGTTTCAAAAATGTTGGTTTAACATAGATATGTCACACAGTAACAAAATAAAATAAAAAAGGAAATACCAGAATATGATATAATT
>CAKPEF010000007.1 GCA_934149305.1 uncultured Clostridia bacterium
GATAGTAATGGGTCGCTCATTGTGAAAATAGGAATTTGCCAGATTTTTTTATGCCCTTTTGCAGGTAATATATGGAAGCAGCGAAATGTGGTATAAAAAAGGCCTCCAGCTGAGAGCTGAAAGCCTTTAAAGAACCGCTTTTATAAAAAGTATTAGTAATTGCGAAAGCTAACTAGTAAGTTTATGTATATAATTTTGAATACAATAAATTATATTTTCTATTCAGTAAGCAAATTTAATATTTCTTTATAATATTTGCTTGAAGAATTTTTCCAATTCTCTGCGATTTTTTTTGCTTCATTTTGATCTGTACACAATACATTTACTTCAAATATGTTTTTATGTCCTTCTGTTATTTTACATTTTGTTATGAATTGTTCTCCATCATCTGGTATATATTCAGCAGAGATAGTAAGTTCTGTTTTTACATCGCTAAGTAAGTCCCTAATAATCAAGTCTAAATTGTGTTTTATAATTCCTGGAAGCATGTTTTCAGTAAGTTCAAGTACTTCTTTTCCTTCAGGTGTTATTTGATATAACCATTCTTCATCTTCTTTGTAACTAAGTATGTAATTTTTTTCAACTAAATCTGATAGAATATGTTGAAAGTAGTAGTAGTTAAATCCATCAAAATCGTACAGCAATTTCAATATTTGCAAGTTTGATAAAATACAGTCAGCATTTTTTAATAGGTATAATATGATTAGTTTATTTTCTGCTAATTTCTTTTGATTTTCTTCTGTAACATCGTTCATACAATCACCCCAAATAGAATTTTCAAGCTTATTATATCATAAAATGGCAAAAAAACAAGATAAATGAATGTTGACATAAAATTGACAATGCTTTCAATATGTGTTACAATATAATTACATTATTCTATTTACCAGGTGTTGGAGATAATTTTCTGACTGTAGATATCCTATACAGAAATATTTTAGGCAACACGAAATACGGATAATGAACTTTTGGAGGGAAAAAATGAAAAAAAATTTCTTGAAGAGACCCATAAGCGTTTTTGTTGAGTCTCATGAACGTCGGACTAGAAGATGGGTTCATTCCAGCCTCAGAGCCCTTAAAAAAGCTGCTCTCAGATATGTTAAGTTGAATGCCGAAAGTTGGTTCACTCTACCCGACCACTCTGATAATGGATTTAAAATATTCTTCGAAGGTCGCCTGGAGGAGGGTGTTCAATCAGAATTTGTTGTAAGACTGTTCCTGAGTCACGACAATATGGTAGTATATGAGACAAAGAATGGGCTAAAGTTTGACAGTAGTATTCTCAATGGTGATCTGCTAAATGGCAATATTGTGAGAGCTCTTGACGAAGAATTCTCTCGCGCTATGGGCGTAGATAGAGGAAATGTCGAGGAGATTGGTTTTGGTTTTAAAAAGTCAGTGACAATGGACTTCTGAAACTAATGCTCACGGCCGCCAAAAGTCAAGCATAACAGGAGTTATTCCTGTTCCGGGACTTCCCCTTTGCAATAAGCAAAGGGGTCTATTTTTTATAGAGAGAAAAAGTTTGCAATATATATTTGTTACTGTTCAGCCTTAAGGTAAATAAGCATTAATTAGTAATGTTTTTATGGAGCACACCTAAGCTCCTCGACATTTTTATAGCACATATTTACATTTGATATATACTTTTATTTTGAAGAATGAATAGTAACATATATTTTCAAAACATATCTTAATTTTAAAAATTTTGATATCTTTTTCTTTGGTTTTTATGGTAAAATGTCATTGAAGTTTGAAGAATAGTAGGTGTGTTTTTATGCTTGGTGAATTACATATTAAAAATATAGGTATTATAGATGAGATTACTATAAATTTTGATGATGGTCTTAATATTTTAACTGGTGAGACTGGTGCTGGTAAGAGTCTTATTATTGATTCTATTAGTGCGATTTCTGGTTCAAGGATGAGCAAAGATATAATAAAGAGAGGCGAGAATTTTGCTCTTGTTGAGGCTTGCTTTTTTATATCGGAGGATAGTGCTTTAAAGCAAAATTTAGAGTCAAAATTTGAGTTTATTTTGCCAGATGAGAATATTATCCTTACGAGAGAATTTTACCAAAACGGGAGAAATGTGTGCAAAATAAATGGTAGTATGGTGACTCTTGCAATTTTTAAAGAAGTTGGAGAGGCTCTCATAGATATTCATGGACAGCACGATAATCAGTCGCTCATGAATGAGAAAACGCATATAGAGTTATTAGATAATTTTGCTTTAAAAGATATTGCTAAGATAAAAAATGAATATAAAAATGTTTTAGAAGAGTATAAAGAGAATAAGAAGGAAATAGAAAAGAGTTTTGGAGATCCTGTAGAAAGGGCAAGAAGGTTAGATTTGCTTAAATATCAAAACGAAGAGATTGTAAACAGCAATCTGAAAGTTGGTGAAGACGAAGAGTTAGAACAAAGAAGGGCTTTTATAATGAATGCCGAAAAGATATTTTCAGCACTTTCTAGTTCATATGATGCATTAGATAATTCGATAATCGAAAATCTTGGTAATTGTATTCACAATATGAATAATATCTCTAGTTTTGATAAAAGATATGAAAATATCGAGAGTGTTTTAAATGATGCTTATTATTCTTTGAAGGATGTTTCTAGTGAGATTTCTAGTGCGATTAGTGATGCTGAATTTAATGAAAATGAGCAAAATGAAATTGAAGAGAGATTGGATTTGATTTTTTCTCTTAAACGTAAATATGGAAATGATATAGAATCAATTTTAAAATATAATGAAGATATAGAAAAAGAGATTAACTTTTTAGAAAACTCTGAAGATATTGTAAACAAGTTAAAGGAGAAACAAAATTCACTAGAAATTAAGTTAAAAGAACTTGCTATAAAAATAAGAGATGTTAGAAAGAAAGCGGCAGACGTTATTGCAAAAAGGATAAATAAAGAGCTTCAAGATTTAGAAATGAAAAAAGCTTTTATAGAGTTCGAGTTTAAAGAATCAGAAAGTTTTTTAGAAAATGGAATGGATATTGTTCAAATTCTTATTTCTACCAATGTTGGCGAAGGTTTAAAACCTCTTAGCAAAATTGCTTCTGGTGGTGAAATCTCAAGAGTTATGCTTGCAATAAAAACTGTTTTATGTGATGTAGATAGTGTTCCAACAATGATTTTTGATGAAATTGATACAGGTATTAGTGGACAAGCAGGAAAAGCTGTAGCAGAAAAAATGAAGTTTATAGGAAAGACACATCAAGTAATATGTGTTACTCACTTACCTACAATTGCAGCTTTTGGAGATGTTAATTTCTTTATTGAAAAAATTGTTGAGAAAGAGAGAACGAAGACAAAGATTACAAGGCTAGATGAAGATGGAACAGTAAAAGAAATTGCAAGAATACTTGCCGGTAATGATATAACCAAAGCTGTATTGGAGCATGCTAGAGAACTTAGAAAAATAAGTTAAAGTCATAAATTGATTTTAAAAAAATTATAAAACTCGTTTTTGACATTTTTTTGTTGGAAACGAGTTTTACTTTTGTCTGTAAAATAGTGATTATCTACAAAATCTCTTTGTAGGTAATTTTTTTTTAGCTCATAACTTTTAGCTTTTTTGGACAAGTTATTTTTGAGGCAAAATGAAAGGAGCATAAGTTATGAATCGAAAAAAATTTTTTTTGTTAATAGTATTATTTACAGTTTTATATATTTATATGACAAGTCTTGATAAAATTCCCGAAAAAATTGTATTATTTCAAAATGAAGATTATGAAATAAACCATTTAAAAGGTACTTATATAGAAGGAAAAAGTGAGACAATTATAGAAAAATTATTAAGCAAACTTACCAAAGTTGACAGCAAAAATACAGGTAATTCAAAACTGAAATTTTCAGCTTTTGGCGGATTTTTCAAAAAGGATATAGAAGTTAGTGTATTACCAATTAAAAAAGTAATTCTAGGTGGAGATGCAGTTGGTATAAGACTATATTCAAAAGGAGTGTTAGTAATTGGTGAAGCGCCAGTACAAGGAGAAGATGGAATTTATTATGAACCATATAAAAACACTAATATAAAAAAAGGAGCTAAAATATTAAAAATAAATGAGCAAAAAATAGAGACAATTACAGAGTTAGTAGAAACGGTTGCGAATATAGAGGAAAAATCTATTGCAATGGTTCAATATGAGCAAGATGGGAAAGTTTATGAAGAACCAATGAATCCAATTACAAGTTTAGATGATGGCAGAAAAAAACTTGGACTTTGGGTAAGAGATGGCGCTATGGGAGTTGGAACACTTACATTTTTAGATCCTGATTCTAAGAAGATTGCAGGACTAGGTCATGGTATATCAGACTATGATATAAAAGAGTTAATAGATGTAGATGAAGGATATTTAAATTTAGCAACAGTGGTAGATGTGAAAATGGGAAAAAAGGGAGATCCAGGTGAAATAAGAGGACTTTTAAACGAGAGCGTAAAACTTGGTGAAATCACTTTAAATAATGAATGTGGAGTTTATGGAACCTATAACGAAGAAAGCAATTATCTAAGAGATAGAGAATGTGTTATGGTAGCTTCAAGAAATGAAATAGAATTGGGTAAGGCAATGATATATTGTAGTGTTGAAGAGGGACGGAAAAGTAGAAAAGTATGAAATAAAGATTGTGAAAATAACAGATATAGCAGGAGCTAACAGCAAAGGAATGGTAATAGAGGTTACAGATAAAAAACTCTTAGAAAAAACAGGAGGAATAATTCAAGGCATGAGTGGTAGCCCAATTGTTCAAAATGGAAAATTTATTGGAGCCGTCACACATGTGTATGTAAATGACCCAACAAGAGGTTATGCAATTTTTGGAGATACAATGGTAGAACAAATAAATAAAATTTGATTAAGATAGAAGAGACATGATAGTCTCTTTTATTTTTACCATATAAAACTTGTACTTTGAAAATAAGTAGGTTAAAATTGAATGTATGAAGCAATAAATAATACAAATAAAGTAGTGTAAACTAATTTATGAAAAAATGTAGAGGTGCTTAGGTGTGCTCCATAAAATTAGTGAACACAACTAAAAAACTAAGGGGGAGATATTTATTATGAAAAAATTTTTGAAGATTTTAGCTTTGACAATTTGCATTTTAATGACATCTGCTTGTGTCTTTGCTAGAGATTCTGCGACAAAATTAAGAGATGACATAATAGTACAATTAAATGGTGAAATAATTGATTTTACAGATGCAAATGGCGACAAAGTAGAAGCACAAATAATGAATGACAGAACCATGGTACCTATGAGAAAAATATTTGAGGTACTTGGTGCTGAGGTAGAATGGGATGGAGAAAACAGAATAGTTACAGGCAAAAAAGAAGATACAGAGATAAAATTACAAATAGGAAATAATATAGCTACTAAGAAAATTTCTGAAGAAACAAAGAATATAGAGCTAGATGTTACACCAACAATAGTAAATGGAAGAACTTTAGTACCAGTTAGATTTATTGCTGAAAGCTTAGATAAAAAAGTAGGTTGGGATGCCGAAAATAGAGCTGTAATAATAATTGACTCAGATGAAATAGAAAACAAAATAAAGAATAATGCTTCTAATCTTTATGAACTTTTAACAAATAAATTTGAGGATCCAAAGACATATGAGGCTGATCTTGTATTAAATGGTACAATAAAAGATTCAGAGCAAAGTAAGATCAAAGGAAACATGAATATTAAGGTAAATGAAACAGCAGTCGAAATTCATTTAAATCTTAATAGTGATGAGAAAGATTTTAAAGATATAGATGCTAGTGTGATATTAGATATTAAAAATTATACAGTGTATGTAAAATCAGATTCAATTAAAAACTCAGATGGAATGTGGGTAAAATATGAATTTGATGATGAAGAAAAAGAAAGCATGAAGAGAGTATTTGATGAATTAAAAAAGTCTCAAGAACTTGATACTAAATACATATTTAATAATTTAATAGATGAGAAAAATTTTACATTAGATTTTTATAAAGAACTAAACCAAATAGTAGAAATGGTCACAAAAGTGGCAGGAAATGATAACCTAAAAAAATCAGGAAATACTAAATACGAATTTTCAATGGATATGGACGATTTAATAAATGCTATGAGTACTCAAATGTCAAGCATAGAGATATTAGCATTAAAGGCAAAGTATGCATTTAACATGACTCTTGATTTTGAAATAAATAATAATATTGCTACAAAATCAAATTTCTCACTTGCTATTGGTAACTCTAAGCAAAAATTAGAATTAGATCTTAAAGCAACTTTAAAGAATTATAATAAATCAATAAAAATACAATATCCAAGTAGCAAAGATGTTATAACATCAGAAGAATTAGAAAGAAAAAATGCAGAAGCAGTAGTACCAAAGATGCAATTTTCTCTTTTTACAACACAACTAGGTGGATTAAGGGAAGCTGTGCAAACAGCCATAACGACTGCAAAAGGAGAGGAAGCTATTAGAGGAAATGCTAGATCAAATGCTCAACTTGCTAATTTTGTGGCTAGAGGAGGTTATGAAGCGGTAACTGAAGAGGGATGGCTAAATCAAGCAGAGGCAGAAAATTTATCTTGTACATTGATTGTACCCCAATATGCAAAAGATGTTTTGGAGATTGAACTGCCAAATATAAGTGTAAAAGTATCTAATAATAAAGAAGAGCAAGTGTCTTATTATGTTACACCAAAAGGACAAGTTTTTGGTTGGCCACCTTATGAGTATGATGGAAAGAGTTATGTTACTGGGAGTGTAACTGTGAAAGATGAACTTGGAGAAGAATTAAGCAACTTTAAAGCAATTCAAAAATCTAAAGTTATAATATATTTTAAGGATACAAAAGAAGTAATAATAGTAAAAAATGGTGCTAAGACACGATTTGAAAAGGGTTCTTTAGAAGATATAGAAATATTGTTACGAAGAGAAAATTCATATAAAGGTTCAGACATAGTATTATCATCAGATTTTAAAACAGGAATAAATCAATTACAAGAATGTGTACAAACAACCAGAGTAAAAGCAAAAGGAGATGAAGCTATTATAGGAAATGCTAGATCAAATGCTCAACTTGCTAATTTTGTGGCTAGGGGTGGATATGAGGTGTTAACTAAAGATGAAAAGGGTGATAAACTTTGGTTAGTTCAATCAGATGCAGATTCACTTCCTTGTACGCAAATTAACAAAAAATATGCAGGCAATATATTGGGGGCAGAGCTACCAACTATAAAGGTTAAAACTTATAAAGGTGCTAATCAAGAACTTTCTTATTTTGTTACTCCAAAAGGGCAAGTATTTTGTTGGCCACCATATATAGAGAATAATAAAAGTTATGTAACAAGTACTGTTACAGTAAAAAAAGGTATTACTCTTACTTCTAATGCTGAAGATTATAAAACAGCAGCAGAGTATAAAAGAACAGAAGCAACAAAAGCAGAAGAGGTTGTACTATATTTTCCAGATACAAATGAATATGTAGTTGTAAGTAACAGAAAAAGTGATATACCATTAGTTGCTGTAAAAGGAAATGTTAATGGAGATACAAAAATTGGTGTTTGGTATAAGAATTCAACATTATCATCAAGCGATGAAATTGTAAGAGGCGTAGCAATGGGCATTGATTTTAGTAAATATAATAATGTAAGGTAGTTTAAAAATAATAAAATTATAAAAAAAGATTACCAAAAAACTCTTTTTATGATATAGTTTTGTAAGTAATAAAAAGAGGAGGATTTATTTATGGAAGTTAATGAGGAAAAAAGACAAAAATTTATGGAGTATGCAGCCAAAAGAGTAAATAATGTAATGCATGATATTTCAATTTTAGAGCCAATGGCAAGAAGCAATAGTTATGATTTTACTAGAGCAGATGTTGATGAAATGTTTGATGCTATTCAAGGTTCTTTAGATAGTGTTAGAGAAGAATATTATAGAAAGTTTGAGGCAAAAGCAAAAACTTCAAAACAAGCTTTTTCATTTGGACAGGTAAAAACAAGTGTATCTGAAATGTCAGAGGAAGTTGTAGCTCCAAAAGAGACATTATCAAATGAAAAAGAAATTACACAATCAGAAGCAATAATATCAAATACACAAACTCTAGAGGTGTAGTTTAAAGCAAAATAATTATTTTGACTTTTAAGGTAAAAAAGCATATAATCTAAATATAGATGTTATCAAGAGTGGACGAGAGAAACGGCTTAATGACTCCACAGCAACCTACTAAAGGCAAGGTGCTAATACCGTCAAAGTAGTTTTAGGTACTTTGGTTGATAATTTAAAGTATAGAAATTAAAACCTTTGTACAAGTTATTGTGTGCAGAGGTTTTTTGTTAATAAATAAAGATAACATTTAAATAAATTTGAAAGGATTGATATAAGTGAGAAAATTTTTTACATCAGAAAGTGTAACGGAGGGACACCCAGATAAACTATGCGATTATATTTCAGATAGTGTTTTAGATGCATATCTAGAAAAAGATGAAACCTCAAGAGTTGCGCTTGAAACAGTTGCAAGCAAAGAAGAAGTTTATTTAACAGGAGAGATTACTTCAAATGCAAATGTTGATATTGAAGCAATTGTTAGAAATGCAATAAAAGAGGTAGGGTATGATAGCGAAGAGGCAGGAATGGATTATAAAACATGTAGTATAAGAATAAATATCTCAAAGCAATCTAGCGATATTGCAATGGGAGTAGATAATGCTTTAGAAACCAGAGAGAAAAATGGAGAAACTCTTGAGGGGGCTGGAGACCAAGGAATAATGTTCGGTTTTGCATGTGATGAAACAGAAGAATTTATGCCGCTTGCAATCATGCTTGCACATAAGCTAGCTAAAAGATTAGAAGTAGTTAGAAAAGAAAAAATAATAGATGGTTTAAGACCGGATGGCAAAGTACAAGTCACGGTTGAATATGAAGATGACAAACCAGTTAGAGTTGATACCATTGTGGTTTCTGCTCAACATATTCCTGAGAAAGATATTGATGAATTAAGAAAAGAGATAATAGAAAAGGTAATAAAAGAAATAGTACCAGCTAAATTATTAGATTCAAATACTAAATATTTAGTAAATCCAACTGGAAGATTTGTAATAGGTGGACCTTATGGTGATAGTGGGCTTACAGGAAGAAAAATTATAGTGGATACCTATGGTGGATACGCAAGAAATGGTGGCGGAGCTTTTTCTGGAAAAGATGCAACAAAAGTAGATAGAAGTGCTTCATATATGGCAAGATTTATTGCGAAAAATATAGTTGCAAATAAGTTAGCGAAAAAATGTGAAATACAAATTTCGTATGCTATAGGTGTTGCGAAACCTGTCTCGATATATGTTGAAACATTTGGAACAAATTTAATTCCAGAAGAAGAAATTTTGAAAATAATAGAAGAAAAATTTGATTTAACACCAGGAGGCATAATAGATTATCTTAAATTAAGAAGACCTATCTACAAAAAAACTACTAATTATGGACATTTTGGAAAAGATGGATTAGCGTGGGAAAATATAATAAAGTTGTAAAAGTTGTTGAAAAATAGATACAAGAAATGTTATCATGATAATCAAAGGAGTTGATATATATGAAGTCACATTCTAATGAGTACAAAGAAACAAAAGATGGAGCAATAACATATTTTGAAAAAGAAAAGGATGGAGAAGTTATCGAGGCTTACCAAAATAATAAAAATTTAGATACAAAATTTAAAATTAGTGTGCTTATAAAGCAAAAAGATAAAAACGAGCAATTATTTATAGAATCACTAAATGAATTTGAAGAATTAAAAAATAATGTAGAATCAAAGATAAAAGGAAAAACTAAAGTAGAAGAAAAAGAAAATGTAAACGGTGATAAAGAAGTGACAATAAGTGCAGAAGATGATGATACGCCAAATTCAAACACCGAATCAACAAATAGTGATGCTAATAAAGATATCGAAAAAGAAGTGGCTGAATTAGAAAATAAAGCAGAAGAAATGAAAGAGTTAGGCGAGCAACTAAAAAATGATAATAAGTCTGTTAACGCTACTGCATCTAGCCTAATGAAAGATAGTGTTTCAAGCTACATAATGTTACAAGCAAGAATGGATTATGAAGTTGCACTAGAAAAACAAAAGATGGAAACTGCAACATATATGATAGAGAAAAACATTTTGGTAGCCAAAAGAGAGGCTATAATTTTAAAAATCAAATTAGCAATCCAAAAAGAAGAAGATGTTTCTGGATTATCTGATGAACTAAGAAATATTGAGAATACAATAACAGAAAAAGACAAGCAATTTAGCAATAAATTTCCGACATTGCAAAACGATGTTTCAAATACGCATGAAGCTTTAAAAAATGCAAGCAAAGAGATGACAGAAAAAGTTCAAGCTGATTTTAGAAACAGTTACAAAAAAATAAGAAACTATGATGAAAGTGGTTTTTTAACTAAAGAAACTACAGACTTAACCAAAAATTTGAATAGAGCTGTGTATACAGCAGAATATGGTGGAGATATACTTGCAAATGGAAAACAAAATTCAATAACAAAAGAAACTATAAATATAAACGGACAAGTAGCAAGAATAATTACAACAGAGCATAGCGAGGGTGTACAAAGTTCGTTCTTAGATGGCAATACAGAGCAGTTTACTACAAATGCAGGAAACATACAAACAATTACAAAAGATAGTGATGGTCATCTTATTGCATGTGATCCAGAATTGGAAGACACATTAAAAAATAAGTTTGGAATAGAAAATGTTGATGATATAGATGAAGCCTGCAGAGCGATAGATGAAAAAGCAAAAGATAACGAACTTGAAGAAAAAGAAGAAGAACATGATATGCCCAATCCATCACTTTATGAATCGGATAGTGAATAGTTATAAAAAGATTGAATGGAAAATTTCCATCCAATCTTTTTTAGTAATTTATTATATTTGCATAAGAAATTTTAATAATATAAATTTTTAAAAGTCGTTGTTTCTTAAAAATCTACATGTTAAATAAGCGGTTATAAAAGCTGCTACAACATAGATGACAATCCATATTGCAATTGCTATTAAAGTTGTTGATGCTATATCAAGCAAAAATATTATTCCAAATGTAATTAACAAAATTGCAGCAATTATACCAGCAACTATTTTTGGGCATCTAATAAATAGCTCGATAACAATAGAAAATAAAACTACAAATAATAAGCCAATTATAAAATATAAAATTTCCATAAGGTAATCCCTCCTTTCAGGATATTTAAGAAATACCTTAATATATCTTATGAAAAGAGGGATAAATTGTTACTATTTGTCGTTTAGAACTCTAGCTAGGTAAACTCCGCTGCAAGATGCCATCATAAGACCTCTTGTTAAGCCTCCGCCATCGCCAATACTGTAAAGATTTTTTACGCTTGTTTCAAAATTATTATCTATTAAAACTTGATTGCTATAAAATTTAATTTCAGGAGAATAAAGCAAATTATCAGGATCTGCAAAACCTGGTATAACTTTATCTAAGGCTTTTATAAAGTTCAAAATATTTGTCATTGTTCTATACCCAAGGGCATAGGTAATATCTCCTGCAACGGCAGATTTTAAAGTTGGTACGACGCTGTTTTCTTTTAATTCTGGCTCCCATGTTCTTTTGCCATTTAAAATATCGCCAAGTCTTTGAACTAAAATATTTCCATTTCCAAGTTGATTAGAATTTTCGGCAACATTTCTGCCATACTCAATTGGTTGATTAAATGGATAATTAAAGTGATGAGAGCAAAGAAGTGCTAAGTTTGTGTTTGTACTTTTTCTATCCTTATATGAATGACCATTTACTAGTGTTATATTCTTGTCATAAACCTCGCTTGAAACAAATCCACTAGGGTTTTGACAAAATGTTCTGACTTTATCTTTGTAAGGCGCAGGGCGACCTATAAATTTTGCCTCATACATATATTTGTTTATATCTTTCATAAATTTATCTGGAAGCTCATATCTAACTCCTATATCAACAATTCCCGCGCGACTTTCGATATTGTGTTTTGTACACATATTAGAAAGCCAATTAGCACCTTTTCTGCCAACGCCGATTACAACTGTGTCTGCATATATTTCTTCTAAGTCGCTATATTCTGTATCTTCAACATATTTAGCAGGTTTTACTTTAACACCTTTTGCAATATTGTTATTAACAATTAGATCAGCAACGACTGTGCCAAATCTTATTTCAATGCCATTTTCTAAAAGATATTTTTCAAGTTTGCCGTAAAGTTCATGAGCTTTTTCTGTTCCTAAATGCCTTACAGGCACATCATATAAAACTAAATCTTCTTTTGCAGCTGTTTCTTTTATCTTTTTAACTTCATCTTTAAACTCTGTACCTTCAATTTTAGGGTCTGCACCAAACTCTAAATAAATATTATCTGTGTAATCTATTAGTTTCTTTGTCTTTTCGATTCCTAAGTATTCATGAAGATTACCGCCAACATGAATCTCTGTGTCTTCAGGATTGTATAGACTAAGTTTGCCATCAGAAAAAGCGCCAGCACCTGAAAAACCGTTTGTAATATGGCAAAGTGGCTTACATTTAATGCATTTGCCGGTTTTTTCGATAGGACAAAAACGGTCTTCTACCTTTTTGCCTTGTTCTATCATTAAAATTCTTTTATTTGAGCCTAATTTTAGTAGCTCATATGCTAGAAAAATTCCACTTGGCCCAGCACCAATAATAATTAAATCATATTTTTTTTCCATATAATCACACTCCTTACCAAAAAAGATTATAACTATAACAAATAAACAGTGTCAAGTTTACTTTTTTCTTGTAAAGGTATAAAATTCTTAGTATAATATTAAATGAATGTTAACAAAAAGGAGTAGGGGTAAATGTTTTGCGTACTTTTTATTATAATTGATCAAGTTATAAAATATTACATTACAAAATATAAGCCAATAAAAGTTTTAATACCTAAAATATTAAGAATAGTTTATACAGAAAATACTGGAACAGTTTTTGGAATTGCTCCACGGTTCAAATGATATGCTAAGCATAGTCGCTACTGTTATAATTATTTCTCTTGGTATTTTAGTGTTTTTTCGGAACAGAAAAATATTCTAAAAAGCGTAAGGCATATCAGATGATATTAGCAGGAGGAATCGGAAATTTAATAGACAGATTATATAGAGGATATGTTATTGATTATGTCTATATAAAGCCTTTTGGTGTCTGCAATTTTGCAGACTTCATAATTGTACTTGGTGCAATTATGCTACTAATAGAGGGCTTATATGAACTTAAAAATGGAAGAGGTAGAAATGAAGATAGAAGAGAATTATAATGGTATGAGAATAGATGCGGTAGTGCCAATGTTAAATAAAGAAATATCAAGAAGCCAAGCACAAATTTTAATAAAAGAAGGAAAAATATTAGTAGATGGTAAAAAAGTTAAAACATCAGAAAAAGTAAAGACTGGCCAAGAAATACAAATACCAGTAAACATTGAAAGAGAAAACAATGATGCGCTTGTAGCAGAAGATATTCCAATAGATATAATTTATGAAGATGATGATATAATCGTTGTAAATAAACCTAAAAACATGGTCGTTCATCCAGCGGTAGGCAATAAAAACGGAACATTAGTAAATGCATTGCTTGGAAAAACAAAGCTATCTAGCATAAATGGTGAGTTTAGACCAGGAATAGTACATAGATTAGATAAGGACACAACTGGTGTGCTTGTAATAGCCAAGAACAACAATGCACATAGAAATATAGCAGCACAAATTCAAAATAGGACAACAAAGAAAATATATGTAGCACTAGTAAAAGGAATTATAAAAGAAGACAATGGAGTTATAAATATGCCAATTGGAAGACATCCTGTAGATAGAAAGAAAATGGCTGTTGTAAAAGATGGCAGAGAAGCACATACCAACTTTAAAGTTTTAAAAAGATTTAAAGAGGGATATACGCTTATAGAAGTAGAACTAAAAACAGGAAGAACACATCAAATAAGAGTTCATATGTCACATATAGGTTACCCAATTGTGGGAGATACATTATATTCAAATGGTAAAAATCCTTTTGGGGTTACTAGTCAAATGTTACATGCAAAAACATTAGGTTTTATGCATCCAACTAAAAATGAATACATGGAATTTAGTGCAGAACCTCCAAAAGAATTTAATGAGGTTATTGAAAGTCTAGAGGAAATAAATTAACTTATTAAAAATATAAAGCATGCTGAAATCATGTAGCGGAGCACAGTGTGCTCCATAGAAAATAAATCATAGCTATACTAATTTAAATGCAATTATGTAGCTTAAGTGTGCTCCATAAAAAATGAACACAACCAAAATATACATAGGAGGGTTACAAATGAAAAAAATACTTTTTGTTTCATCAGAAGTTTCACCATATGCTAAATCTGGAGGCCTTGCAGATGTCGCAGGTTCGCTTCCAAAAGAGCTTTTAAAAATGGGTTATGATATATCAGTCATAATGCCAAAATATAGAGAAATAAACTGCGAAATGGAGTATGTTACAGATTTTTCGATATATATGCAAGGCAAGAAAGAAAATTGCATTATAAGAAAAAATGAGCAAACTGTAGGAAATAAAAGGCTAATAACTTTTTTTGTAGATAATATAACATATTTTGATAGAGACGGAATGTATTGTCATCCAGATGAAGCAGAAAGATATGCCTTTTTCGATAAAGCAGTTACAGAATTTATAAGAAGCTATAATCCGGATATAATACATTTAAATGATTGGCAATCTGGCCCAATAGCACTATTGGTAAGAGAAAAGCTAAAAAATACAACTGCAAAAATAATATACACGATACATAACTTAGAATACAATGGTAGATTTAATCATGGTAATTTATATCACTTTGATTTAGATGATTCATACTTTACAATTGATAAATTTGAATTTTATGGAGATATAAGTTTTACAAAGGCAGGTATAGTATATTCTGATATGATTACAACTGTAAGCAAAACATATGCAGAAGAAATACAAACCCCAAAATATGGATTTGGATATGACGGTCTTTTGAGAAAAAAACATGAAGATGGAAAACTAATAGGAATTGTTAATGGGATAGACTACGAAGAATTTAATCCAGAAAAAGATAAAACACTGTATAAAAATTACAGTGCCAAAAATCCTGAACTAAAAAAAGAAAACAAAAAGGCACTACAAAAAGAACTTAAATTACCCAAAAAAGATGTGCCCGTTCTTGCTGTCATCTCAAGAATAGTTCAACACAAGGGATTTGATATTTTAATAGAAGGTATGAACACACTACTACAAAACGAAGACATTCAATTAGTGGTACTTGGAATGGGAGAAATACATTACGTACATAGATTAGAATACCTAAAAGAAAAATATCCTAAAAAAGTTTCTGTAAATAACATTTTTGATGGAGAGCTTGCAAAGCGAATCTATGCAGGAAGTGATATGTTTTTAATGCCATCACTTTTTGAACCATGTGGTTTATCACAACTAATAAGTTTTAGATATGGTACAATCCCAATAGCAAGAAGCACAGGAGGCCTTAAAGATACAATAATAGGTTATGCAGGAAATAAAGAAAGCGGAAATGGATTTACATTTTGGGGAAGCAAAGTAGATGACTTAGTAGAAGTTACAAAGATGGCGCTTAGCACATATAAAAATAAAGAAGAGTGGAATGAATTAGTGAAAAAAGTAATGAAAGAAGACTTCTCATGGAAGACTTCAGCAAAAGAGTATGCAAAACTTTATGAAGAAATAACTAAGGTAAAATAGCATCAAGCTCAAACAATGCCATAGTTCATCATTTAAGCTTGACAATCTATATAAACCATAGACCTAGCTAGGAATATGGAAAAAGGAAATCTAAGATATATTATGAAGCATATAATTATTATGTGAAAAATATAAGGATATAATGCAAAAAATATTTGAAATTATATAAAAATTGCTACTATTTAAACTTTGATGATAAAAAGTATGCATTGAATCATGTTAAAAATGTACTTCATAAAAATTAAGGCTTGATAGTAACTAAAATTGAAAGGAAAAATCAATGGAAGAAGAAAGATTACAAAAATATTTAGCAGAGTGTGGTGCTGCTTCGAGAAGAAAATGCGAAGAGTATATAACACTTCGGATATGTAAAAGTAAATGGAAAAACAGTAACAGAACTTGGAACAAAAATAACTCCAGGAAAAGATATAGTTTTATTAAACGGGAAAAAAGTCGAAAAAGAAAATAAAGTATATATACTTTTAAATAAACCAGTTGGATATGTAACAACAGTTACAGATGACAGGGAGAGAAAAACAGTAATGGAATTATTAGATGGTGTTAGTGAAAAAGTTGTACCAGTTGGAAGATTAGATATGTTTACATCGGGACTGTTACTTCTTTCTAATGATGGAGATTTTATATATAAAGTAACGCACCCAAAACATGAAACCACTAAAACATATATAGTAAAAACTAGAGGAATTCCAAGTGAGAAAGATTTAGAAAAATTAAGGCATGGAGTTAAGATAGAGGACTATGTTACATCTCCAGCAAAAGTAGAATTATTATTAAAAGATAATACAAATGATATAGCAAGAATATGGATACAAATACATGAGGGTCGAAATAGGCAAGTAAGAAAAATGTGTGAGGCTATCGGACTTTCGGTGATTGCACTAAAAAGAGAGGGCGTAGGTAATCTTACTTGTGAGGGTGTAGAAAAAGGAAAATGGAGATATTTAACTAAAGATGAAGTTTTGCAAATAATGAATGCGTAAATATAACAAAAACATCGGAGGAAAAGATGAACAAGAAAAAAATAATGTGGTGTATACTACTTTTTATTGTAATTTTTGCAAGTTTATATGTAATTTTAAATGTAAGAAAAGACAATGAAAGTATAGAAAATGAAGATAACATAAAAGTTGTGGTAAGTAATTTTGCAAGTTATGATTTTTTAAGAGCAATAGTGGGTGATACTAAAAATGTAGAATTAAAATTCATACTTGGTCCAGGTAAAGATTCACATAGTTATGAGCCAACAGCACAGGATTTAATAGACATACAAAATGCAGACTTATTTGTGTATATAGGCGGAAAAATGGAAGAATGGTCACTTAAAGTGCTAGAATCAATGGATAAAGGAAAATTAAATCCTTTTTGCATTGCAAACGATGTAGAGTTAGTAGAGGAAAAAGAGATTGATGGAGTTGAAGAACACGAAGAAGAGCATGAACATGAAGAGGGAGCTTTTGATGAACATATATGGACATCTCCTAAAAATGCAAAACTAATGGTGAAATCTCTTTGCAATGAAATGATAAAAATAGATAACAAAAATGAAGAAATCTATACTTTAAATGCAGAGAAATACATAAAAGAAATTGAAAGAGTAGATAATGAAATAAAAGACATTGTAGATAATAAAGTGAGAGATAGATTGCTTTTTGGAGACAAAATGCCGATGCAGTACTTTATAGACTATTATGGATTGAAAGTAAGTGCAGCTTTTAGTGGCTGTAGCACTGATGCGGAACCAAGCGGAAAAACGATTGCATATCTTATAAGTGTTGCAAAAGAAGAAAAAATCCCAGTAATACTTTATATAGAACTAAATACTGGAAAAGTAGCGAGTACAATAGCAAGTGAAGTTGGCAACGGATGTACTGCAATGAAAATTCAAACATTACATAATGTTGAAAAAGATGACTTTGAAAATGGAGAAACTTGGGTAACGCTTATGGAAAGAAATATAGATGTCTTAAAAAAAGCCTTGCAATAAGAATATAAAGAGAGATTGTAGCTTTAAGTGCCTATGAACTAGGCATTTTAAGCTACAATTTCTCTTTTTGCATATACACTTGAATTACTCAAATAAATTGCGATATAATAAACGAGAAAGCAATAACAAATGAAGATGGAATATATTAAAAGTGAGGGAAAAGTATGGGAAATATAAATGTTTTTTCGGGACCAATGAAATGTGGAAAAAGTCAAAGATTGATAACAGAGGCGGCAAGACAAAAAGTTGCAGGTAAAAATGTCAAGTTTTTTAAACCTTTGATGGATGATAGATTTTCTGATACAGATGTTATGGACAGGAACGGTAACAAATTTCCTGCAATAAATATTGAAAATATCGAAGATATTGAGAAATATGATGCAGATGTTTACATGATAGATGAGTTTCAATTTCTAAATGGCGATGTAGGAGTTATTCAAAAGCTAGCAAGTGAGGGCAAAAAATTCTTTGTGGCAGGACTTAATTTGACAGCGGAGAAAAAACCATTTGGCAAAATGGGTGAATTGTTGTGCAACTCTGATAATGTTCAAATGCTAACTTCAATTTGTGAATGTTGTCATTCAGACAATGCCATATATAGTTTTTGCAAGACAGAAAAAAGTGAAGACATTTTAATAGGCGATAGTGAGTATATTCCTGTTTGTAGCAGTTGCTATACAAAGCTTATGAGCGAAAGAATAAATGGTGGCATAAATTAACTTTTGAAAATCAATAATTCGAAAGTGACTTAAGTGTGCTCCATAAATGAGATGAGGAGGTATGTTTAATGCTTGCACTAATAACAGGTGCATCTTCAGGAATTGGAAGAGACATGGCACGCATTTTGGCAAGTAAAGGGTATGATTTAGCTTTAGTTGCAAGAAATCAAGAAGGATTAGATAAAATAAAAGCTGAACTAGAAAGAGAAAAGGTTAATATAAAAATAAACACATATTCAGTAGATTTGGCTATAAAAGAAAATTTATATAAGTTATATGAAGATGTTAAAGATGTGGATATCTTAATTAACAATGCAGGTTTTGGAACATTTGGAAGATTTACAGAAACCGATTTAGAAAAAGAAGTAAATATGATAAACACAAATGTGACAGCAGTGCATGTATTAACAAAATTATATTTAAAAGATATGATTGCCAAGAATGCAGGACACATATTAAACGTAGCCTCGATTGCTGGTTTTATGCCAGGGCCACTTATGGCAACATACTACGCAACCAAAAACTATGTTGTGTCACTTTCAAGAGCCATAAATAGAGAATTAAAAAAAGAAAAATCAAATGTAAAAATAAGCATACTTTGCCCAGGTCCAGTAGATACAAATTTTAATAATGTTGCAGGAGTTAAATTTAATTTGCGTGGTAAGTCGAGTGAGTATGTGGCAAATTATGCAATTGAAAATATGCTAAAAGGCAAACTTATAATACTTCCTGGAATTACAATAAAACTTGCAAAAGCTTTTTCTGAAATTTGCCCAGATGCAATAAAAGAAAAAATAGCATATCATATGCAAAAAAAGAAAATGTAAGGAGGAAATCTATGGAGAATGAAAAAATAAAATCAGGAATAGGAGTAAAAATTATATTTACAATATTAGTAGCATTCATATCGTTTTTTTATTTAGCATACGTAATGCTTCTTGGTTCAACAAGTGATACTAGTGTATTTTTAACAATACTTGCACTTCCTATAGTTCCTACACTTATAATACCGATATGGATGAAAAATAAAAGAAAAATATTTTTTGCAATATGGGGAATATATTTGCTAGTAACACTAATTTCATTTTATATAAATTTTGAGATGATTGTTCAAAACGTATCAATATAGGCGGCCTAAACTAATTTATGAAAAAAATATAAAACATTCGCAAAAATTGTAGCGGAGCACAGTGTGCTCCATAAAAAACAATTGATGACAGTACACTAAAATAAAGTCGAAAAATATTATAATTAGTAAACACAGCCATAGGTAGTCTAAGATAATTTATGAAAAAATATAAAACATCCGCAAAAATTGTAGCGGAGCACAGTGTGCTCCATAAAAAACAATTGATGACAGTACACTAAAATAAAGTCGAAAAATATTATAATTAGTAAACACAGCCATAGGTAGTCTAAGATAATTTATGAAAAAATATAAAACATTCGCAAAAATTGTAGCGGAGCACAGTGTGCTCCATAAAATTAGTAAACACAATCATAAAAGGGGAGAAAAAAATGTATTTTAAAGAACAAATAGAAAAATATATTCCATATAATGAACAAGAAGAAAGAGACAAAGAATCAATGCTTAAATTTATCGAAACATTTGATAACTCATTAACTAGAGAAAATGTATTCGGACACTTCACAGCTTCAGCATGGGTAGTAAACAAAGAAAGAACAAAGGTGTTAATGATTTATCATAACATATATAAATCATGGGCTTGGACTGGTGGACATGCTGATGGTGAAACAGACTTATTGCAAACAGCAATAAGAGAAGTAAAAGAAGAGACTGGAGTTAAAAATGTAAAACCAGTTACAGAAGATATATTTTCACTTGAAGTATTAACAGTAGATGGTCATATAAAAAGAGGTAAATATGTTTCATCACACTTACATTTAAACCTTACATACTTGCTAGAAGTAGATGAGACCGAAGTGCTAAAAATAAAAGAAGACGAAAACAGTGGAGTTAAATGGGTAAAATTTGAAGATGTACCAAATATGTCAGAAGAAAAATGGATGGTTGAAAATGTGTATAATAAAATAATAGAAAAAGTAAGGGAGAAGAAGCAGAATGCCTAGAAAATTATTTTGTGATATAAGTCCGACTTGTTATAAAATATCAGAGAAGAAAGAGATACTTTTAAGAAATATTAAGGACTTTTTTAGTAAAGAAAAGTTTGCAAGAGATAAAAGTGAAGAAGAATTACCAAACATAGTAAAAAGTCATACATCTATTTTGATAAGAAAACTTCATGGGGTAGATATAAGGCTTCAAGAAAATAAAGTCACAAATATAATGATAGGATGCACAAAGTTAAATGGGTTAATAATTCATCCGGGTGAAACTTTTTCATTTTGGAAGCTTATGGGTCCATCAAAAAAGAAATATGGATATAAAGAGGGGTTAATCATCTCACGAAGTGGTTTAGGAAAGGGCTATGGTGGAGGTATTTGTCAATTAGCAAACATGGTGCATTACCTAGTACTAAATAGTCCATTAGAAGTTACAGAGCTACATCATCATTCAGATGCATTATTTCCTGATGAAAGAAGAAGAGTGCCTTTTGGAACAGGTACATCAGTATGGTATAACAATGCAGACTATAGATTTAAAAATACTACGGATCAAGATGTGCAACTTTTGTTATGGGTAGAAAATGGAGAACTTTGTGGAGAACTTAGAAGCGAAAGAGCATTTCCTTGTAGATATAAACTAGTTGAAGAAAATCATCATTTTAAAAAAGAGGGAGATAAATATTACAGGATATCTGAGGTTTATAGAATAGTCACAGATAGACTAACAAATGAGGAACTTTATAAAGAATTGATATTAAACAATCATTCAGCAGTATTGTATGATTATAGCTTGATACCAAAAGAACAAATAAGGAATGATGATAATGATAGAGAAACTACTACAAATAGCAAAGAAGAATAAAGAAAAAATAGTATACAAAATAGAAAATGATGAGATAACATATGGTGAATTATTAAAAAGAGCTGAAGAATTGGCAAAATCACTAGAAAATCAAGGAATATCGCCAGTTATAATATATGGGCACAAACAAATAAATATGCTTGTTTCAATAGTAGCATGTTTAATTGCAAAAAGAGCATATGTGCCAGTAGACACATATATGCCAAAAGAAAGAATTGGCGAGATTATAAAATTATCAAATGCAAATTTAATAATAAAAAATGAAGAAATAGAAATAAACACTATTGAATGTTTAAGTATTGAAGAAATCAACCAAAAGTATAATAGTATCACAAAGAAAAACGAAAATAAAAATGAGATAGCATACATAATTTTTACATCTGGTAGCACTGGTGCACCAAAGGGTGTGCCGATATCATATTCGAATTTGGAAAATTTCATAAGATGGATAAGTAATTTAGATGGCTTAAAAGAAAATGAAAATATAACAGTATTAAATCAAGCCAATTTTAGTTTTGATTTAAGTGTAGCAGATATATACTATACTTTATTTAATGGTCACACTTTAGTGGGATTAGAAAATACAGATAATTATGAAAAAATACTAGAAATAATAAAATGCGAAAACATAAACTTAATGGTAGTAACGCCAACATTTATAAAACTTTTATTATTAGATAATAGTTTCAATTCTAAAAATTTACCTAGTCTAAAATGTATATATTTCTGTGGTGAAACTCTAGAAGTACAAACTGTGAAGAAAATAAGAGAAAGATTTGAAAAAATAAAAATTATAAATGCTTATGGACCAACAGAAGCAACATCTGCAGTAAGTGCAGTTGTAGTAGATGATAAAATGCTAGAAAAAGAATATTTGCCTGTACGGAATATTAAGTACAGCAGCTACAAAGATAGAAATAGAAGATAACGAAATCATATTAAAGGGTGCAAGTGTATTTGGCGGTTATTTAGGAGCGATTGAAGGTGGATATTATAAAGAAGATGGTGTAAATTGCTACAAAACAGGAGACTTAGGATATATCGAAAATGATTTGCTATATTGCAAAGGAAGAAAAGACAATCAGATAAAATATAAAGGATATAGAATTGAGCTTGGAGATATAGAAAATAATTTATTAAAAATAGATGGCGTAAAAGAAGCAGTTGTAGTAGCAAAATTAAAAGAAGACAAAATAACAGTAAAACTTATAAAAGCATATATTGTAGTAGATAAAAATATTGATATACCATATGTAAAACAAAAATTAAAAGAAGTGTTGCCAGAGTACATGATGCCTAAAACAATAGAAATACTAGAGAAAATCCCAGTAAATAATAATGGAAAATACGATAGAAAGAAGTTAAAAGAATTATGATAGATATAGAAAAAATATTATACGAAATATGTGAAGATGAAAATGTATATAACCCAGAATTTGATTTGATAGAAAATGGATTGTTAGATTCATTTGCCATGATAGAACTATTCACAACATTAGAAGATTATGGCATAGAAATTCAGCCAACAAGGATAGACAGAAATAGATTAAGAACGACAAAAAGTATAAAAGAACTTGTAGAAGAATATTTAAAAAAATAAAAATTATATGATATAATCTTTATGAAAAAGAGGAGGATAAAATATGGAACTAATTTCAATGGTAAGTTTTTTAATAGCACTTTTTGTAATAGTATTATTCTTTAAGCTATTACATAAAAGCACAAAAGTAATAGTTGGATTTTTAATCAATGCGCTAGTAGGTGCAGTCATCTTGTGGGTACTTAATATATTTGGACTAGGAATTGCAATAACATGGTTATCAGCTGCAATTGTTGGAATATTTGGTATTCCAGGAGTAATACTACTTTTAGTGTTGAAATTTGTATTTAAGATAGTATTATAATGATGTATTTACTTTATAAAATATGCTACCAAGAAAATAGCTTAAGCTTAAGTGTACTCCATAAAAAACATTACTAGTTAATGCTTATTTACCTTAAGGCTGAACAGTAAACATATCTTTACTATTCAGTCTTCAAAATAAAAGTATATATCAAATCTAAATGTGTGCTATAAAAAAGTAGCGGAGCACAGTGTGCTCCATAAAAACATTACTAGTTAATGCTTATTTCCCTTAAGGCTGAACAGTAACACCATATCTGCAATAAGTTGCACTTTTTAAGCATATTTTATTGACTTATCCCATAAAATGTATTAAAATAAAAAAAGATAAAGGAAGTCCGCATAAGCGGCTGACCTTTGTGATGTTAAATAATCACTTGTGATTCAGAAACAGAGTGATTATTTTTTTGTCTTAAAAAGTGACTTTTTCAAGACAATTGCTAACAGTATTATAAACAATACATCAAGTATGTAATCGTTTTGCACCATATGCAACCATCTCCTTTCCATAAGGAGGATTTCCAAATGAGTAAAAAAGATGGTCAACCGCTCTGCTTATTCCTTTATCTTTGAAAAGGATACCACAAAATCATTGTATTTTCAAGCGAACATTTTATATTTCTAATAATTGTGAAATGTAAAAAATGGTCGATGCTATATACTTGACTTTAAAAAATTATGCATATATAATTTGGGTGTAATTCATATATTTCTAAATAGTTTATCAATATAATTAAGGAGGAACTATTATGCTGATACGGGCATTATGGCTTGGACTATTGCTTTATTTTGTAGTTGCACTTTTCATCTATCTACGGTGTGCAAAACGTGCAATTATCACCGAATATAGCAAGGCGATGTTTTTTATCTTAGCACCAGTGGTGATATTTAAAGAAGCTTCATCGGTAACATTCTGTATCACTTCAATAATTCTTTATATTGCAAATGACATATGTAATGGAAACATAATCGTGCAAACTTTATTTGTCTATAGCCTTATATGCATGTTCGGTTGTTTGTTTTTTATATGTGAAAACATCATGAAAACCGTGTATGCAGCACCAATTGGTATAAGCCTTGCATTTTTATATGTTGCTTTGCCAAGTGGAATAATGGAAATAACGATAATAACAATTTGTTTGTTAGCCTTAGTAATATCAGTAGTTCCTCTGATTGGCTCATTTCACTATTTTAGTAGAGAGGAAATACTGCAAGCTGTTTCACCGATATTTCCGATACTATTTATTGTGGCAACAATAGTGCTACGATAACGAGCGTGCAAAATAATTTGAAGCGTTTTATTAACAAATAAAAATTTCATAAGATTAAATTCTTATGAAATTTTTGTTACTATTCAATCTTCAAAATAAAAAGTATATATCAAATGTGGATGTGTGCTATAAAAATGTAGAGGAGCTTAGGTGTGCTCCATAAAAATACTACTATTTAGCAGTTGTTATAAATTAAGTCTGAATAGTAACAAATTTTTTGCATTAAAATATTGCATAGAAAAATCGTTAATGGTAAAATAATTATGGCAAAAGAAATTTTGCTAAATTATAAATGCAAAAACGAGTAAAATAATTTTTAGTTCGAGACATGCTAAATAAATTAACAAAGCAGGATAGTTATTTAAAAGCATTTGTAAAATTTGAAAAGGTCAAAAAATTAAAATGCAATTAAAAGATTGTTATTATCGGTAGGCTCTTGTAATGGCAAAAGCTAAAAACAAGTAGCGTGCATGATAGATAACGACGCGGGTTAAAAAAATAACCAATTAAGAACATTCTAAATAAAATAAAACCTAAAAAACCAAATTTAGCAAATATGATTAAATACGCAAATAAGATATAAAATAATATCTTGTTGTAATAAAAGTTCTAGCGCAGAGGTAAGTCCGAAGTGGCATAGAACTAAAAACACAAAAAACAAGGCCACCTTAAAATAAAGGTGGCTAAATGCATTTTTATGTTACTATTCAGTCTTCAAAATAAAAAGTATATATCAAATGTAAATGTGTGCTATAAAAATGTAGCGGAGCACAGTGTGCTCCATAAAAACATCATAATTCAGCTTTGTTATAAATTAAGTCTAAATAGTAATTTTTTTATCTCTTTTTTCTAAACATAAGTCCAAGTAAATTTCCAAGTAAAGATGTAATAAAGAATACTACAACATAAACTATGCCTAAAACCCCTGAAGCTATGCTTGTAATAAATAATGATGGAATAAATAGCACAGCACAAATAAAAGATAGCAAAAAGCTAAAACCGTTAAAAATTCCATAAAACATAGAGATAAGTAATACGGCAACTGGTAAAACGCCAAGTGAAAGAAATGAAATTTTTATAAACAATGGCAAACCATAAAAAATAATCAAAAACATAATTAAAAATGGCAATAATTTTTTCATAATAAAATCCTCCTTAAATTTCTTAATATAGCTTATTCTAAGCTCTAATGTTAATTTTATGATAGTTAATTTAGACTAATAAAAAATTAACAAGACAAGTATATCATTTTATAATCTAATAATCAAATATTTCTAAACATAGGTCAGAAAGCCTATAATTTCCCATTGTGCATTATTTTGTTTTAGTATATAATCCCTATAAGGTGATTTTATGGATAGGGATTTTGTTCATTTGCATGTGCATACAGAGTACAGTTTGTTAGATGGTGCAAATAGAATTAAAGATTTAGTTAAAAAGATTAAAGACTTAGGAATGAAAGCCTGTGCAATAACCGATCATGGTGTTATGTACGGTGCTGTTGAATTTTATAAAGAATGTGTAAAGAATGATATTAAACCAATTATAGGTTGCGAAGTTTATGTAGCTCCTAGAAGTAGGCTAGATAAAGAGACAGGAATAGATGATAAGTATGGTCATTTAATATTACTTGCTAAAGATAACGAGGGATACAAAAATCTTATTAAACTTGTATCACTTTCTTTTACTGAAGGGTATTATTATAAACCGCGTGTTGACATAGAGATTTTAAGAAAATATAGTAAAGGACTTATTTGCACGAGTGCCTGTATTGCAGGTTTTGTGAGTCAAGCTTTAATAAATGATGAATTTGACAAAGCCAGAAAAGTTGCAAGCGAGTATATTGATATATTTGGCAAAGATGATTTTTATATCGAGCTTCAACATAATGGCTTAGATGTTCAAGTTCTTGCAAATCAAAGGCTTATAAAACTTGCACGTGAACTTGGCGTAAAGATTATCGCAACAAACGACGCCCATTATTTAAATAGAGAAGATAGTTATAGTCATGAAGTTCTACTTTGCGTTCAAACAGGCAAGAAGATGATAGATGAAGACAGAATGAGATTTGGTACAGATGAATTCTACATAAAATCTATAGATGAGATGTATGATAATTTTAAGAATATGCCAGAAGTGTTAGAAAACACGGTGGAAATTGCAAATAAATGCAATGTTACATTTGAATTTGGACACACGATTCTTCCAAATTATGATACGCCAAATAATATGGACCACTACGAATATTTGAAGCAAGAGTGTTTTAAAGGTTTAGTCTCAAGATATAACATTGATGCAGAGTATAATGATGAAGAAAAGATAGAGAAATTAGAGCCTAAACTTTATGAAAGGCTTGTTTATGAATTATCAGTAGTTAAAAAGATGGGATATGTTGATTACTATTTAATAGTTGCAGATTTTATAAGATATGCCAAAAGTGTAGGAATACCAGTTGGCCCAGGTCGTGGAAGTGGAGCTGGAAGCTTAGCAGCATATTGCATGACTATAACAGACATTGATCCGATAAAATATAGCTTAATATTTGAGCGTTTTCTAAATCCAGAAAGAGTTAGCATGCCGGATTTTGATGTAGACTTTTGCTATGAAAGAAGAAGCGAAGTTATTGATTATGTCTGCAGAAAATATGGAGATGACCATGTTGCACAAATAATAACATTTGGAACCATGGCAGCTCGTGGTGTTATAAGAGATGTTGCAAGAGTTTTGAATATTCCATATAACAAGGCTGATACAATTTCTAAAATGGTGCCAATGGAACTTCATATGACACTAGATAAAGCAATTGAAATGAACCCAGAACTAAAAGAAATGTATGAGACAGATGATGAAACAAAAGAAGTAATCGATATTTCAAGAAAATTAGAGGGACTGCCAAGACATGCTTCAACACATGCAGCAGGAGTTGTAATCACAAAAGCCCCAGTTGATACATATGTGCCACTTTATAAAAACGATAACATAATTTCAACACAATATACAATGACAGTACTAGAAGAGCTTGGGCTTTTGAAAATGGACTTCTTAGGACTTAGAACTCTTACAGTAATAAAAGATGCCGTAGATTTAGTAAAGAAAAATAGAAAAGTAGATGTTGTTTACGATAAAGATATGAATGATCCAAAAGTATATAAGCTTTGGGCAGATGGAAATACAATAGGAATATTTCAGTTTGAAAGTGCAGGAATGACAAGCTTTATGAAGGAGCTAAAACCAGACTGCTTAGAAGACTTGATAGCTGGTGTATCGCTTTATAGACCAGGTCCAATGGATCAAATACCAAGATATATAAAAGGAAAAAGAAATCCAAAAGAAACAGAATATACACATCCGGCACTAGAGCCAATACTAAATGTAACATATGGTTGCATGGTGTATCAAGAGCAAGTCATGCAGATAGTTAGAGACATAGGTGGATACTCATTAGGAAGGGCCGACTTAGTTAGACGTGCAATGGGAAAGAAAAAACTAGATGTAATGGCAGAGGAAAGAAAAAACTTCATTTATGGAAAGGAAGATGAAGAGGGAAATGTAGTAATTCCTGGAGCTATACGAAATGGAGTAGATGAAAAATCTGCAAATAAAATATTCGATGAGATGGCAGAGTTCGCAAAATACGCATTCAACAAATCTCATGCAGCATGTTATGCTGTTGTTGCTTACTATACTGCATATTTAAAGGCATATTATCCAACAGAATTTTTTGCTGCTATGCTAAATAGTTTCATTACAACAATGAACAAAATATCTGTGTATATAAACGAGTGTAAAAGATTAAATATAAAAATAGAAAGACCGGATATAAATAAAAGTTATAGTAAATTCACAGTAGATGGCGATAGTATAATCTTTGGACTTTCAGCTATAAAAAATGTAGGCGATGCGGCCGTTGAAAACATAACAAAAGAAAGAGAATTAAATGGACCTTATACAAATTTTATTGACTTTTGCAAACGAATTGCATCAGAAGATGTTAATAAAAAATGTATTGAAAGTATGATAAAAGCAGGTGCATTTGATAAACTAGAAGCAAATAGAAATACACTTTTGCAGTCTTATGAAAATGTTATAGACACGATAAGCAGTGATAATAGAAGAGCCTTAAGTGGACAACTAAATATGTTTGATACAGGCGAAGATACAGTGAAAAGCGAAACATTATATAGACTTGTTCCACAAAAAGAATTAGACAAAAAATATTTGTTATCAATGGAAAAAGAAGTGCTAGGATTATATGTTTCAGGTCATCCACTAGATAGTTTAATAAATGATATAGAAAAAATATCAAATATAAAAAGCACAGATTTATTACCGATAGAAGTAGATGAAAATGGAGAAAAAGAAAGCATTACAAATCAGACACTAGATGGAAAACAAGTAAAATTTATAGGAATAATATCAGGTGTAAAAACAAAGATAACTAAAAACAATGAGATAATGGCATTTGTCAGCATAGAAGATTTAGAGGGCACAATAGAAACAATAGTATTTCCAAAAACATATGCGGGATATAAAAATGTGATATTTGAAGACAACATAGTGAAAGTAGATGGAAAAATAAATGTGCGAGAAGATGAATTATCAGTAGTAGTTTTAAAAATAGAAACATACGAAGCACAGAAGCAAACAGAAGAAGTACCTCAAAAAGAAACTAAAAAAATAATAGTAAACATTTCGGAAAACTTAAGTGAAGAGGGAAAAACAGAACTTAGAAACTTCATAAAACTAATAGGAAATCAAAAAACAAATGCACAAATAGAAATAGTAAATAAAGAAGTAAGCAAAACATTAAATGTATTTTTAAATAAAAAAATACTAGATAAATTAAAAAAACTTGCTGGCGAAGAAAACGTAAAAGAATAGATATATAAAGCTTATATAGTTTTGCATTCACAATAAATTAAATAATAATCATATCCAATATATACTTGTAAAAATAGCAAAAAATTGTGTTATAATTGATTATGAAAGAGTAGATTGTGACAAATATTATAATAACTAATTGAACACATCAAACTTAAAAATAATGTAAAATAATGTAGCTTAAGCTTAAGTGTGCTCCATAAAAACTAATTGGTAGTAACACATAAAAACAAAAACTATATGATACTACAACTAATTGAACATCTCAAACTTAATAATAATGCAAAACAATGTAGCTTAAGCTTAAGCGTGCTCCATAAAAATAAAAAACCAAAATAAATCTAACCTATAACAAAGAGGGTGAACCTATGAAAAAAATATCAATTGTAGTTCCAATGTATAATGAACAAGAAGTGGCAAAAGAATTTTATAATAGAACAATTAGTGTACTAACAAAACTAATTGAATACGACTATGAAATAATAGTAGTAAACGATGGAAGCAGAGACAAAACATTAGAAATATTATTAAACATAGTAAGAGAAGATGAACATGTAAAAGTAATAAACTTTTCAAGGAACTTTGGGCATCAAGCAGCAATAACGGCAGGAATCGAAAATGCAACAGGAGATGCAATAATCACAATAGATGCGGATTTACAGGATCCACCAGAAATCATAGTTGACATGATAAGAGAATATGAAAAAGGCTATGACATAGTATATGCAAAAAGAAAAAGCAGAAAAAAAGATACATTCTTCAAAAGAGAAACAGCTAAACTATATTACAAAATATTAAACAAATTATCAGATATAAAAATACCAGAGAATGTAGGAGACTTTAGGCTTATAAGCAAAAGAGTGCAAGAAGTATTTATAAAGCTACCTGAAAAAGATAGATATGTAAGAGGAATGTTTGCGTGGATGGGCTTTAATCAAACAATGGTAGAATTTGATAGAGCAAGTAGATATGCCGGAAAAACAAAATATCCATTAAGCAAAATGATAAAACTCGCACTAAGTGGAATAGTAGGCTTTTCAACTAAGCCACTAAGAATAATTTTTAAACTAGGACTAGCCACAACATTTATATCATTTATTTTAATGATATACGCAATTGTAATGAAGATTTTAGGAAGCGTAGAAAATGGTTGGTCGTCAATAATGGTTGCAATAACATTTATAGGGGGAATACAACTTCTATCACTAGGAATAGTAGCGGAATATATAGCAAAAATATATGGAGAAGTAAAAGAAAGACCAGTATATATAATAATGGATAAATACACAAACACAAATAAAGAAATATATAAATAAAAATGAATAAGGCCTACAGTTTAGTCTTGAAAAATAAAAAGCATATATAGAACATATTATATTTCGCAAAAATGTAGCGGAGCACAGCGTGCTCCATAAAATACTATAATTAAGCATTTGTCATAAATTAAGGCAGAATGGTAACGAATAAGGTTTTACTATTATTCGACATAAAAAATATGCACTAAATGCAAATATGGATAAAAATGTAGCGGAGCACAGTGTGCTCCATAAAATACTATAATTAAGCATTTGCCGTAAATTAAGGTTGAATAGTAATAATAATTCAAAAGCTAGTAAGGATAAAATATCTTTACTAGCTTTTTATGTTACAGAAACATTACAGAAATATTAAAAAATAGTAACAGATGATGAAATGGAGTGTAACCTATGATAGAATTTTATCGAAAAGGAGGAGAAAAAATGAAGAAAAAAATACTAAAAAAAGCATTGGCAGGTGCAATGTTGGTAAGCATTTTTACATTTATACCAGTTGCAAAAACTAATGCGGAAACAGAAGATAATGTTTTTACAATTGATGATGCAATTACGAGTTCTGTCGAAAGGAAAGACAATACTTCTGTATTTACTGATGTCACAAATGATTATTGGGCCATTTCATATATTGAAACAATGAAAGAAATGGGCATAATAAATGGCTACGGAGATGGAACATTTAAACCAGAAAATGAGGTTAAACTTTGCGAATTTCTAAAAATGGCAACTGCTAGTATGGCAAAAGTTAATACAGATGTAAATTTGTCAGAAGGCACTCACTGGGTAACACCTTATGCAAAAGTAGCAAATCACATTTTGATCGCATCAGATTGTTATGAATATGAAGATTGGGAAAAGTATATAACAAGATCTAAAGCCGTTGAAATACTTTGGAAATTATATGCGTTTAAGCATCCTAATGTAGAAGTGAATAAAAAAGGTGAGGAGTTAAAAGCATATTCTGATGAAGCACTAATAACAGATGAAAACTCGAGAAGATATTTTGAATTTTGTATTCAATTAGGGTTAGTAGATGGTTTCGAAGATGGAACATTAAGACCACAAGCTACATTAACGAGAGCACAAGCTGCTAAATTGTTATTGTATGCTCAATAATATTTGAAGAAAGAGGTGAAATGATGAAAAAGGTATTAAAAAATATGCTTTTGTGCTATGTAGTCATTACATTATGCATGATATGTTTTGCGAAAGATCCGGGTACTATAGGAGATATGGATGATCCCAATTACGAAAATGTACCTGGCGCAGCGGATCCAAGACAAAGATTTGTACAAATGCCTCCATATGAATGTGGAACAGCATATACAGTTTCTGAAACAGATGCGGATGGAAATATCATTGGTGAACCTATTACTCTTTATATAGCACCAGGTGAAGGCAATGGAGGAATGAAAGGATATAATGATGCAGATTTGAGAGCTGGAGAAATAGAGATATCAAGAGAGGACCTGGTAAAAACACTTCGTGAGTCGAATGACCCAAAAGCAATAGAACTAGCGAATAAAATTGAAAATGGAACAGACTGTAGAATGCTAGCACAACAGTATATAGGTGATGTGTATGATCGTAAAACAGGAAAAAAGGATAGATGGACAATCGATGAGATTGCAACCGGAAAGGGCGAAGGCTATTTCGGATGGGGGAATATTGCATATGATTTAGATTCTTTATATTATAGATATAAAGATACATGGTATGATAAAGATGACAAAGATCCAAATCATGGCGTATATTATTTTCATCCGACACCAACACCAACACCAACACCAACACCAACGCCAACACCAAGCGGTGGTGGGAAGGGAGGTAAAATTTCTCCAACACCAACGCCAACACCAACACCAAAACCGGAGGCAAAGTTTGGATTAGTTAAGGTTGGAAATGATGATTGTTTCACTACAACTGTAAGCACTGTGGCTAAAATAGAAAACCCGACTTTTAAAGTTGCAATGGGTAACCCAATACCTACAAGTGAATCGCTTTCACTATCTGGTGATACCAACTGGATAGCAAATGTACAAGGCATCGAAATTTGGGGAGTAAAATTATATAAAATATCAGGTTTTACCGCATATGCCGAGTACCGTACTGGACGACGTAAAGTGAATACCGAGGTCAAGAAGGGAGGCGTTTGGCAGAATTCGGGTGATGGTGTTTGGTCTAGTGCTTCAATGTTGCCTCCAAATCAATTTGGAATTCGCTATAGTTGGGGTGAGTATGAGACAGAAACCATAGGACCCGTGGAGGTCAACTTGTCTAAGTACGCAGGAGAAAATGCAAATGCAATAAGCGTATATAGATATATAGGAAACTCATTTTTAGAGACTAGCTCTAATATTATAGTGACAAATCCAGCAGTTGGTGGGAGAGTATCTGCTGCATTAGAAACAGAAGCAAAAGATTTAAAGTTAGATAAAGAAACAAATTGTAGGGGACCTGCTGATGATCCAAGTAGTCGAATAATAAGATTTGTCACCACAACTTCAATTGGAACTTTTAGCAGTAAAGAAGTGGCTGCACAAAAACTTGAAATGTATAGAAATAATCCTGATCCTGAAGATTATATTAAGACAGCACCTGATGGACCTGCATTATTAAGCGGGCATTCAATCACTAAAACAAATTATTTGTGCAATGATGCAGTTACAGTAAATCCAAGAGCTAAATTTAATAATTTGCTAATAGAAAAAATACCTCTAATACCAAATAAGTCTGTTAATGATGCATATATAACAACCGAGGCAAAACATGTGGTTGGAAGAAGAGAAATAGATATTCCAGATGTAAATAATGTGAGAGTTCAAACTCCTATACATAATGAACTAACAATCACATCTCCATCTTTGAACCAATTAGAAGATATAAGTTTAAAGAGAGCAGAATGCAAGTTAGTTACATTAGATGATGAATTTACGGTGACTTTAAAATTAAATGGCTCAACACATTATTATGATGGTATAGTTGATGATTATGTAAAAAAATATGTAAAAAGAGTAGAGCTATATTGTGGTGTGTGCAATACAACTCTAGTATCAACCACATCAGACATACAAAGCACATATAGTCACACTTGTAAAGCTGATCCAGATAAAACAACAGATTTAATGTGGTATCCAATAAGATCTAAAGTATGGGTAGAAAACTTTGCCACAGGTGGTGCTGATCGAACAGAAGAAAAAATATATAATACACCAGATGATTACTACGTATTAACGCAAAGCAAAGGAGTACTTATACTAGGAAAGATATATGATTTGCAAGTAAGAGCAACAAATGATCCAACTTGGAAGCTTAAAAATGCCGAAACACTTTCTTCATTACCAACAGGAGAAAGAGGTGATAATAAGATTACAACAAATAAATTCGGAATTAAATTAGGCTATACGGCATACTTTGATTTGAAAACTTTGGGAGCTGCTTCAAATAAAATCAATATAACTCCTAAGATATATTATGTTGATACAAATGGAAATAATTTAACAGATAATGTGGATTTATACTATAGAACTACAGATCAAAAATATAGAAAATTAGCAGATGAAGATATTGTTATAAAAATGACTGTGAACAGGACAAAAGGTGAAGAATATAATTCATCGTTTATGAAGGACAAGACCGAATCAACGAAAGCACTCAATATAGATTACAGTAAAGTATTAAATATAGGTGGTCTAAAGAAAATAATATTAACAGAAAATAATTCGACACTAGCAAAATATAAATATAGCGGTGACAGCAGATATGACTACATAAGATCTCCTATTAAAAATTCTAGAAGATGGTATGGAGAAGTAAGAGTACCAGCAAGTACTATAGTAGCCGAAAAAGGAGCAACAGTAGCAGAAATTTCTAGAGGTCAGAAAATAAAGAAAACAGGATACTTAGTTGTAGTGTTTGAAAGCATAGAAACTGGTGCAAATGCAAGTAACAATTACTTAAAATATAGCATAGGCAGAGATGCAGATGGTGTTCAGTTCTCACCTAATGGCACAAATCTAGTTTCACCATCGATAATGTACAACGAAAAAACAAATAATGGTGCACAAGCATTAAAAGCATCAATAAAGTTACCTAACGGAAGTACATTTAGTTCATATCCACAGACAGATGCGCCAATAATTGTTTATGATGTATCACTTCGTGCCAATAATGATTTAGAAAGCATCGGAACACACTAATAATTAAAAATATTATAACGAAAAAGTGGCAAGATAAAAAAGTCTTGTCGCTTTTTTGCGTTATATGGTATATAATAAAAATGTTGAAAACGAGTACTCAAGCAGAGCTTGTGCTCCATAAAAAACAATCGGTAGCAACACATAAAAACAAAAACTACATGATACTATAACTAATTGAACACATCAAACTTAAAAATAATGTAGCGGAGCACAGTGTGCTCCATAAAAACTAATTACTAGCAGTACACATCTGCATTGTTTATATATTCAATAATATTGGTTATAAAAAAAACAAAAAAGCAAGGGAGTGTAAAATGTGCTTAAAATTCTCATCGCTTTAGTAATGATTGAACTAATATTTATAGTATGTGATTCTAAAACATTTAACGAACCATACGGTAATTCACTTCAAAAAATAATAGTAATATCTATAATCACCATTTTTATAGTTTTTTTAGTTTCAAAGCCAATTTCTAATTGGACGTACACAGGAGAGAAATATGACATTTATAATAAATATCTTGTCGATGCTATAATAAATCATAAAACTAGTATTGATATAGAGCCTTCGCAAGCACTCAAAAATTTAGAAAATCCATACGATGTTAATTCAAGAGAGGGCGTACAATATTATTTTGATACGGCATACTACAAAGAAAAATACTATGTTTATTATGGCGTAGTTCCTGCAATAATATTATTAGTTCCATATAAATTAGTTACGGGCCTATATCTAAAAACAGAAGTAGCGACAATGATTTTTGTTTTATTGTCAATAATTATAAATGTGAGGCTGACAATAGAAATTTATAAAAGATGGTTTAAAAATCTTCCATTTAAAATGCTGCTTATGTTTATAATAAGTAACTTAATTGCTGGATCGTATATGTGGATAACATGGCGAATGTGGGTATACGAACTAGTAACAATGGCTGGGTTATTTTTTGTACAGCTTGGACTGCTTTTAATAATAAACGCAACCTGTAACAAAGAAAAAATAAAATATACAAAAGTATTTTTATCATGTTTATGTATGGCGCTTGCTGTTGGTTGTAGACCTAATTTAGTTTTTGCTTCAATCATAATGTTACCATTTTTAATAGATATATTAAAAAATGTTGGCAAGAGCAAAATTGGTATAGCAATAATAAGCATTGTACTACCATATTTAATTGTTGCAGTTCCGCTTATGGTATATAATTACACAAGATTTGGAAGTATTTTTGAATTTGGAGCAAGATATCAGCTAACAATAACAAATGTAAATGAAACAGTTGGAAAAATAACAGATATACCAAAAGGACTGTATAAATATTTTATAGAAACAGTGCGTGGTAAAAAAGAATTCCCTTATATAGGATTAGACACGGGCACAAAAGGTTTTACAAGTAATTATTATAATGGCGGAACAGTGGGTGGAATACTATTCTTGAATTTAACTTTAATAGGTTTAACATTGTTACCAGTCTGCATTACAGAAACAAAAGATAAGATCTTAAAAACTTTGCTTTGGCTTTTGCCAATTACAGGTATAATTATAGCGACTATAACAGTTATAATGGCAGGAAGTCATCATAGATACATAATAGATTTTTTCTATCTCTTTACAATAGATGCGATGATTATATGGTGTATAATTTATGAAAAAATACCGGCGAAAAAAACAGTTTTTGCGCTAATTGTATTTTTAATATTAGCAAGTTTATTTATAAATTTTTGTGCAACATATTTATCATCAGAATATGACTTTTTAAAGAATTTGGCACCAAAAACATATGAATTTTGGAGAGAATTAATGACATTTGAAAAACGATAATATAAACTAACTTTTGAAGAAAGCTAATGTGGCGGAGCTTAAGCGTATTTCATAAAAAATTATTAGTAGTAGCACATAAAAATTATATAAATAATATAACTAATTAAATACATCAAACCTTATAAATGGCACTAAAAAGTGTAGCGGAGCACAGCGTGCTCCATAAGAAATTATTGATAGTAGTACACAAAAACGAAATTGGAAAAATGTTATAGTTAGTAATGGAGCACACTGTGCTCCGCTACGAATTCTAATTGATAATAGTACACCAAAATGAAATTGGAAAAATGTTATAGTTAGTAATGGAGCACGCTGTGCTCCGCTACGAATCCTAATTGATAATAGTACACTAAAATAAAATTGAAAAAATATTATAATTAGTAAACCCAACCCCAAAAAGGAGGAAAATAATGAAATCAAAAAAGAAAATATACATAACGTTCTTTTTAATAATATGGTTTATTCTCATGGTTATCTTCAATATAAAGCCAGAGAAAGAAGAAAAGTTTGATACATTAGAAAATAGCGGAAGAATAATAGAAAATTTTGATTCAATAAGCGCTTGGCAAACATATGATTATGAGAGGGACTTTTTAAGCAATCAAGGCTCAAAAATTTCAATCGTAAATAATGGATATGAAGGAAAATCACTTTTGATTTCTGGTGATGTTTTAAATGATGTGAGGGTATATAAAACAATAAAATTATCGCCAAACTCTTATTATAAAGTATCTGTTATGCTAAAAGCAAAAACATCAGAAGATGGTTGTGGTGCTTCTGTATCAGCGCTTTATTGTGACGAAAAATATAATCTCAAAGATACAAATGATGAATGGGTAAATGTAGAATTTTATATAAAAACTGAAGAACAGCAAAATAAGTTTGACCTAAGCCTTGGCGTAGGAGGACATTCAGAAGTTTCAAGTGGATATGCATATTTTGATAATTTTATATTAGAAAAAGTAAATACAGAAAATGTGCCAGATGATGCAGATATAATAACATTTGAAAAATTTAATGATGATGAAATAGTAAAAGAAACATTACCTATAAAGTCTTGGACAATAGTTGCAACACTTGTAGTATTGCTAGTAATTTTAGCTGATATAGTAATAGAAAAAGAAGGTAAAGAATTAAAAGATAATCAAAAACTATCTAAAAAAGATTATATAATAATTGCAATTCTTACAATAATTTGTGCGATAATTTCTTTTTGCAAATTAGGAAACACATATGCCACAAAAACATATTGGAAGGCTGGTGAAGAAGGCGAATATATAACAGTAAAATTTGATGATTTAGTAAGTATTGACTGTATAGCACATTGTGGGAATAAAGTAGAAGGTGGATATTATAGAATATTATCATCAGAAGATGGAGAAAATTATACTGAAGAAATCACACTTGGAGAATTTGAAGATGGTGGCACAGACACGCAAAAAATCAAAGCGGCATTTTATGAATGGAGACTTGATTATGACCTTGACATATATGCAAAATATATAAAAATAGAATGTGTAGAGCCAGGGTGGGGAATAAATGAACTTTCATTTTTGACTATGGATGAAGATGAAAAATATGAGATATTACCATTCGAAATAGAAGAATTTTCTTTTTCAAAAAATTCAGTAGGTACACCAGAAATGTTATTTGATGAGCAAGAAATGGTCCCAACTAGAGTTGATTATATGTATGGAATATATTTTGACGAAGTGTACTTTCCACAAACAGCATACGATCAACTAAACGGAAATGACTTGTATGAAGTTACACATCCACCGTTTGGAAAAACGTTAATTTCAATAGGAATACAATTATTTGGAATGACTCCATTTGGCTGGAGATTCATGGGAACACTGTTCGGAGTGCTTTTAGTTCCACTTATGTATTTATTTGGAATGAAGATATTCAAAAACAGAAAATTTGCATTTGTTACAGCATTTTTAATAATGTTTGATTTTATGAGATTTGCACAAACTAGACTTGCAACGATAGATTCATATGCAACGTTTTTTGTCTTATGTATGTACTATTTTATGTTTGACTATTTTATAGAAAAAACTAAAAAGAATGAAACAAAATCAGACTTAAAAACTTCGCTTAAACCACTATTACTTTGTGGAATTATGTTTGGAATTGGTGCGGCTACAAAATGGAGTTGTATATATGCAGCAGTTGGACTTGCATTTTTGTTCTTCATTGCCAAATTCTATGAATATTTGAATGTTAAAAATGAAAAAGAAGAACTAAAAAAATGGTTTAAAAAAGATTTTATGCCAACATGTGCATGGTGTGTTTTATTTTTTGTAATAATACCTATAATAATATATTCATTAACATATATACCATATAAGCAATCACATCCGGGAGAAAGTTTATTTGAGATTATTACAACTAATATAAGGTTTATGTTTAAATTCCATAGTAGCTTAGTAGACATACATCCATATGAATCAGCATGGTGGAGTTGGCCGATAAATTTAAGACCATTACTTGCATTTATTGGTTACGATTTTTCGAATAATACATGTTCTACAATTGCATCGTTTGGAAATCCAGCAGTATGGATTACATCAACAATTGCAATTATAGTTTCAATAATATTTACAATAAAAGATAAAGACAGAAGAGGACTATTTTTATTAGTAGCATATATATTTCAAGTTATGCCATGGATTTTAATAACAAGAAGTTCATTTATATATGCATACTTTATACCACTACCATATGCAATAATGTCAATTGTATATTGTATTCAGAAAATAAGCAAAAATAGAAAAATAGATAACATATTGTTGATAGTATATTTATTAGTTGTACTTGCACTGTTTATTGCATTTTTCCCAGCAATAAGTGGAATGTGGGTTGATAGAGATTATCTTATAAGTTTAGAATGGTTGCCAACATGGACATTAGATTAAAATAAATATTACTCAAACAATAAAAAATGTTACACAGAAAATATATTATGATATAATAAAAATAATTAGTGTATAATTCTTATACTATATAAAAATGAGGAGGTTGCAATGGAAGAAAACAAAAATAAAAATAAAATAATTCCGATAGTAATGACAGTAATTATAGTGCTATTGGTAATTGGTTTTTTTGTGATAAAAGATACTATGATTAAACAAGAAGTAAATAAAGTCTCAAAATTATTAACCCAAAACCAAAATATAGTTTCAATGTATGAAAATACGAAAAATAAACTATCAGAAGATGGTGAAAGAAACATCGAAATAACACTAAGTAATGAACTTTTATCATCAAGCAATCCGATTTTATCATTCTTAGGTAGTAAGGTAAATTTGATAACAAATATTGTTGCCAAAAACCAAAATGTAGATGCTACTACAAGCTTAAATATTGGTAAAAAAGAGATTCAAAAAATAGAATTCTTAAAAGAACAGGGAACGTTAGCATTTAATATACCAGTGTTAAAAGAAGAGTATTTATCAATAACAAATGAAAATTTAGATGAACTAATGAAAAGATTTGGCTTTATAACTGGTGATAACACAAACAATGAAAAATTTATAGAAGATTCAAAGCAAATATATGCAAAGTATTATGAAAAATTAAAAAATGCAGTAAAAAATTATATAGTAAGACAAAATGCAGAAATAGAAATCGGCGGTCAAAAATATAAAACTAAAGAATATAAAATAAGCCTTGGAACATTAGAGTTAGATGATATTGCATTAGAAATCTTGAATGAATTAAAAGATGATGACGAAACAATAAAATTTTTAGCAAAAGCATATGTAGAGAGCGAATATTATAAAAATACGTCTAATCCTAAAACAGCAGATGAATTTGCTGAAGAATTAAAAGCTAAAATCTTGGAACAATACAATAAAATAAAAGACAAAGACTATATAAATGAAAAGATATACTCAAACATAGTGGTAATTGATTTATATGAATATGAGAACAAAACAATAAAAACAGTAATAAGATATGATAAATTAGACACTATGTATATTGTAGAACTAGATGCGATTTCAGATAATAATAAAGATAATGTTTTAATATCTACTTATATAAAAGAAAAAAACGAACAACTAGCGTTAGATGTGAAGTTTGAAGGAGAAACTAAAGAAGACTATAGTGCAAAGGTTACTGTAGTAATAAATGGAACATCAATTCCACTTGCAGATATAAAAGTTAAAAATGTAGATAATTCTACTAAAACACCAAGGAAGATAAATAGTTTACAGCCGATATTATTAAACAAAGCATCAGACTACGATATAGCCTTAATAAAAAAGAACTTTATGGAGCTTATACAGTCAATTAGTGATATAAAAAAGCCAGAAGAAGGCAGTAAAAAATACGGAAAAGGCGATTTTGAACTAAATGATCCAGAAAACCAAGTGAAAATAGTAGATGAGTATAAAGAAAAAATAGCAGAAATAAAAATAGGCGACAAAAAAGAAGATATAATAGCAAAATATGGAGAACCAGGAAAAGTAGAAGAAACAAATGCTGGTTTAGAAATTCTAACTTGGTACAAAGATGAAGAGAAAAAGATAGTATTATTTTCTGTAAGCATAAGAAATGGCACTGTTGGTACGATAAGTACAACAGCCCACTCAAGCATGGAAGATAATGTTCAAATATCCACAGAAATAAAAACAGAAATAGAAGATTTAGAACCACTTGCAAGCAAAATAACAATACCAAGTGAAATAGGCGGAGAAGGAACAATGACAAAAGAAGATGTTATAAAAATACTTGGTAATGGTTATATAGAAACATATAGAAATGTTGGTGGATATTCAGTCTTAAGATGGTATGACAAAAACGAAAACGTAATAGAAGTAGGATTCGATTCAAAAGATAGAGCATGGTGTAAAACAAATGTAATAGCAGATGGCCGTGAAAGCTTAAATTAAAAGAAACTAAATGAGCGGTAATATATTTAATGTATTACCGCTTTTACATAATAGGGTGGAGGAAACAAATGGAGAAAATAGCTAAAAACATAGCCTGGATTATTGCTACCATATTACTCAGCATAGTATTTTTATCAAATCTATTTTTTACAGCCAAGATAGATATTTATGAAATTGTAACAGTTAATTACAGTTCTTTCCTTAGCATGTTAATATGCTTAGTAATTGTAGCGTTAATATCGTTTATATCAAATAAAATAGAAAAAAAGTGCAGTACAAAAATAAAGATAATTCTTCTAATACTAGTTTTAGCAGCATGTTTTATATTTCAAATATTGTGGATAAATGTGAGAAAAGCAAAGCCATGTTGGGATCAGTGGTATGTGTATGATATGGCTACCCATTTTTCTGATATAGATTATAGATATGCATATAAAGATTATTATGAAAAATGTCCTCACCAACTTGGTATAGTAACATTTTATGTAATTATATTCAAGATATTTAACACAACAGATGTGTCAGTGTTGCAATACATAAATGCATTAGCCAATGTATTTACAATATTAGGAATAATATTGATTTCGAAAATTATTGAAAAAAAATATAAAACAAACAAGACGAAAACGCTCATAGCATCATTATTATTTACAGCAGTACCATTACTATCCACTTTTATATATGGTGACATTTTAGCTATTTCTTTTTGTACATTTGCAACTTATTTTATAATGCAATATGGCAATACAAGAAAAACAGATTATGCCATTTATTCTGCATTATGTATGTTGGTAGCTTGTTTAGTAAGGAAGAACTCTCTTATTTTTTTAATAGCAATACTAATATATGTAATATTATGCTTATTAGAAGAAAAGAAATTTAATATAAAAAATGTAATTAAAACCGCAGGAATTATAGTAATATTTTTAGTAATGTTTAGTGGACCAAATAAACTTATAAAAAATTATTGGCAACAAAAATTAAATTTGAATTTTGAAAATGAACTTCCGGCAGAAATATATTTGAGTTATGGAATAAACGAAAGTGAAAGAGCACCGGGATGGTATAATTCTGGTATACATATGAAAGCAAAAGAATTAGAAAGTAGTGCTAAAGTATACGGGCAAAAACTTGTAAAAAGAAGATTAAAAATATTTTTAAAAAACCCATTAGATTTCTTTGACTTTTACATAAGAAAAGAAAGAGCAATGTGGACAGAAAATACATATGCATCATTTTTATATAACAATTCGGCTAACATATGGGACTTCTCATATCAAAATGGAACACAACATCAAAAGGTCGATAAAGTGTTAGAAAAAGCTGAAAATGTAGCAATTATTTTAAATAAAACAGTAATAATATTAGCCTTTGGAAATGCAATAATAACACTAATAAGATATCGAGGAAAAATATCAAAAGATGTACTACTTTTAGCCATTATATTTACAGGAGGCTTTATATTTCAAATGATGTGGGAGGCAAAATCAAGATATATAATACCGTATATAATTATACTATTTCCGTTTATCGGTATAGACAACACTGAATGTATAAAAGAAAAAATATATAAAATAAAAGGGAGGAATAGCATTAAATGAAAAAAACAATAATAATTATGGCACTTATCGTATTAGTGTCAGCTTTGGCAGTTTGTTTAAAAATAAGAATAGATAAAATTGATGAAAAAAAATCAATGATAACAGTATGGAAAATAGAAAATGATGATGAAGAAATAAACTTGCCAGTATGGGGAGAAGTAGATGTTTTAGTTGACTGGGGAGATGGTAGCAAAATAGAAAAAGTAACAAGTGAGCTACCATCACATAAATATGTAAACAGTGGTACATATGAAATAAAAGTAAAAGGAACTTGCGATATGTGGGGAAAGTTTGAATTAGTTACATTAGCAGATGATGAGACAGAGGCGAAAATGAAAAAATACAGAGAATGTATAACAACGGTAAAACAACTTGGTGAGCTTGGGGTAAAAGGATATTATTTTGCTAATTGTTCAAATCTAGCAAATGTAGAGGGAGAAAATTTAGTAACGGACAATACGTTTGCAAATGTAACGGATATGACAGGAATGTTTTTCGATTGTGCTAAACTAAAAAAATTAGATATAAGCAAATTTAACACAAGCAAGGTAACAAGCATGGCATACATGTTTTTTGATTGTTGTGAATTAGAAAATTTAGATTGCAGTAATTTCAAAACAGAGAATGTAGAAACAATGGAGATGATGTTTGCATATTGTGAAAAAATAAAAGAATTAGATATAAGAAGTTTTAATACATCAAAAATGAAAAATATGGATAGATTTTTATTTGGTTGCACATCACTTGAAAACCTAAAAATAGATCACCTAGATACGAGTAATATGGATAGGATAGAGCTTATGTTTTATGGTTGTGAAAAGTTAGATTTAAATAATATTTCTGGTATTGACATGACAAAAGTAGACAAAGCAGATCAGAATGTTACATAAATATTAAAGGAATATTACAGAATTGTAAAAATTATGTGAAATTTACATAAATGATAGAAATAATAGTGAAAAATAGTGTTTATTATGGTAAAATAATTATAGTATGAGTCTTAAACTAAAGAAGAAATCGTATTAGTAAAAAATATATAGCAGTTATTGCAATAATACAAAGGCTTTGGTAAATAGCAAAATTAGTAAAAATAAGGGACTAAGCAAGGCTAGAAGCATTTAAACTGTGAATTACAGAAAAATGTTGAAAGGAGATGTATACTATGATTGAAAAAAGAAAAATATTTATACCAATAATAACGCTATTTTTGCTTATTATAGGCACTAAATCTATGGCAGAAGATATAATAATTAGATACGACAACAGTGGTCAAGGTGGAGAGACATTTGGTAATATTGGTTATGGTAATTATATGTACCCATCAAACGGGACGGGAACTTATTATGAAGTAAAAGATGGAAATGGCAATGTAATAGCTAGGGTACCAATGGAAGATGGAACAACAGTACCAAATGGTGGGGGAATGCAAGGTTACACATCATATAATGGTATCTATGGAAAAAACCAAATGCAAGATGGAGAAGTAAGAATAGACGACTATAATATAGCGGCTGTTTTGCGTGCGGCAGGTAATGTAGCTGCAGCCGAATATATAGAAAATGGCGGAAGTTACCAGATGATAGCACAGCAAATGGTAAAAATAACAAACCCTCAAACAGGAAATAGAGAGTGGTGGACATTAGAATATTGTGAGAGTGTAATTGCAGCGCAAAAAGCAGCTAATAATGGATTTAGCCAACTAGAGTATGACCAATGGGATGTTATACAAAACATGAGAAAGACATGGTCAGATTCTGATGACAGAAAAGGCTCAGCATTGTATGAAAAAATGGTAGCAAGTATCACAGGTACGCCTACTTTGACAACTACACCAGTGCCCACTCCAAATTTAACTCTAACACCAGTGAAGGCACCATCAAGAACGCCTACACCAACTAAAACACCAACCCCAACGCCATCACCAACTCCGAAACCAACTCCTCCAATACCTTCAATAGAGTATGTTTTAGAGAAAAATGGTGAAAAAGAAGATTGTACTAGTGGTACATTAAAAACTACACTAAAAATAGACAATGAAATATTTGGTGTTGCAGCAGGAAATCCAATACCAACAAGTGAAGATTTAACGGTATCAGGCACAACAAATTGGCTTGCTAGATTAAGCGGAATAGAAAATTGGCAATTGAGAATCACAAGTGCAAAAAATGTAATGTTTAGAGTACAATATACATATGAGGTAACAAGACATGAATATAGTGTAGGTTGGGGAATAAATGACAGTGGCGAAGTAGTATGTACCAAATACGAATTAGTAAGTGAAAAAGATATAGATCCATGTAAATATAATAATAACAAAGGTGATTATAAAACAATATATGCAGATGAATGGGACACAAAAGAAGTTTTATATAGCACTAAAAAAGATTGGACAGAGTGGGTAGACATTTCAGATAGATTAAAAGGAAAGACTGTAGGTTACACAGTAACAGCAGGGGCTAACACGAATGGTACGTCAAAAGTTGGCGTTGGCAATATGGTATTTCTAAATGGTATGATGGAAGCTGACGTAACACCAGCTAGTGGCTTAGAAATCGTAAGGCAGTCAAATGGTTTCCCAGTAAATTGTAATGGCTATGGTGATGCGGCAGAAAGAGTTAGCAAGGCGGCAACACCACCAATACAAGCAAGCAAATGTTGCAAAAAGCATGCATACGAGCTATTAGCAAGCTATAGTCCAGGAGCAGGATATTTCTTTAACGTAAAATCAGATGAAGCTGTTAAAGTAACATATAACGGACGAGAAAAGTCTACTTTATGTAATAAGAGTTTTTATACAGAAGAGTTTGGCACAGGCACACTTATATCATTTACAGCAGGTGTAGAAACAATAGGATATTGGAAGGAAAATAAATCGGCTGGTACGAAATATGATACAACATGGGCATATCATGAAACAGCAGATGTAAGACATTGGATAGAGGATGACTATGGTGTATATGGACAAGTAAAAAATGGTAATGTAAATGATGTAAGAGTACATACTCCAATACATAATGAATTAAGGTTAGAAACACCGTCACCAAATCAATTAGAAAATAGTACAGTAGTTCCAGGAGGAGTTGGAGCAGATCCAGCTGTAGCAGAAGACCAAACATATCAAATTGTAACAATGGGAGATAAGTTTACAGCGGTGATGGATGTAACAGGGCATACATATTATTACGATTATTTAAATGGAAGAAAAATCAGATCAGATTATGACCCATGGCCAACATATATGAAGAGATATATAAAGATGGCAGAGTTCCATTGTGATCTATGCGGAAAGACAATAGATGTTACGGACTATGTGAAAGTATATGGAAAATATAAACATGAATGTAGAGCATATATAAATAAAGTAGATGATTTACAAACATATAATATAACTTCAAAAGTAGTTGCAGAAAATGAAGGTTGGATTTCTGGAGTAGTTTATGGTAGTGAGACAGATAAAATTACAAATACACCAGATAGTTCATATACACTAATACAAACCAAAGGAATATTTGTAGTTGGCAAGATATATGACCTAGAAATAAGGACCGTAAATGATCCAGATTGGAAGCTAAAAGTTGCAGAAAAATTATCAAAATTACCAACAGGTGAAAAAGGCGACAATGGCAATAAAGCAATAAAAGATGGAATTAAACTTGGCTATAGAGCATATTTCGATCTAAAGACATTAGGCTCAGCTTCAAAAGAAATAGAAATAATACCAAAAATATATTACATAAATAAAACGACTGGAAAAGTAGAAGGCGTAATCGGCGAAGACTTAGAAATGTGGATAAAGACAGGAACAGGCAAGACTGATTGGGATAAACTAGATCCAAAAGACATAATAGTAAAAATGCAAATGAATAACACAAACGGATCAGTAAATAATCCACTATTTAAATATGAGCAAGTAATGTTAATAAAGAATTTAATATATACTAAAGAAGAAACGATAGACTATACAAAAAATTTAACAATAGGTGGACTACTAGGAATAAACTTAGGCAAAAACAATTCTGTAGCAACAAAATGCACAATAATATATAGAGAAGGAACTGGAGCAGAAAAAACAAAAATAGATTACACATCACCAGAAACTAAATCAAGAAGATGGCTTGGAGAAATATATATACCAGCAACAGCAAAGATAATAAAAGCAGATGACTATAATAAAAACAAATCAAAAATAATGAATGATAAAGAGACGTACAAAGATGGATATCTATTATTAACATTTGAAGTAATAAGATCAAAAATGACAGATCCAAACGATGCAGAAAAACTAGTAAACTATTTAAGATATGATGAAATAAGAGATAGCATGTGGAGAAAACCAGAAGACGCAGGATTTAGTGCATCATCAAATAAATCAGTACTAGTAATAGAAAAAGCAGGTAAAGGCGAAACTACAGCAAACCCAATATTACTTCCAAATGGCAAAAAGGTTGCAGACCTACCATCAGACTTTTATAAAACAACAGCACCAATGATAATATATGATTTATCGTTAAGAGCTAATAACGATATAGAAGATTTAGCAACGCACTAATATAAAAACAAATAAGTAAATAAACTTAAATGAACTCTCATTATTAAACAAAAAAGTTTAATAGTGGGGGTTCATTTTTATTTTCTAATACTAAATATAAGACTTTCCGCTATCATTATAAAAATATTCCTAAAATTCCACATTTTCGACATTTTTAAATAAAATATTACAATTTTGTTACAATTAACACAAAAATATATGCTTATGATATAATCACGATGTAAGTGTGGGTGAGTGTAAAATAATTTGTGAAAGAATATAAAATAGCTGCAAAACATGTAGTTTAAGCTTAAGTGTGCTCCATAAAAACAATAATTAACATCTAGCTATTGGTATGTAGGTTAACATGTAGCTTAAGCACAGTGTGCTCCATAAAAATCAATTGTTAGCAGTAAACTGAAGTAAATTTAGAAAAATATTATAATCAGCGAACACACAACCCATAAAGAAAAAAGGGGGATATTTATGGATAATAATGAAAGCTTAAATAGTGAAAATATTAGAAAATCTCGAAAAAAGAAAAAACATACTATAAAAATAATTATCGCCATGTTACTTATAGTAATAGCAATAATAGTTTGCAAAAAGCTCTTTATTAAATCTAATTCGCAGAGATTTGTAGAGTTATTAACAAAAGACCAATATGCATTAGAAGTGTTTAATGGATACAAAAACGAACTATTAAAAGATGGAGAAAAAACAGCAGAAATAATTATAGATCCACAAGATGAGTTAAAAGAAAATCCATTATTTAGTGCTGTTGCAAACAAAAAAATAATAAAAATAAATGCAATTTCTCAAAGTGGAAATATAGATAGTGAGATAGTTTTAGATGATGGATCTACTTCTAATAACAAGATCGAATTTTTAAAAGAAGATGGTTTGATTGCATTAAACATTCCCGAAGTTTATGATGGATACTTTGCAATAAGCAGCGAAAACTTTGACTCACTTGCAGAAAAATTGGGATATGTAACAAATCAAACTTTAAAAGATGAAGAAGTAAAACAAAAATCTAAAAAAATTGCAGAAAAGTATCTAAAAGTTCTAATAGACTCATTAAACCAATATACGAAAACATCAAAAGTTGAACAAATGGTAAATGGAGAAAACTATAAAACAAAAGAATACAAAATAAGTCTTGGAACAATGGAATTTGATGAGATAAAACTTGCGTTACTAAATAAATTAAAAAGCGACGACGAAACAATCAAATTTATAACAGATACATTTTCAAAAACAGAATATTATTCGAAAACATTTAACTTGCCAGCAGAAGAATTTGAAAAAGAATTAAAAAAAGACATAAAAAATGAGATAGATCAATTAAACTTAAAAGATTATACAAACGAAAAAATATTAAATGAAATAATAGTGATGTCCGTATATGAATATGATGGAAAAGCCATAAAGACAAGTATAAAATATAAAGATACAAAAAAATATGATACATATGAAATTGTGTTAAACACAGTAAATAATGATATTATAGTTTCACTAAATATAGAAGAGGGAAACGAGAAATTAAATATAGACTTATCAGTAAAAAATAATAAAAATGCAAGTGGTGAAAATGTATTTGATTTAACATTAACATCAGGTGGAAAGTCATATAAACTTGCAAACATAACTTTAGGACAAACAAAAGAATTAACAAAAGCACCAAGAACAATAAGTAGCCTAAATACACTATTATTAAACACAGCATCAGAAAAAGAATTAAAATGGGTAAAGAGATTGTTGAATCCAAACGAAAATGAAGAAAAAGAACCAGTAGTAACAATAGAAAAATACGAAGAAGGACAATTCGTACTAAAAGATCCAGAGAATCCAGTAAAAATATTAGAAGAAGTAAAAGAAAGATACCAAAAAGTAGAACCAGGAATGACAGAAAAAGAAGTGATAGCAATATACGGAAAGCCAGGAAGCAGGGCAGTACTTACTACTAAAGATGTAAAACTAACTTGGTACAAAGATGCAGAAGAAAGAATAATTTTAAACAGTGTAACATTAAGGGATGGAGTTGTGTTCTCTGTATCGACAAGTGCACATTCTAGTATGGATGACAATGTTCAACTTTCAAAAGAAGTTGGTGCTAAAGTAGACAACTTAGAAGATGTAATTGATCAAATAAAGGTGCCAGAAATTTCTTTAGATAGTAATGCTAAAACAGAATCAATGACTAAAGATGAAGTAATAGCAATACTAGGCGAAAATTATATAGAAGTGCATAAAACTTCTTATGGAAATACAAGATTAAAATGGTATGATAAAAATGAAAATAGTGTAGAGATTACATTTACAAAAGACTGGAAGACACTGGTAAAAACAAAAGTAAAATCTGATGGCTATGGTATAGTTGATTAGATAATTTAAAAGAAAGGAGAAAACACGTGAGAAGAAGTAAAATAAAAATAGCATTCGTTATGATATTAGTACTGATTTGTTGCATAAGTTTTTGGGTTATTGCGAATGCAACTACTGAAACTACTGAAGTTGTACGTGATGATGATGCAGAAAATCATGAACTTGTAACAGACAAAGAATTGCAGAATAGAAGCGCAGAGGATGTTGCTGCGTGGGACAGTGGAACAAGATATAATATCGATTTGCCAGGACAAGATACTATAACAATAGATCTATTGGCTGGAGTACAAGTGCCTGGTGGAGGAAATATAAAGGGAAAAAGTTCTTACCCTAGTAGTCAGTGGTCAACAAAAAATGAAAATGTGCCGATATATCCAGATAATATAGCAGCAGCTTTGGATTCAGAGGCTATCAAATTGGAGGCTGCGGGCAAACATGAACAAGCACAAGCATGTAGAAAGGCAGCAAATGATATAAGAAATGGCTCAGACTATGAAATGACAGCAGAGCAAATATTAGAAGTTAGATTTTGTCAAGATAGGGATACATACGCTTTTTATACATATGAAGAACTGGCAGCAATCAATGAAAAGTATCCAAATTTAAAAATCGAGACTGCTTTGACTGGGCCTTATAATAATATGAAAATTGCTTGGTCTGATAAAGAGAAAAATTGGCAAGGAAAAGGTTTTTACCAAAGGAAAACTAAAAAAACAATAGACATACCATCAGTTGGAGTTCCATCAACTGGTATACCATCAATTGGCGGACCATCAAAGAGACCAACACCAAATCCATCACTAACTGATATAAAGGCACCTTCGAGAACGCCAACACCAACACCAAGTTTAACACCAACACCAACTCCAATACCGCAAACTGCTAGAATTAAATATGATTTGGTACCAGCAGATGATGAAAACTGTAACGATTCTTTCGCGCTAAAGACAGGTTTAAAAATAGACAATGCCCAATTTGGTGTTGCTAAAGATGTTAGCACTTCACGGAGTTATTAAATATGCAACAGGAAATCCAATACCAACAAGTGAAGATTTAACTGTTAGTGGAAAAACAAATTGGATAGCAAGATTACAAGGAATAAAAAATTGGCATTTGGTAATAACTGAAGCGAGTGACATAATTGCTAGAGCATACTATTATGAGAATGCAAAAGTATGGAAAAGAACTGTAACATGGACATATAGTGGTGATGATTATGTAGCATCTTATGGTGAAAAATCAGAAGCAGGAACTTTGACAGAAGAAGGAATACAAGAATGGATAGATCATCCTTCTACATTTGAGTATACGCCACCAAAAGGAACAGATGGTATAGAATCTTGGGTAACAGCAACCACAAAAGAAATTAAATCTGGAGATTATGGTCCAAAATTAGTTGGAAAGTATTTGAGTTACCTTGTAACTGCAGAGGCTAGCGCAAATGGTTCTTCAAAGGTAGGTATAGGTAATTTAGTTTTTAATGATGGAAAAATAGAGGCGAATATTTCAAGTTCAGCAAATCTTGAAATTGTGAAAGGAGCTAATGGTCTTCCATTGGGTTGTATAGGACCGGGTCGAGATACAAGTAGGGTTACTTCAAAGTCACAGAAAAATCCACAGGAGATAGGCTACTATGCAAGTTATAGCAAAGCAGTGTCAGCATTAAATAGATGGGAACCAGGAGCAGGTTTGTATTTTAGCGTGCAAGGAGATGGCGAAGTTAATGTACGTTATAATGGTATAACAAGAAAAACAACTTGTAATAAAGACTATACAGTAAATGACTTTGGTATAACAACATTGATATCATTTATTGCAAGCACCGAAACAATACCTTACTGGAAGGAAAATAAGTCATCAGGAGACAGATATAAGACCACATGGGCTTATCATGAGATTGCAGATAGAAGATATTGGATAGAAGATGATAATGGTATAATATCAGGCTCAAGGAAAGATGGATATGTAAATGATGTTAGAGTACATACTCCAATACATAATGAATTAGGAGTAGAAAACAAATATCCAAACCAACTTGAAAATGGACAAATGACACCAAGTAATATTACAGCTACAAGGAACGGCGTGCCTGTATTTGGCGAAGGGGATAGTAAAATAACAGATGGTAACACTGATATGGGGTTACTTCCTACATCATTAAATGCAAAAGAGAGAAGTTATGAGATAGTAACAATTGGCGATGAATTTGATGTTAAACTACAAGTATTTGGAACGGGAACAGCATATTATGATAGAATTTCGGGATTCCCTAGACATATGCTAAAGTATATAAAATATGCTGAATTGCATTGTGGAATATGCAATACAACATGGAATGTTACAAATCAGGTTAAAGTTACAGGTTATGCTACTCATAATTGTAGGGCATATGTAAATAGGGTAGATGATTTGCTTACATATGATGTTACATCTAAAGTCATTGCAGAAAATGAGGGTTGGTTAACAACTGTTAATTATCAGACAGATGAAGCAAAGAATAATGTGCCAGATAGTATATATACGCTTACTCAAAGCAAAGGAATTCTTATCGTTGGTAAGATATACGATTTGCAAATAAGAACTGTTAATGATCCTGATTGGAAGATAAAAGCAGCAGAAAAATTATCGAAATTACCAACAGGTGAACAAGGAGACAATAGTAACAAAATAGTGAAAGATGGTATTAAACTTGGTTATAGAGGATATTTTGATCTAAAAACATTAGGTTCATCATCAAACGAAATTGAAATAATACCAAAGATGTATTATATAAATAAAAATACAGGCAAGATGGAAGGCATAATAGGAGATGGCTTAGAAATGTGGATAAAAACAGGAACTAATAAAGCTGATTGGGATAAGCTAGATCCAAAAGATATAATAGTAAAAATGCAAATGAATAATACAAATGGTTCTGTAAATAATCCATTATTTACAGAAGAACAAAGCAGAATGATAAAGCAAAATTTACTTGATTTAAAGAGTCCATATCTTGAAAATGTAGAGAAAATAGAATATACAAAAAATCTGACAATAGGTGGTTTGCTTGGATTAAATCTAAATACGCAAAACTCTGTATCAACAAAATGCACATTTGTATATGGAACTAGAGAACATGAAACGACCACAACAAGTTATACTTCACCAGAAACTAAATCAAGAAGATGGCTTGGTGAAATTTATATACCAGCGACAGCAAGAATAATTAGAACTGGCGATTATAACCAAAATAAACAAAAGGTAATGAATGACAGAGATATTTATAAAGATGGATACTTGCTACTTACATTTGAAGTGATAAGAACTCAAATAACTAATAGTCTAAATGGAGTAGAGGTTCCATACTTAAGATATGATGAGGTAAGAGACTGTAAGTGGAGAAAACCAGGTGATGCTGGATATAGTGCAATAGAAAACAAATCTGTATTAGTAAAAGAAAAAGCAGGCAAGGGAGAGACAGTAGCAAACCCAATAAAACTTCCAAACGGAAAGAGTGTTACAAATTTACCAGCAGACTTTTATAAAACTACAGCACCAATGATAATTTATGATGTATCATTAAGAGCAAATAATGATATAGATGATTTAGCAACACATTGATGTGCAAAAGATAGATTTAATATTTGAAACAAAGGCTCTATGCAAGCAAATGGGAATATAACCATTTCAAAAGGCGTAGAGCCTATTTATTATAAAAGTTGCGATTACTAATTGAATACATCAAATTTTATAAGTGTCATAATCAATGTAGCGGAGCACAGTGTGCTCCATGAAACCTATCGATAGTAACACGCTAAAATGAAATTGGATATATATTGTAGTTAGTAATGGAGCTCGCCTAAGCTCCGCTACGCATTCCACAAAGTGGTAATTTGCAAAAATGTGATAGAGCAGCTACAAATTGCTGCAAAAATGTGATAAAATAGCTATAAACGGTTGTAAAAATGTGTGAATAGCTGTATAATTTTATATAGATATACATATAGTATAAAGGGGTGATCATAGTGCGTAGATATATAAAAGAACAACTAATTAAGTGGAAAAATAGAAACGACAGAAAGCCACTAATACTTAAAGGTGCCAGACAAGTTGGAAAAACATATATACTAAAGGAATTTGGAAATGAGGAATATGATAATGTTGCGTATTTTAATTTTGATCATGATGAAGCATTGAAAAATTTATTTTTAAGTACCAAAGATCCTAAGAGGATATTAGAACAACTGGTTTTTGCTGCTGGAAAGCCAATAATGCCTGAAAAAACTTTAATAATATTTGATGAAATACAAGAATGCCCAGATGCATTAAATTCATTAAAATATTTTAATGAAGAGGCTAATGAATATCATATAGCTTGTGCAGGGAGTTTACTTGGAATTAAATTATCACATACATCGTTTCCTGTTGGAAAAGTAGAATATTTAGAAATGTATCCAATGACATTTAGCGAATTTTTATTAGCAGATAACCAAGAAAATTTAGTTCAATATATGGAATCTGTAAAAAGTATTGAGAAAATTCCGGATATTATATATGAGCAATTAAATGAAAAGATGAAATCATATTTTATAATAGGTGGCATGCCAGAGGTTGTAAAAGCATGGGTGACAGCGAAAGATATAGAAACAGTAAATAGAGTGCAAAAGCAGATCTTAAATGGCTATGAGGATGATTTTGGCAAGCATGCAGATAGTGCAACTATACGAATCAAAATATCTATTGTATGGGAAAGTATAATATCACAACTTGCAAGAGAAAATAAAAAATTTTTATATCAAGTTGCAAAAGATGGTGCTAGGGCTAGAGAATATGAAGATGCTGTCAATTGGTTAAATGACTCCAATATCGTAAACAAAATATTCAATGTAAAAAAACCTGATTTTCCGTTAAATGCATATACAGATTTGAGTAGTTTTAAATTGTATATGTCTGATGTCGGCTTATTAAGAAAAAAAGCAAATTTAGATTCTAAAATAGTTATAGAAGGAAATAGATTGTTTGAAGAATTTAAGGGAGCGCTAACAGAAAATTTTATACTAAACATGCTAATGTTTAAATATAAGGAAAAGCCGAATTATTATGTGTTTGATAAACATGAGATAGATTTTATAATTCAAAATAAAAATGAAATAATACCGATAGAAGTCAAGGCAGGAGAGAACATAAACAGTACAAGTTTGAAAAGATTTAATGAGTTAAATGAAAATAAAATAGCGATAAGATTTTCTACAAGAAATTTAGATAAAAGCGGAAAGATAATAAATATTCCGATTTTTATGGCAGAATATATAGATAAATTTATAGAGTTGGGAATTAACTAGAAATGGCCGAGAATAAATAAAATTCTCGGCTTTTTGCAGTCTCTATGTTAAATATTGAAAAAGCTTGTTGCATGTGCTACCATAGAGTTATAAAAAAGCTAAATAAAGGAGGAAGTTTTGTGAAAAATAATTTACTACAAGGTGGTTTGCTCATAGTTTTTTTGGTGTTTCGGAAAACTTATTTTAGCAGACAATTTCTTATTTATGTTTAAATGGTATGCTATGTTACTTTTGGTGGGTACTATTTTTTATCCACTAACTTCACTAATCTTTAAAAAATTCAATGATAATGGTTGGATTTTTTCAAAGGTACTTGGCTTTGGGTTAACGGGAGTCGTGACATGGTATTTGTCATATTTAAAGATTTTGAAATATAGTGTTTTAAATTGTTATACTATTATAGCTATATTTTTAGTGCTTAATACAATAATCTATATAAAGAATAAAGATATAAAACTTACCAAAGAAAAAATATGGAATATATTAGTTTCTGAAAATATATTTTTGGTTGTATTTATACTTTGGGCTTACATACGAAGCTTTTCGCCAACAGTTGATTATACAACCGAAAAATTTATGAACTATGGTTTTTTAAATAAATTATTTCATGCAGAATATATGCCTGCTGAAGATATGTGGTTCTCTGGTTTTTCTATTAACTATTATTATTTTGGTCAGTATATTGCAAGCTTTTTAACAAAAATTTCTTTTTCAAATGTACCAGAAGGTTTCAATTTAGCGGTTATAACCATAAATACATTTACTTTTATGGTTCCATTTGCCATTGGATATCAATTAGGAAAATATTTAATTAAAAATGATAAAAGATGGTTTGCTACTAAACTTCCATATGTAATTGCAGCTTTTTCTGCGATTGCGGTTTCACTTGGTGGCACACTACTTTACCCAATAAATAGGATTAAGTATGCAAATAATGATAAAGAATATTATTATTGGGCAGATACAAGATACATAGGATATGACCCGGACACTAATGACAAAACAATAAATGAAATTGTACCGTATTCGAATATGGTAGGTGACTTGCATGCGCATCATATAGATACGATGTTTGTTTTCTTGACATTTGCGATGCTTTTAGAAATATTATTAGATGAAGAAGAAAAGCAGACAAAAGAAAGGCTTATATCGCCTAATATAATTTTGCTAGGAATAAACTTAGGAATCCAAAAGATGACTAATTATTGGGATTTTCCAATATACTTAGTAGTCATAGCAATTACTTTAATATTTAATAATTTTAGTAAGTACAAATTTAATAACAAAAATGTTTCAGTGACATTATTACAATTAGCAGAAATAATATTCTTAGAGGCATTGGTAACATTACCATTTACAATAGATCTTCACTTAAGCGCGACAAAGGTCTTTTTAACGCATGTAACCTCACCATTTTATAAGTTATTAGTATTGTGGGGATTACAAACATTATGTGTTATTTTATTGATAGGTTATTTAATCTATAACTTTATAAAACAAAAAAAGAAAGGAAAGTTTTTTAAACAGTTATTTGAATACATTCCTAAAATTGAAAGAACAGATTTATTTGCGTTTATAGTTGGGTGTTGTGCTGTAGGTCTTATAATAATTCCTGAAATAGTATATGTAAAAGATATTTACGATGATGAGTATAAAAGAGCAAATACAATGTACAAGCTTGGTTACCAGTCAGATATAATGTTTGATATTGCTACAAGTTATATTATTATAAGTCTTATGTATAGAACTAAATCATATAAAAAAGCTTTATTAGTCGTTCCGCTACTAGCTTTTATATCTACATTTTGCTATGGTCCGTATGCTATAGGATATGTAACAAATAATTTAAATCCAGATAACGTATCTTCATTAGATGATACGGAAGGGTATATAAGAGATTATTATCCAAATGAATATAGAGCAATGAAATGGGCTAGCGAAAACATACCTATGGATGATGTGATACTAGAAAAAGCTGATGGAAGTTATACACTAACGGGATATTTATCATCATTTAATGGAAACCCAACTGTTCTTGCTTGGCATGGTCATGAGTGGATTTGGAGAGCAGATGAAAATTATAATCCACCTGCGGAAGAAAACGAAAGATGGAGTGATATATGTTCATTCTTTAATTATAACAGTGAAGATACAATGAAAAGGATTGTTAGAAAGTATGATGTTTCTTATGTGTATGTTGTAGAAAAGGATATATCTGAAAAAGGCCTTGCTAATTTAGAAGCAATTGGAGAAATAGTTTATAAAGATGAAAGCATAGATAAAATGATATATATAATAAAAGTAAATTAAAAAGTAAAAGTCCAGCTTCATGCAAGCTGGACTTTGTTATTATTTAATTGCAACTTTATCGTTTTCTAAAATCAAACAAACATTATCTTGTGGTGCGATTTCGTTTTTTAATAAGCATTCGGCAAGTTCATTTTCGATATATTTTTGAATTGCTCTTCTAAGAGGTCTTGCACCATATTTAGGGTCATATCCTTTTTCTAAAATATACTCTTTGACTTCTTTAGAAAATGTTATATGAATGTTCTTTTGCTCTAATTCGTTTTTGATTTCATCAAGCATTAAATCAACTATTTGAAGTAGCTCTGGTTTTGTTAATTCGTGGAACACAATAGTCTCATCAATTCTATTTAAGAATTCTGGCCTAAATGTTTCTTTTAAAGCATTCATAATTCTAGCTTCAACAAATACGTTTTCATCTTTATTAAAGCCAATGCCATTAGTGTTCATATTTGAACCAGCGTTTGATGTCATGATAATAATTGTGTTATCGAAATTTACTGTTCTGCCTTGTGAATCGGTAAGTCTGCCATCATCTAAAATTTGAAGTAAAATATTAAAAACATCATTGTGAGCCTTCTCAATTTCGTCAAATAGGATTAGGGAATATGGATTTCTTCTAACCTTTTCAGTAAGTTGTCCAGCATCATCATATCCAACATAACCTGGAGGAGAACCGATAAGCTTTGAAACACTATGGCTTTCCATATATTCAGACATGTCGAATCTAATTATTGAATCTTCGCTTCCAAAAAGTTCTGATGCAATAGATTTAGCAAGTTCTGTTTTACCAACGCCAGTAGGACCAACAAATATAAAAGAAGGTGGACGCTTTTTATTTCTAAGTCCTGCACGATTTCTTCTAATTGCATTACAAACAGCTGTTACAGCTTTGTCTTGACCAATTAAACGTTTGTGAATATTAGCCTCTAAATTTAAAAGTTTTGTAGCTTCAGTTTCAGATATTTTTGAAGCAGGTATTTTTGTCCAACTTTCAATAACATTTGCAATATCATCGATAGAAAGTTCGAGTTCAACATTTCCTTGAGAAATTTCTGCAATCTGATTTACAAGGGTAATTTCATGAGACTTAAGATTTGCTATTTTTTCATAGTCAAGTTCTTTATTTTCTTCATCAATAGTTTCGGCTTTGTCGCGTTCTTCTTTTATTTTGTCTAATTCATTTTTCATTATTTGAAGTTGAACTAAAACCTTGTTTGTTAAATTAACTTTAGAACAAGCTTCATCTAAAATATCGATAGCCTTATCTGGTAAAAATCTATCGTGAATATACTTTTCAGACATGATAACAATTTGACGAATTAAGTTATCAGAAACTTTTACATGGTGATATTCTTCATAATAGTTTTTAATGCCTTTCATAATTTCGATAGTTTGGTCGATAGTTGGTTCTTCAACGATAATACTTTGAAATCTTCTTTCAAGTGCAGCATCTTTTTCAATATATTTTCTATATTCTTTAAGAGTAGTAGTACCAATAACTTGGACTTCACCATTAGAAAGAGCTGGCTTTAAAATGTTTGCTGCATTCATCGTGTGTTCTGTATCACCACCAGCGCCAACAATATTATGGATTTCGTCAAACACTAAAATAATATTTCCATTGTCTCTACATTCTTGGATAAGTGATTTCATTCTAGCTTCAAATTGACCTCTAAATTGAGTGCCAGCGACCATAGCTGTCATATCAATTTGATAAATTTCTTTATCTAGTAATTTCGCGGGAACATCTTGAGCTACAATTCTAAGCGCTAAGCCTTGAGCAATAGCAGTTTTACCAACTCCAGGTTCACCAATTAGAACAGGATTGTTTTTAGTACGTCTATTTAGAATTTGTGTCATTCTTTCGATTTCTGCATCTCTACCAATTAATTTATCTATTTTTCCTTCACGAGCCTTTTGGGTTAAATTTGTGCCAAAAGCCTCTAAAGTTTTTCTCTTCTTTTCTTTGTTTGTCTTTTTGTCTTTATTAGATGATTTTACTTTACTTTCACTGTTTTGTGTGTCCGAATTTGACGGAAACATGTTTGAAAACATGCTTGCAAATGGGTTTGAACCATCTTCATGATTAAAACTTTCCATAAGTTCATCAGGGAATGGAGCATCTTCACTAGAAATAGATGAAACTATTTCATTAAATTGCTCATTTAGGTTTGCAATATCATCTTCAGAAGCACCATATTGTTTCATCATAGATGCAAGTGGATTTATGCCTCTATCTTTCGCACAAGAAAGGCAAAGCCCTTCAAGACTTGGCTTACCATCTACAATCTTATTAACAAAAACAACAGCAGTGTTCTTCTTACATACTGAGCATAATGCCATTTAACATAACTCCTTTATAAAATAAATTGCGTGAAAGCACTAAAAAGTGCTAAACATACAAATACATATTAGCAAAATAGTGGTTAAAAGTCAATGTATCAAAAACTTGTTGCATTATGCAGATAAATAATATAAAATGTCAAATGAAGTAAGAAATTTGCATTATAGCCTAAATTATTTAATGGAGGAAAAATGTATGAATGTAAAGGTTTTGGGAACTACTCACGTTGGATATCTTCTTGCAAAAGAAGAGGCTCTGGATTTTGGTGGAAAAGCAGCAGGTGTATGTTATATGCCGAGTGACTTTGAAACGCTTATGAATGAGCCTAAGGAGAAAACACTCGCAAGAGTGAACGACACACTTAAGTCTGGGCATCATAGTGTATATGACCATGTCTCGTATAACTTACTCTTTGAGAGCATTCCGAAAATCTTGGCGATGGTTTTAAACAACGAAGGTATTTATACCACGTCGGAAAAGTCTGCACGTTATACTCAAATGAAGCCTTCTGAGGAGGAGCTTTTTCTTTACAACAAGTGGAATGACATTTTCAGAGGATTGATTACTGAGAAATACTTTGAAAAGTATCTTGCGTATTTTGACGGAAACGAGAAGAGAGCAAACAATGCGGTAAAGAAACTTGCACAGGAAAATGCAAGATACATGATAAGTGTATTTACGCCTACAACTATGATTTATTCGGTAAGTTTTAGGCAAATAAACTATATCGTGTCTTTTCTTGAAGAGTTCATCGAAACAGCAGAGGCTACTTCATTTAACCAAAAGTTGAAAGAAGCTATGCTTGAGTTTATAGAAAAACTTCCTGCTGAAATAAAAGAACCGCTTTTATCAGCTTCTGAAAAGGGTAGAAAGATTTCGCTTTTTGACAGCAGAGTAGAAAGAAAAGAAGAATTTTCTGAGAACTATTGCACAACCTACAAAGGAACCTTTGCCGAACTTGCACAGGCACAAAGACATAGGACACTTGATTACAAGATGAGATTTTTGCCTGAAGTAGAGTTCTATGTTCCGGAGATTTTAAAAGAAAGCGATGAACTTTCAAAAGAATGGACGAAAGATATTACGTCTATCGCACATGTCTATCCTCAGGGAATGCTTGTTAGCATAAGAGAAAGAGGAACTTACGAAAAATTCATACTAAAGTGTTATGAAAGACTTTGCGGATGTGCACAGCTTGAAATAGCACTTCAAACAAAAAAGACTCTTGATAACTACCTTGAGCAAACAAAAGAAACGAATGTAGAAGTATACGAAGAACTTGAAAAAATTTCGAAAGGTGCTCGTTGCACATTCCCTTGTTTCAAGTGTAACAAGAGATGTGTATGGGGCGCAAAAGAGGCATTAACAAGAAAAATTTAAACAACAAGAAGTTTTAAGCTTCGGATAAAAGTAAAATATGGCTGAGTGTTTAAGGTGTAAAAATCCTAAAATACTCAGCCATTCGTTTTATCTAAAGTGAAAAGAATATATATTTTTTATTTTTTCTTACAGAACCTTTTTATTGTACACTCATCGCACTTAGGCTTTTGAGCTGTACAAATTGCACGGCCATGATACACCAATAAATGATTCATTAAAGGCCAATATTTTTTTGGAATCTTTTTTAACAAGTCTTGTTCAACTTTTGATGCTTCTTTTTCTTTAGATAGACCAAGTCTATTTGAAAGCCTTAGAGCATGCGTATCTACTGCAATTCCTTCACATTTGTTGAATGCTTCTAACATTATTACATTAGCACTTTTTCTTCCAATGCCTGAAAGTGTCGTTAAATCTTCCATTTCGTTTGGAACGATACCGTTATATTTTTCTATAATTTGAATTGAACATTCTTTTATATGCTTTGCTTTATTTCTATAAAAACTAATAGAAGAGATTAGCTTTTCAATTTCTTTAATATCCATTTTTGCAAATTGCTGTGGTGTGTTTGCTACTTTGAATAAATCTTTTGTGACGATATTTGCCCTCGCATCTGTGCATTGAGCAGAAAGCATAACAGCAACCAAAAGCTCAAACGGTGAAGTAAAATCAAGAGAGCCTTTTTCACCATCGTAGCATTTAGAAAGTTCTAGTATAAATTCTTCTATTTCACTTTTTTTCATAACAAATCCTCATTTCTAAATCCAATTTAAAATATCATGTTTTTATGTAGTTTAAATTAAATATTTGCCACTTTTTTATAAGTTAATTTACACTACCATTTAAAAAACATCTTGGACATACACTAATCAGATTTTACTACATAGAATATAGTAAATCAACGGTAAAAGGAGGTAGTATATGAATTTTTTGAAAAAGACATGTGCAGTGTGCATGGTTGGTTTTGGCCTTGGGGTGCTACTTGTGTTACTACTTCCAATTACGGGGTGGATAGTTTTAATTGGGGCAGTGCTTTTGATTTTAGGGTTAGCATGGCTATGTAGATAAAAGGAGGATGAAAAATGAAAATCGTGGTTTATAAACCTTCAAATTTTATGAAAGGAATCTTGAGATTTTTATTTAGAGTAAAAAAGACGGAAAATAATACATAAGAAAATTTATTGGTGAATAGTCCCTAAAAAGATTTATATATGTTCGAGCAAAAAGAGTTTCATTTTTGAAGGCGAGTTCTTCACTTAGCAATATGTGATGTTCTTAGCATAAAGTCTTGTCTTTTGTAGTTTTTTGTCTTGCTCATGCTAAAGAACATCCATAGTGCTTGGTGAAGCTGTTTGAGATCTAAAAAATGAAAACTTTTTGTGAAGATAAAATATATAAATCTTTTTAGTAGCAAGTGGCTTTAAAAAAAAATTAAGCAAAAAAATAGTGCAGATAAGGAAAAATGAATTCTTCCTTATCTGCATTATTTTTATTGCTTATTTAATTAAGCTCTTTCAACTTTACCTGATTTTAAGCATCTTGAACATACAGTGATTTTTTTAGGTGTACCATCAACAACAGCTTTAACACTTCTTAAATTTGGTTTAAATGTTCTAGCTGATCTTCTGTGTGAGTGGCTTACTTGATTTAAAAAAACTTTTTCTTTTTCGCAAATTTCGCATTTTGCCATTTCAAAGCACCTCCTTATGCCTTTGTTTAATCGTTCCCTACTATTCTAGCACAATACACGCATTTTGACAACACATTTTTTCAAAAAATGCGATTGACAAGAACAAGTGTTTATGATATTATCTTCATAGTACATAAAGTATTATATTCTTTAAATAACTAAAGTCAAGTGTTTTAGGAGGTAGAAATGACTTTCTTAAATCAAAGTGTTCAATATATAAAGGGTGTAGGGCCTAGCAGAGTAATGGTTTTAAATAAATTAGGCATACAAACCGTAGAAGATGTAATAAATTATTTTCCAAGAGAATATGAAGATAGAGGAAAATTTAAAAGCATATGCGAATTGCAAAATGGTGAAGTTGCTACCATAAAGGCGGTAGTAAAATCGAATATAACTGAGAGTCGAATAAGAAAAGGAATGACAATATATAAAACAGTTGCATCAGATGAAACAGATAGCATAATTTTAACTTGGTTCAATCAAATGTTTGTTAAAAAATCATTAAAACCATTAGAAGAATACATTTTTTATGGCAAGGTAAATGCAGGAATAGGTAGAAAAGAAATGAGTGCACCTATTTTTGAAAGACCAGGTGAAAATAAAAATTTAGGTAAAATTGTGCCTATATATCCTTTGACTGAGGGAATCACGCAAAATGTTCTTAGAGGTATAATACAATCGGCAGTAGATATGGTAAAGGGGAATTTAGAAGAAACTTTGCCAAGTAAAGTGATAAATGATAATAATTTATGCGATATAAATTATGCAATAGAAAAAATTCATTTTCCAGTAGAACTTTCGGAATTTGAAATTGCTAGACACAGAATTGTTTTCGAAGAATTGCTTATAATGCAACTTGGGTTACTTTCAATAAAAGCAAAAGGCAAAAAAGATGAAAAAGGTATTTCTTTTGCTTCAAAAGGAGAGATTGATGAGCTTTTAAATTCTCTTCCATACAAGCTTACTGGAGCTCAAATGCGAGTTTGGAAAGAAATCGAAAAAGATATGGAAAAAGATAGACCAATGAATAGGTTAGTGCAAGGTGATGTTGGCTCTGGAAAAACAGTAGTTGCCACTCTTGCGATGCTTAAAGCAGTAAATAATGGTTACCAAGCTGCTATGATGGCACCTACAGCGATCTTAGCTAAGCAACATTATTTAGGTATTTCAAAGATGTTATCGCCTTTTGGAATTAGATGCGAACTGTTTACAAGTGACTTGACAAAAAGCCAAAAAAACAAACTATTGCAATCATTAAAGGCGGGCGAAATTGATATAGCAATAGGTACACATGCACTTCTAGAAGAAAATGTAGAGTTTAATAACTGTGGTCTTGTTATAACAGATGAACAACATAGATTTGGAGTAAGGCAAAGAGGAATTTTAACAGCAAAAGGAGAAAAAGCAGATACACTTGTTATGACTGCAACACCAATACCAAGAACACTTGCCATAATTCTTTATGGCGATTTGGATATTTCAATAATTGATGAGCTGCCACCAGGAAGACAAAAGATTGATACTTATGCTGTAAAAAGAAACTTAGAAGAAAGAGTGAATAACTTTGTAATAAAAGAGCTTGCAAGCGGTAGACAAGCATATATAGTTTGTCCGCTTGTTGAGGAATCAGAAAACTTTGATGCAAAATCGGTTACAGAGATGTTTGATTATTATAAAGATGTTTTTAAAGATTATAAAGTGGCAATTTTGCATGGAAAAATGAAACCAAAAGAGAAAGATGAGATAATGGCAAAATTTAAAGATGGCGAAATAAATGTGCTTATATCAACCACTGTTATTGAAGTTGGAGTAGACGTTCCAAATGCGACAATAATGATAATTGAAAATGCAGAAAGATTTGGCTTAGCCCAACTGCATCAGCTTAGAGGAAGAGTTGGAAGAGGAAAGTTTAAATCATATTGTATACTAAAATATGAGAGTAATTCAGAAATAGTAAAGCAAAGAATGGAAATAATGCAAAAAAGCAGTGATGGTTTCGTTATATCTGAAAAAGACTTAGAGCTTAGAGGACCAGGCGAGTTCTTCGGAACAAAGCAACATGGCATACCAGAGTTTAAAGTTGCCAATTTAATTACAGATGTGAAAATATTAAAAGAAGCTCAAGTTGTTGCAAACGATATATTAGAAGCTGACCCGATGCTTTTAAAAGAAGAGAATCAAAAAATAAAACAAAAAATAGATAAATTATTTGATACTCAAATACAATTGTAAATATGTAATTTCAACTAGTATTAAAGCGCAGATTTTTTAGTGAAAACCTGCGCTTTTTAGGCCTACAAACTTGCCGTATCAATTAAAATCAACTACTTAACTACAAAAGCTATTCTGCTTTTATATAAGAACCACAACAAGTTTCATCTTCTGGTGATCCATTTTTGCAACAAGCACAAGGTGCTACTTGAATTGCTGAAAGTGTACATTTATGCATATCTGGTGCATTAAATTTACAACTACATACTGAACAATTTATTTTAGACAATTTAAATCACTCCATAAAAAAAGATTGTACTTTTGGTACAACCTTATTATGTGCGGTTTCAAGTTTTATATAATAGGAAAAATATACTTTTAAAATTTTTTTCACTCTTATGTATATTTTAAATAACTAGTCAATCCAAACAATATTTGTATCTTTGATTTTGTAGTAAATTTTAAACCATTGCTCATGGTATGGGCTATTATATGGCATAGACCAACCGTACTTTTCATCTTCTAATTTTTTTAGGTATAAAGTATTAGTATTATTTGATAGTTTGTACTCATTTATTGCCAATATATTCTGATTTTGAATATTATTCGAAATTTTATATTTTTTGTAAATGCCATAAATATTTATTAAAGAAACAATTATAAGTATTCCATAAAAAGAGATTGATATACCATGTAAAACTTTTTGTGATTTAAATGAAATTTTTGAAAACATAAATCCTGTAAACAGCATTAGCATAAATGCTATAAATATTGTGTTGCGCTCCCCATAAACAGGCGAAACAAACATCATAATTTGTGAACCTGTTCCCAGTATAAATATTGCTATCAACAAGAAAATGTCATCACTCGTAATTTTAGATCTTTTTCCCTTAAACAAGAAAAATGATATTACTGAAATCATTGCGACAATTATGTGATAAGCATATTCAGGTGCATAGTCCTTAATTAAGAATAATAAATTGCTTTTAATAGTTTCAAAAATAGACACATTTTCATCTGTTTCTAATCCAATTCGTATAAACTGCGATGGCGCGAATATAACTGTTGCCATACCTAAAAAAGATATAGATAATAAAATTAAAATGTTTTTAGTTTTATATTTTTCGCTTTTAATAAGCGTATAAAAAAGTAGTAATAAAGTTAAATCAAAAGCCATCATAGCGGCTTGTTCTACAGTTGCTGCAGTAAAGAATGCTAGTATTGCTAATAAAATTTGATTTCCTTTAAAATCATTTTTGAAATTTTTAAATAAAACATACATATACCAAAGAAGCATAAAACACGGATACACATAATTAAAAGAGCCGGTAATCCAATAAACACTTTGCCTAATAACCCAAATGTTTAACATTAGTATTCCAAATAAAAATGTGATTATTGTTTTTAGGCAGAAGGATTCGTTGTTATTATTAAATAGAGCAACTATTTTACTTGACATATAAGCAATCATGGTTAGCAAGAATGAATTAAAGATAGCCCAAACAAAGTGTGGCATTGCTAAAAATAAAGTATCCAAAATATGAACTATTGCGCGACCATTTGCTTCTTGGTAATGATTTAAGTGCATTGACCAAAAATCTTCTCTAGTGAATGTGGCATAATAGTAGTCATCACCGAATAAACCTATTTGCATATTAACAGTCAGTGTAGTTAAAAATAACATAAATAGAAAAATATAAGACAAGTATTTTTTAAATTTCATTTTTATCAACTCCTTTTTATGGAATATACTTAGGATATTTATTTTTGTAGCACTATCTTAAAACCTACATGTAGCACTATCTTAAAATCTGTATTTTCTTGACAAAAACAAGTGGTAGTATATAATTATTGTAGATATGGAGGGATTGCGATGATATCAATAGTTATACCAGCGTACAATGAAGAAAAAACTTTGTACCACAATATTCATGAAATAATGAACCAAATAAAGCAAATCGATTTTGAAATTATTCTTGTAGATGACGGCTCTAAAGATAATACGTGGAATATTATAACATCGCTTGCTGGCGAATGCAGTAGAATAAAGGGAGTAAAATTTTCGAGAAATTTTGGAAAAGAAGCTGCGCTTCTTGCTGGGCTTGAAGCATCAAGTGGCGATGCAGTTATACCAATGGATTCGGATTTGCAAGATCCTCCTAAGTATATAGAAACAATGGTTGCAAAATGGCAAGAGGGATATAAGGTTGTTGAGTGCGTCAGTGAAAAAAGACCTAAAGAAAGTCTAATATATAAAATGTGTGCTAATATTTTTTACAAAACATTAGAAAAATTAACTGGCGTAGATATGGTAAATGCTAGAGATTATAGGTTATTAGATAGAGTCGTAGTAAATGAGATTTTAAAACTAAATGATGCAGGATTATTCTTTAAGGGAATGGCGAACTGGGTAGGCTTCAAAAAAACAAAAATAATGGTTGAAACAGATACAAGAAAAGGCGATACAACAAAGTTCAATTTTAAATCGCTTACAAAACTTGCTTTAAATGCTATAACTTCGTTTTCGACTTTTCCACTTACAATTCCAGTAAAGATGGGCATAATAAGCTTCTTGTGCGGCTTGCTTTTATTGATAGTATCATTCTTTGCTAAAAACACGAAGATTTTTGCAAATGCATATTTGCTAATAGGTGCATTAGAATTATTCATAGGTACAATGATATTATTTAGTTTAGGAGTGATAGGTTTATATATCGGCAAAATATATGAACAAACAAAAGGAAGACCCAAATATATAATAGAAGAAAAATGTGGCAAAGAATAGATTGGATTCTTGTGATAACTAAATGTATACATCAAATTTTAAAAAAACAGCATGTATATATGTAGCCTAAGCTTAAGTGTGCTCCATAAAAAACTAATTGAAAACAGTATATCATGCAATAATTTAGATTAAGCATACACCATAAAAACCATAAAAGGAGAAAAACATATGAAAAATAATAAAGGTATTTCTTTGATAGCTTTGTTGGTAACTATAATTGTAATTATAATAATGTCATCAATAACCATATATAATGGTTCAAACATGATAAAAGATGCCAGAAAAAAATCATCTGAAGATAGACTAAAAACTATATGTAGTGCAATACTAAAAGATGATACTTTTTTAGATTTTAGCGGAGATAGCGAAATTACACTAAATGAATCAGATTTTGATTATATGGATTTACTAAAATATTATGATACAGATTATACATTTTTAGTAAAAAAAGAAGAAGCTGTATCAGAAAATCAAAAACAAATAAAATATACTCTTGAAATGCAAAAAAATAGTGATGCAAATGAAAAATATTCGTATTCGTTTAATTATGTGCTATCAAATGAAAAGTATAATTATAATGTAAGTTTCGATGAAGAAAATGGTGTAAACAGACCGATTGTGATAGATGGAATGGTGGCATTAAAATCTGGCGAAGGAGCAGAAGAAACAATAGTAAACGATATTTATAAAGAAAAATGGTATAGCTATAAAAAGGCAGCTCCAAACTTTGCAAAAGTAAAATACCAAGGTAAAATTTATGTTTGGATACCACGTTTTGCATATAGTATACAGAAATTTTACGAAGGAAGAGAAGTAAGTGATGTTCCATCTTCGGCTATAAGTATAGTATTTTTAAGAGAAAATGGCAATTACATGACAAATGACGAGGTAATACCGGGTGAGTATAAGGTACATCCTGCTTTTACCAAAGATGATGTAGAATATTCTGGAATATGGATAGAAAAAGAAGCAATAAATGTAGTAGATTCAATAAATTCACCACTATATGAGGCAGGAGCTGAATTCAACTTACATTTGATGACTAATATGGAATGCGGTGCAGCAATATATTTGTCATATGCACTTAATTGCGATAATCAAATTGTTTTTGATAAAAGCGAATATGTGGCGGCTTGCTTATCAAACGGAATCGGAAAGTTTGCTTCAAGCGATGGCTTTGTTACAGTTTATGCATTAGAAGATGGCACAATAAATACAAAACGGAATATATGGAGATGCAATTTCAGAAACACCATGGAATAGATACGCAGGAGATAATCCTACAGAAGAAAAACCATTCATAATAAGAAAATTTGCTTCGGGATTATTTGATTTTTCAAACTCAGATGGAACAGATGCTGCATACACAAGAGGTGTTATTACAACAAAATAATATTAAAAACTAGCATTATAATGCAAATTTGCAAAATAACGCTAGTTTTTTGCTTTGCTTGGTTTACAAAATCGCCTTTTTGATGTATTATTATAGCTGAAATTATTAGAATTTGGGAGGTTTTTATTTTGTCAGATGAACAAAAGAATATACGTAACTTTTGTATTATAGCACATATAGACCATGGAAAATCTACACTTGCTGATAGACTAATCGAGCTTACAGGTGTTTTGACAAAGCGTGAAATGCAAGAACAAGTATTAGATAATATGGAATTAGAGAGAGAACGTGGCATAACAATTAAACTTCAATCTGTTAGAACTGTCTATAAAGCAAAAGATGGAGAAGAATATATACTAAATTTAATAGATACACCGGGACATGTTGACTTTACTTATGAAGTTTCAAGAAGTTTGGCAGCTTGTGAAGGAGCAATACTAGTTGTTGATGCCTCTCAAGGCGTTGAAGCACAAACACTTGCCAATGTTTATTTGGCACTTGATAATAATCTTGAGATTGTACCAGTTATAAATAAAATCGACTTGCCAAGTGCAAATCCTGAAATGGTAATAGAAGAAATAGAAAATGTTATAGGAGTTGAAGCTCATAGTGCTCCAAGGATTTCAGCAAAAACTGGTTTAAATGTAGAAGAAGTATTAGAAGCGATTGTAAATAATATTCCAGCACCGAGTGGAGATCCAAAAGCACCAACAAAGGCTTTAATTTTTGACTCATATTATGATAATTACAAAGGGGCAGTTGCATTTGTAAGAGTAAAAGATGGAAGCATAAAAGTTGGTGATGAGATTGATTTCATGGCTACAGGAAAATCATATATAGTATCAGAAGTTGGATATTTTGGTGCTGGCACATACATACCAACAAACGAACTAAAAACAGGCGAAGTTGGATATGTTGCGGCTAGCATAAAAAATGTATCAGACATTCATGTTGGTGATACAATAACATTAAAAGAAAACAAAGCCAAAGAACCACTGCCAGGCTACAAAAAGGTTACACCAATGGTTTATTGCGGAATATATCCTGCAGATGGAAGTGATTATGAAAATTTAAAAGTGGCACTTGAAAAACTATCTTTAAATGATGCTTCACTTTTCTGGGAGCCTGAAACATCAGTAGCTCTTGGATTTGGATTTAGATGTGGATTCTTAGGATTACTACACATGGAGATAATTCAAGAAAGAATTGATAGAGAATATGACTTAAATGTAATTACTACAGCACCTAGCGTTATATATAAAGTTACAAAAACAGATGGAACAAAATTTGATTTATATAATCCAACGGATTTACCTGCTACACAAGAAATTTCCTATATCGAAGAACCGATTGTAAAAGCAGATATAATGCTTCCAAAAGAATATGTTGGAAATGTTATGGAACTATGCCAAGATAGGCGTGGTGTGTATAAAGACATGCAGTATATGGATGCATCAAGAGTAATACTAAAATATGAGCTTCCATTAAATGAAATAATATATGATTTCTTTGATGCACTTAAATCTAGAACAAAAGGCTATGCTTCATTCGATTATGAAATTATTGGTTATAACAAATCAGATTTGGTTAAACTAGATATAATGCTAAACGGCGATGTAATAGATGCATTTTCACTTATTGTGCATAAAGACAAAGCATATGCAAGAGGCAGAAAAATGGCAGAAAAGTTAAAAACAGCAATTCCAAGACAAATGTTTGAAATTCCTATTCAAGCAGCAATTGGCGGAAAAGTAATAGCAAGAGAGACTATTTCTGCAATGAGAAAAGATGTATTGGCAAAATGTTATGGTGGAGATATAACACGTAAGAAAAAGCTTTTAGAGAAACAAAAAGAAGGAAAGAAAAAGATGAAGAGTTTTGGAACAGTTGATGTACCTCAAGAAGCATTTATGTCAATATTAAAACTAGATGATGAATAAGGAGAGTTGATAATATTGATGTCAATGACACATGCACTTTACGCAAAACATGTGGCGGAACATATTTTTTTAGTGTATGGTGTAAAACTAAAGAGATACAGCTTAATATACGGAGCGATAAAACCAGATGCATCAACAATATTTGCAAAATATCCGCATTATATAAATCTTTCGCTAGATAATTTGTGCGAAACGGTTGATGACCTTATAGAAACAATAGAGGGAAGAAACGAACTTGAAACTAGGGCATTTGCAAGAGAATTAGGAGTCGTTCTTCATTACATTGCAGACTATTTTTGCAGAGTTCATAATGATGTGAATGGAATAAAGCATCCTAAAAATTTTAGGCATATATGGTATGAACAAGGCTTGCAAAGAGCAATAAAAAAATATGAACTTGAAGCACTTAGAGAAGAAGTTACAAATGATTTAGACTATGATATAAAAAAGATAGACATGATATCTTTTAAAGACTATATCATATACAAACATAACAGATATATGAAAGAAACAGGCAAAATGTACATGAAAGATAACAATAAAAAGAGAAAGAAAACAGACATAGTTTATTCATATAAAATGGAACTACTTATTTCATCATATATTGTTAAGAAAATATTAGATAAAACAAAGTTGTTGGGAAGATAACTAAACAAAGAAAGGAATTTAAAATGGACGAATTTAAAATTGAAGGAAGAAATGCTGTAACTGAGCTTTTAAAATCAGATAAGACAGTAAACAAACTAATGATACAAAAAGGTGAAAGACAAGGTTCAATAAATGAAATAATAAAGCTTGCTAAAAACAAAAAAATAATAATAACGGAAGTAGATAAAAATAAATTAGACCAATTATCAGAAACAAAACATCATCAAGGAGTAATTGCATTTGTATCTCCAATCGAGTACAAAGAGTTAGATGACATTTTTGAGCTTGCAAAAGAAAGAAATGAAGCACCATTCATACTAATAGCAGATGAAATAGAAGATCCACACAATTTAGGAGCTTTAATAAGAAGTGCAGAATGTGCAGGATGCCACGGAGTTATAATTCCAAAAAGAAGAGCTGTTGCAGTAACAGAAGTTGTTGCAAAAACATCAGTTGGAGCAACAGAATATGTACCAATAGTTAGAGTAAGCAACATAAACGAAACAATCAGAGAATTAAAAGATAGAGGCGTTTGGATAGTCGGTACAGATGGTTCAGCTAAAGTAACATACTATGACCAAGATATGACAGGCTCAATTGCAATAATAATTGGAAGCGAAGGAAGAGGAATGAACAAACTAACAATGGAGAATTGTGATTTTTTAGTTAAAATTCCAATGATGGGAAAAATAACATCATTAAATGCAAGCGTATCAGGAGGAATAGTGCTATTTGAAGCATTAAAGCAAAGACTAAAAAAATAATTTTAAAAATATAAAACTTTTTTACTACTCAATTGTCTAATAAAGTGAAACACCTTTTTTAAAATAAAAATGGTGATACTTAAAATATTGTTTCAAGCACCAAAAAGAATAAAGCTAAATTCAAGATTTTAGAACAAAAAAATTATTTCCCTACCTTCTAAAATCAAGAAATTAGCTTTATTTTTTGAATTATAATTAGATCACAATAACATTTTCAAGATACTATTCAACATAAAAAATAGGCGTTGAATTTAATTATGGATAAAAAATGTAGCCTAAGCTTAGGTGTGCTCCATGAAAACAATAATAAGCATCATTTTACTGGTATGCAAGTTAACATGTAGCGGAGCACAGTGTGCTCCATAAAAATACTACTGTTTAGCATTTGTTATAAATTAAGTCTGAATAGTAACAATTTGTGTACAAATTAGTATTTTTATATGCAATAATCTATTTATTTTTTACTTAAAAATCAACAAAACTAACTTAGGCGTGTTTTGCACTTTGGGATGAGAAAAACTATAATTTTTAGTAATAGTAATTAAAATAATTGTACACGAAAAAATGTTTGCTAAATTGTTGACTCGGTTAATGTTACATGATAAAATAAAGTTTATCAGATACATAGAAGCAGAAATATTAAATTTATTAGTTGGAGTAAAAATATGGGGAAATGTCGTTTATGTGGTAGAGAACTAAAGAATAAAAATCAACATTATGGTAGTGGCTGTATCTTAAAATGTTATTCAATATTAAATATGAGTGCTGACAATGTTAAAGATAAAGAGAAATTCATGAATAGGCAAATTTATTTAATGAATAAAAAGTTTGCCATTAATGCAAAAGATAGAGTAGAGTTGACCGATAGATTTTTGACCTTAAAGTTATTAGATAGGATCGATATTAATTATTATGACAAGTATCGAAAACAAGTTCAAACAAACATTAATAATATAAATGTTTATTCTAAAGATTCTTCAAATTCAATTAAATTAAAAGATGCCTTTGCACTCTATAAATACTATAATAAATTTGTAGATGTCTTAAAGAATAATTATAAAGAAATTATTTTTTCTGATATTACTCAAAATATAGTGTGGGATGCTTTAAATTTTGGATTAAGCAAGTATTATAATGGTAAAAAATATCTAGATGGTATTACTCAACAATTACAATATGTTTTTTGGAAAGGTGGAGTTGGATTATTAAAAGCGAGAAAATATAATGTTTCTGCTGAGTTGCTAAATCACGCAATTTCAAATAATCCTCCAAGCTTAGTGATTACTAATGGCGATATCATAGAAATCATCAAAGATGATGAAGCGTTTCAGCAAAAAGTAAGAGATGTGCTTCAAAAAAATAATGAGGAAAATAAAATAGATATTACTGAGATTATTAGATTTAGTAATGGTGACCTAGAAGCTGCTATACATGATGCTACTTTTCATGTGGAAGGATACAAGAAGGATGATGGCTGGCTTTTAAATATAAAAATAATGGATGAATATGATTTTACTGATTTAAAGGAGTTACATGAATATATAGATAATAAATTAAAAGGTTTTATTCTCTCGACAGCTAATAATGCCGCAATATTATCAACTAGTTGTGGAGTTTTAAATGCGTATGATATAACAATTGAATTTAATTATGAAGTTGGTGATTAACATGAAAAATAAGGAGTTTTATCATATACTGTTGGTGTTACTGATAGGAATTTATACATTTATGCTTTATGTGTTTAATTTTTGCACAATACATTACCAATTCGTAAAGTCGCTAATAGTTTTAATTCCAGTAATAATATGCTTTGTTATATATTGGCTCTTAAAGAAAGATAAAATTAAGAATAGAATAGCATTAGTATTTACTGTTGCATCAACAATTTGTTTTTTTATGTTAGCATTTTTATTGCTGATTTTATTATTTTTTGATGAAGGTATGTCACATGAAGATAATCCGTGGAAATACAATCATATAAAGAAAATTGCAAACTATACAAGCTACACATACCAGTTTCCTTCAAAATTATCAAGTGAATTTTTAAGAGATAGGAAAGTTAAATTGTATTATACTCCACAATTCTTACAAGGTGCATTTCAATTAAATTTATTAATTGAATTAAATGAGAACGAAATGAATGAGTATATTGAAAAGTATGAGGAGAACTCGAAAATTGTTGTTAACATGAAAGAAAAGCTAAATGAAGACTTAAAACAATATGCAATTTACGAACCATATGGAATCTTTAAAGAATATGAATTTGAGAGATTTAGTGAAAATGCTACATTTTATATATTTGAAAGTAAATCTTATGAGCCTAATGATTGGAATCATGGAGTGATTCAATATATGGCAAAAAATGAAGAATTGACACAGCTACTTCTAGTCACTGAAGTGTGGTGAGATGTGATAGTGAAAGTTTTATAGTTTTTAAAAAATTCTCTATTGCCCAACTCAAATGTTTTGTGATATAATCATATCCGTTATTTTGAATATAGGAGGTTAACTTATGAATATTAAACGAGAAGAAGAAAACATCGAAAGAAAGAAGCTACAAGTTACACAAAACTATATTGACAAAGAGATTAAAGAAAGTGAAGAGAGACTAGAACGAGGATTTGATGATTACGATTTTGATGATTACGCAGATGATTACATGAAAGCAGCCCTAAGAGAAAGGTTTAGCCAAAGAATTAAAAACTTAAAAATGGTTAGACCATCGCCATATTTTGCAAGAGTAGATTTTGTAGAAGATGGCTCTGAACATAGGGATGCTTTTTATTTGCGGAAAAGCAATGATAACTGATCACAATACTCTAGAACAAGTAGTAATTGACTGGAGAGCTCCTATAGCGGATTTATATTATGAGGGAAGACTTGGCGAGGCAGAATATAATTGCCCTGCAGGAAAAATACATGGAGAAATAAAGCTAAAAAGACAATATTTCTTTAAAAATGGCGATTTGCAAGATGTTATGGATATAGACATAACAACAAATGATGAAATGCTACAGCCATTCTTATCTGCTAACTCAGATACAAGACTTAAAAACATCATATCGACAATTCAAGCAGAACAAAATAAAATCATAAGAGCCGATATGTGGCAACCACTTGTAGTTCAAGGAGTTGCCGGTAGTGGAAAAACAACAATAGCACTACATAGAATAGCATACTTGATTTACAATTATGACAAAAATTTCTTTCCGGAAGAATTTTTAATAATTGCACCAAATAAATTCTTCCTAAACTACATTTCAAACGTATTACCAGACCTAGGCGTTGATAGAGTAGGACAAAGCACATATGAAGAAATAGCATTTGATGTTATTGGAAGTGAATTTGAGATAGAAGAACCTAATAATAAACTTGCTAGAATAATAGATAATAATAAATCGGAAAAAGAAAAAAAGATGTGCGAAATAATAATTGAAAGCTCAAAATATAAATCATCAATAAGATTTAAAAACCTTTTGGATGAGTATTTGTACGAGGTAGAAAAAAGATTCGTGCCAGAAGATGATTTTAAAGTCGGAAAATATGTATTTATGAAGAGGGAAGATATAGAGCATCTGTTTTATAGAGAGTACAGCAACTTGCCATTTTGCAGGAGAATGGAGGAAATAGCAAAGCACTTAAAAAGTGCGGTAACCATGAGAAGTGGTCAAATCTTAAAAGATATCGAAGAAGAAAGAGACTACAAGATAGCTAAAATCAAAATGGATGAGCAAAATGAGCAAATAAGACTTTCACTTATCCGTGATGCATATAAAGAAGCAGAAGATTTATCAAAAGAAGTTACTAAAAATGTAAAGAAAAACGTTCAAAAATACATAAGTAGCACAAATAAAGTTTTAGAGCCAATGAAGTATTATAAAGAATTTATAGATGTTTATATCGATACACTTGCAAAAGGCAGAATATCAGATGAAGAAATAAAATACATAAAAACATCATTTACTGATGCACAGCGAAAAGGCAAAATAGAGATGGAAGACTTGGCACCACTTATGTATATAAAATATATGGTACATGGAATAAAGACTAAATTTGAGCTAAAGCATATAGTAATAGATGAAGCGCAAGATTTTAGTGAATTTCAATTCTATATATTCAAAAAAATAGTTAAAAGTAATTCACTTACAATACTTGGAGATTTGGCGCAAGGAATATATTTCTACAGAGGCACGAACAATTGGCAAAAAACAATGAGCATAGTATTTGGAGATGGCATTGATCCAACATACCTAACACTAAAAAAGACATACAGAACAACAGAAGAAATAATGAATGTGGCAAATAAAGTAATCTCACACATAATGGATAAGCTAAATTGCCCTCCAGGTGAACCTGTAATGAAAAATGGAGCCCCGGTTATAGTAAAACATTTTGAAAACGAAGAAAAAATGGTAGAGCAAATAAAAGAAAGACTAAAAGAGTATAAAGAAAAAGGCTTTAGCAACATAGCACTAATTTGCAAAACTGTAGAAGATTGTATAAAACTAAAAGAACAATTGCAAGACGAAGAAATACATATAATAAGCAGTAAAGATTCAGAATATTCAGGCGGAATCAACATAGTTCCATCATATTTATCAAAAGGACTTGAATTTGATGCTGTAATAATAACCAATGCAGATGTACATAACTATACAGATTCAGAAGTAGACACAAAACTATTGTATGTATGTATCACAAGGGCAATGAATACGCTCGAAATATATCACATAGATGAACTTACAAACTTATTGCAATAGTAACGCTGTAAATTTGCAATATTTGTGTCAATCATTTTTGAAAAAGTTTATAGGTTTAAAATAGATATGTCACAAAAATAAATATTGAAAGAGAGTACCGAAAATGTTAAGGTTTAAATATC
>CAKPEF010000008.1 GCA_934149305.1 uncultured Clostridia bacterium
ATAAATTATATCATATTCTGGTATTTCCTTTTTTATTTTATTTTGTTACTGTGTGACATATCTATGTTAAACCAACAATTTTTATTTCCATATTTTGCATAAACTTATTGTACTATTGCTTTTTCATATTCGTAGCTCTCTTTATATACTTCTTCTGGTGAAATGTCTACTTCTCCATTTTTCCATACCAATACACCATTTTCTATATGAACTGTTTTAAAATACTCATAATCTTCTAATCTCTTGTAAACAGGATATTTCATCAAGTATGTCATATCAAATATCCTTTCTTCACCTGATGAAAAAGTAACTAGTAAAGATAATTCTCCTACAACTTTTACTTCAGTTATTTTTAAATTATTGCTTACATTATTAGCATATGCAATTCCATCTTTAACAAACATTACTCTCCCCCCTTATTTTAGTGGTTCTATGCTATTAAACTCTTGTCCTTTTACAGCATTATTCCACGCCATATACAATTCATCTTCGTGCAATATTAACCATGCTTGAATTAATCTTAATTTCTTTAATGGCAATGAACCACTTAAAAGTTCGCCATCAATCCCAATTGAAGCCTCATATTCCCCATAGTAAACATGAATATGTGGCTTATGATGTTTTTCATCATCTAAATACAATAATTTTATAATCATTCCTTGAAATCTACTTAATTCTGGCATACATAACCTCCTACATAGCTATATTGTACCACATTTCTATCGTTTTTACCACTAAAATCCTATTATTTCTAGGTGTTCTAATAATACTTTTATTCCAAGTAATACTAATATAAGTCCGCCTAAAAACTCTGCTTTTTTCTCATATTTAGTACCAAATCTATTACCTATTTTTACTCCTAACACTGAAAGTATAAAGGTTATTATTCCTATCGTTACAAATGTTACGGTTGCATTTTTGCTACCATATGCACATACATATGCGATTCCTATTGCTAACGCATCTATGCTTGTTGCTATTGCAAGTACTAGCATTGTCTTAAAATCTGTTTTGTCGCTTTGACTTTCTTCATCTTTTGATAATGCTTCTTTTATCATATTTCCACCTATAATTCCAAGCAAGACAAATGCTATCCAATGGTCTATGCATGTTATAAAGCTTTCAAATGTTTTGCCTAGGAAAAATCCTATCGTTGGCATTAAAGTCTGAAAACCACCAAACCATGCACCTATTATAACTGCTTTTTTAAACTCCATCTTTTTCATTGCCAAACCCTTGCAAACTGAAACAGCAAAGGCATCCATCGCCAATCCAACACTTATTAGTAATATTTCTAATGCTCCCATATTCAAATCCTCCCACAGTATATGTTATTTCAAAAGGCAACAAAAAAGACTTATACACAAAATTTATTTTGTGTATAAGTCTTTTTTTTAATATACCCAGCTACTACTGCATCATTATGTTGATTATATTATTTTGTCTAATTCTCCAATCAAATATAATGGAATATTTATTAGCCATTCTTCTTTTCTGTAATTAGACATTGATGTCCTTATATTTATTCTAGTATTATATTTACTTGCAAAACTTCTTAAACTTTTTGCCATAAGATTTTCTTCTGCTTTTACTTCAATAGGAATATTGTCATTATCTCGTTGAATTATAAAATCGATTTCTCCATCACCTTTTTCTGAAGACCAATAGAATACTGGTGAATTTTGTTTTGATTTTAATTCTTGTAAAACATATTGCTCTGTAAGTGAACCTTTAAACTCTTCAAATATTTTATTTCCTTCTAGTAATGTTTTTGGACTAATATCAGCCATTGCGTTTAGTAGTCCTACATCTAATATATATAGTTTAAAAGCTGAAAAATCCTGATATGCCACTAATGGAATGTCTGGTTTAGTTACTCTATTTATTTGATATATAAGACCACAATCAATTAACCAAGAAAGTGCCATTTCATATTCTCTTGCTCTAGCGCCCTCACGTATTAAACCATATATGAATTTTTTATTTTCTTTTGCGAGCTGCGTCGGTATATTATTCCATAATTGTCTAATTCTCGGAACAACATTTGATGGTGCATGTTTTGAAAAATCTTGTTCATAAGAAAATAAAATCTTATTTTGCTCTTCTCTTACCTTTTCCATACTTTTATTTTCTACATATGATTTAAGAGAGGATGGCATACCACCAATAAAATAATATTGCTTCAAATATTCTATAATCTTATTTCTAAAAGGTTCTAATAAACTAATATCTGCATTCTTAATTGCTTCTGCCAATCCTTTTTCTCCTATTGCTAGTAAAAATTCATAAAAATTAAATGGATATAAATCTAAAAAGGATACTTTACCTACTGGAAATGATGTTCCTGGGTGCAAAGCAACTCCGAAGCAATGAACCAGCAGCAACTATATGATATTTACTTGCTTGTTCACAAAAATACTTTAATGATGTTAAAGCTCTTGGAACTTCCTGAATCTCATCAAATATAATAAGAGTATCATCCGCGTTTATATCAATATTAGATTCTATTTTTAAAGCATTTATTATTCTTTCTGGCTCTAAACTACCTTCAAATAATACTTTCATTGGTTCATTATTTTCAAAGTTTATGTATGCTACTTTTTTATAATATTTTTCTCCAAATTCTTTCATAAGCCAGGTTTTTCCAACTTGCCTTGCTCCCCTAAGTATAAGTGGCATTCTATTTGTTGACATTTTCCATTTTAATAGTTCATCAATTTTTTCTCTATACATTAAAATCACCGCCTTTTACATATTATACCATTATAATAACAAAAATTCAACCGAATTTTGTGATTATTTTCACATATTTCGGTTGAATTTTGTGAATGTTACTTTTTTGTGCCTATTTCTAGAATAAAATCTGATTTATACGCAATCAGCATGAAGATATATTTTTTTATAAAACAAAAACTCAATTTAAAGAAATATTAAAAAAAGCAAGGACATATTCCTTAAATTTCCTAAACAGCTCCTTTGGACATACGGAAATTTTAGCGGAATATTTGCCCTTGCTTTCTTAAATATTTCTAATTCATTTCGATTGTTTTATAAAAAAATATATCTTCACGCTATAACTATTAAAAGACTTATTTCTTACACGAATCGCAATATGGGCAACCCGAGCATTCTTTGTTTTTATCTTTGAACTTTGTACTAAGTGCAATTATTACTATTCCGAGTAGTCCAACGATTACAAGTATATCGCCAATGTTTAATGTGCCATTTTCTATTCTACTACCTATTTGATATACTATCGTTGCTAAAATCCAAGCTAACAATGTTTGGAAAGCTACTGCTTTAAATAATTTCTTTCTACTTCCAAGTTCTCTTCTCATTGCTCCAATTGCTCCAAAGCAAGGTGCTGAGAATAAGTTAAACACCATAAATGCATATGCTGATGCGGCTGTGAAGAAACCGAAAACTCCTGTGCTATTAAATATTTTGCTTCCCTCTTCAGTATCTTCTGCTAATCCATTTATTACTGCCATTGAGGAAACAACTTGCTCTTTTGCCACTAATCCTTGTATTGCCGAAACAGTTGCTCCCCAACTTCTTTCACCAAGCATAGGATAAAATACCCATGAAATTTTATTTCCTACATCTGCAAGTATACTATCTTCAACTTCAACACCATATTGTAAATTGAATGAGAATGATAATAAGAACCATATTACTATTGAGCAAAGTAAAATTGTTGTTCCTGCTCTTTTTATAAATGCCATTACTTTATCAAAAACATCTTTTAATACATATCTAACGCTTGGCACTTTATAATCTGGCAATTCTGATATATATGTACTTGATGTATGTTTAAATATAAATTTTTTCATCAAAAGTGCTCCAAGTATGATTACTACTATTGCAAAAAAGTAAAGTGATGCTGATGCAAGTCCACTATTATCCGGAAAGAAATAGCCGGCAAATAAAGCTATTATTGGCAATTTAGCACTACATGGAATAAATGGTGTAAGTATTGTTGTCATTGTTCTCTCATCATCATTTTCAATAATTCTAGAGCCCATTATACCAGGCACACTACAACCAGAACCAACTATAAATGGTATCAAACTTTTTCCACTTAATCCTATTTTTCTAAACACTTTATCTAGTAGAAGTGCTATTCTTGACATATAGCCAGTCGTTTCTAGTATAGATATGCAAAGGAATAAGATTATAAGCTGTGGAACGAATCCAAGCACAGCTCCTACACCACTTATCACTCCATCAACGACTAAACTTGTAAGCCAATCTGAAACTCCTATTCCACTCAATGAGTTTTCTACCACTTCTTTTAGGTTGTCTACACATCCTCCTATAAAGTCTACTGTGTATGAGCCAACTACACCAACTGATAGATAGTACACTAAAAACATTATTATTATAAATATAGGAAACGCAAGCCATTTATTTAAAAAGACCTTGTCTAATTTATCTGATACACTTTCTGGCATTTTCTTTTTTATTACAGTTTCTTTTTCGACTCTTTCTATAAATTCATAACGCTCTGTTGCAATTACTTCTTCTAAATCAGTATCATATAATTTTTCTAAATCTTTTCTTATTGCAAATACATTTTCAGTAATATATTTTGCAAAACGTTCATCACTTTCTATTAAATTTATTGCAATAAACTTTTTGTGAAGAACGTTTTTGTCTAGTGAATTTATAATTTCATTTGCCTTTTGCTCTATATTATCATCAAAGACTTTTACTTTTTTTATTTGCTCAACTTGGTCTATTGCCTTTTTTAATTCTTCTATTCCTGTTTCTTTTAGAGCCGATATCTTGCATACTTTTGTGCCAAGCATTTCTTCTAATTTCTTCACATCAATTGTTACGCCTTTTTCTTCTAATATATCTGCCATGTTAAGTGCAACAATTACTTTTGAATCAAGTTCAAGTAGCTGAGTTGTTAAATATAAACTTCTTTCGATTGCTGTTGCATCTACTATATTTATTATTACATCCGGCTTTTCATCAAAAATAAACTTTCTTGATATTTCTTCTTCCATACTGTATGGACTAAGTGAATATATTCCTGGCAAGTCCGTTATTTCATGCTTTGTACCTTTTATGATACCACTCTTTTTTTCTATTGTAACACCTGGCCAGTTACCTATTTTAGCATTCATTCCAGTCAAATCATTAAAAAGAGTTGTTTTGCCACTGTTTTGATTTCCAACTAATCCTATTTTCATTCTTTTGTCACCTCGACTTCTATAAGTTTTAAATCTGCTTTTCTTATCGCTAACTGATAGCCTCTAAGCTCTATGTCTATTGGATCTCCCATTGGTGCTATCTTTTTTATTTTGACTTTCACTCCTCTTGTTATTCCCATATCAAGTAGGTGTCTTCTTATTTGTTTGTCTTGAATTTTAAGCTTTTTAACAATTGCAGTTTGTCCTATTTTTAATTCTGACAATTCACAAATTTCGCCAACTTTTTTCATATGTACTATAAACCTCCTTTGTATTATTCTTTATAGCTTATACTATGCATGATATTTCTAAAAAAGACCTGATAAAATTAAACGCCGAATTTTGTATATTGTCTATACTTTTTCGGCATTTTCTTATTTTACATCTTCCTCATCGAACTCTACTGTAACATTAAATCCTACTAGTAGTGGTTCAACTTTTATTACCTTTCCACTCTTTGATTTTAATCTTTCAAATAATGGTATATTACCAGACATTGCTACAGCTGGCTCTATTGTGTAATACCAACTTGATGGCAAATCGCCTTCTGTTATTTGTACTATATCTCCTTCTTTTACTAAGTCTGGTCTTTCCATTTTAAATACCATTTGTCTCATTTTTGTCCCTCCTATTTTGTACTGATTGTATTCACTAATTTTATGAAACACCTCTAAGCTTAAACTACGTTTTTGCAACATATTTTATTTTTTCATAAATTAGTTTACACTACTTTGTACTATATCTCTATTAGTTCATATTCTATGCTACCTACTCCTAATTTTTCTGCCGCCTCTATTATATGTGCACCATTTCTTGATTCGATTCTTTCTATTAAATGGTCTCTTCCTGGATCTTTTGAAGCATACACTAAATCAAGGCAAGCTTTATCAAGTGCAACTGGATCTAACGATGCTAAAACACCTATATCTTTCATACATGGATCTTCTGCAACTGCGCAACAGTCACAGTCAACAGACATGTTTGCCATTACATTTATAAAAGCTATATTTTCCTTAAAGTAATCCATTATAGATTTATCTGCATCTGCCATTGCTTCTTTAAATGCATTGCCATCAGCTGTCCATAATTTTTCAACATCTCCAGCGCCATGGATATATGCTTTTCCATGACTCGAAGCTATTCCGATTGAAATATTCTTCAAAGCTCCACCGAATCCGCCCATTGGATGTCCTTTAAAATGTGATAATACTAACATCGAATCATATTTTTCTATATTCTTTCCAACATAATTTACTTTTATTTGTGCACCATTTGGTATTGGAAGCTCTATTTCTCCATCTGCATCCATTATATCTACCTTAAAGTTTTCTGTCCAACCATGTTCTTTCATTGTTTGCCAATGCTCTTCAGTTGTATTTCTCTTGCCTGCATAAGCTGTGTTGCATTCAACTACTGTACCATTTACTTTATTGATTACTTCCTTGTACAAATCTGGTCCTAAAAAGTTTTGGTTACCTGCCTCTCCTGAATGTACCTTTACAGCTACATTGCCTGGCAAAGTCATTCCCAATTTTTCATACATTTTTACAATTTCGTCTGCAGTTATGTTTTTGCTAAAATACACTTTTGATTTCATTTTAATTCCTCCAATTCATTTATGGTTGTGTTCATTAATTTTTATGGAGCACAATCAAGTTTAAGCCACATTTTTTGCAGCAGCTTTATATTTTTTCATAAATTAGTTTGCACTGCACCATTTATTATTATCTTTTTATTGAGAACGCCTAAGCTTAAGCCACTTTATTTTTCATAAATTAATTTAAACTAATTCATTTATTATTTTTTCAAAACTCATCGCTCTTGAAGCTTTTACTAATACAGCGTCTCCTTTTTGTATTAAGTTTTTCAACTCGTTTAGAAGCTCTTCTAATGTGTTAAAACTTTTTATATTTTGCTCATCCATTCCTTCATTTATTGCACCTTGCTTTATATTTTTAGCAAGCTTGCCAACTGTATATAACTTATCTATTTTGTTTTTTGCCACATTCTCTCCGACTTCTTCATGAAGTTTGTCTGAATACTCTCCAAGTTCTAGCATATCTCCAAGAATTGCAATCTTTCTTTTAGCATCTTGTTTCGATAATGCTTCTAATGCAACTTTCATTGATTCCGGACTTGCATTATAGCAATCGTTTATAAGTATTATATCATTTTTTGTTTCTATGTTCATTCTCATTTTTGTAAATTCACAATTTGCTAAAGCCTTTACTCTATCTTCAGGAGTAATGCCATATATTTTTCCGATAACCCATGCTGCAAGAGCATTATATATGAAATTTTCACCAACTAAATTTAGCTTTACTTTATACTCTTTTTCATCTTCTTTTACCATAAATTCTGTAGCATTATCGCTTACTCTTATATTATAAGCCATAACATCATTTGCATCTTTAAATCCAAACTTAATTAGTTTTTGTTTTGTATTTTTAACTGTCTTTAACATATCATTGTCGCCATTTATCACAAGTGTTCCATCATTAGTCATTCCATCTACAATTTCCATTTTTGCTTTTAAAATATTTTCTCTACTGCCCAAATTTCCTATGTGTGAATGTCCAACATTTATAATTATTGCTGTATCTGGTTTAGCGATACCACTTAAAAAAGATATTTCGCCAAAATGGTTCATTCCCATTTCTAACACAATTGCCTCTTCATTTGCATAATTTATAAGTGTTAGTGGCATACCTATATTATTATTAAAATTGCCCCTTGTTTTTAATGTTCTATATTTAGAATTTAAAACTGCATAAACCATATCTTTTGTTGTTGTTTTTCCAACGCTTCCAGTAATTGCAATAAGCGGTATATTTTTAATTTTTTCTCTTAGCTTTTTAGCAACATTTTGCATTGCGACTAATGTATCGTCAACTTTTATTATTACTTTTTCCGGAATAGCATCTATTTCTTTACTTGTAAATGTTCCAATTGCACCTTTTTCAAAAGCTGAATTTATGTAGTCGTGTCCATCGCTATTTTCTCCTTTTAACGGAATAAAAAATGTGCTATCATCTACTATTCTACTATCTATTGAAAATTTTGAAATTTCTTTTTCTAAATCCGCCTCACCTATAATCCTTCCATTTGAAAATTCAATCAATTCTCTTAATTTCATTATGTCACATCCTTTCAAATTTATGTGTCTTTGTACACAAAAAACTACAAGTTTATTTTACCAAAATTTATGAATTATACAATAATTTAAAAATTTTTTCTTGAATATTATAATTAAATTTTTAGAATAATAATCTTGAATTCATATAAGTAAAACTTTTTACGAATTCTTAGGAGGTTAAAATTATGAGTAAAAAACTAATATTTGCTTTTACACTTGCTATTGCTATAATGGGATTTTCAACAGTATTTGCAACAACTACTAATAATACAGCAACAAACTTAGGCCGTAATGTTGGTAATACTGCTGGTAATGTTGTAAATGATGTTGGTCAAGGCGTTGGCGGTGTTATAAATGGTGCAGGTAATGCTGTTAATAGTGTTGGAAATGCCGTTAAAAATATCGGAAACGATGTTGGTAGAGGCGTAGGCAATGCTGGTACATCTATAGGAAACGGTGTTAATAATATGACAAACGGAAGCACTAATAGTGGTATGAGAACTAATAACGGTACTGGTAATACAACTACTGGTTATGCAGCAACAAGAACAGCTGCTGCGACAAATTCAGCAACTGATGCCACTTGGACTTGGATTGTTGTAATAGTAGCAGTTGTAGCTATCGTAGCTTTAATATGGTACTATAATAGTGAGAACAACAAAAACGGTTCTAGAAAAGAAAGATATTAAAAAATACTCCAGTTCTAAATGAGCTGGAGCATTTTTATTTACCTTACAAATATCTTCTTATGTCTCTTGCCAAATTTTCTTCTTCACTTATTAGTTTTTTTGCTATATCTTTGGCCTCTTCTGATGCCGCTTCGTATTCATTTAAATACTTATTTAAGGATTTTACCCCCATATTGCAACCATCAGTTATTAAATCACTAATTGTTTCATCTGTTGGAGATATAGCCAATTTTATGTTAGTTTTCATCCATGACATGCCTTTTGCCATTGCATTTGGCTGTTCACCAGCATCGTCATATCTATTTAATACAGTTCTTGTTTCATCTCCTAGTTTTTGATGTCTATTTATAGACATTTCTAACAAATTTCTAAATTCATTATTTTCAACTTGATTTATTACTTCTTTTATAGAGGCTATCCCCATTTTTACACCAGAATTACACTCTTTCAAAAGTTCTATAGTATCATCTTCTACCATCTTCTCACCATCCTTTTAATAGCTATTTTTTCAAATCTTTATCTTTTTATACAAGATAGATATTTATACACAAAAAGAGAGCAAAAAATTGCTCTCTTAATATTTTTAACTTACTTGTTTTTATTTTCTTTCTTTGCCTTCTCTTCTTCGTTCTTTCTTTCCTCTTTTCTTGCTTTCATCACACGTTTTTCACCGTGCAACCCAACAAGCACACCAGAAACAGACATACCTGCAATGGCAACACACGTTACCGGAAGCGAGAAAATATTGGTCGGAAAGATTACTATCGCACCTGCTAATACCGCAAGCTTAACAATAGTAGCGTCCAGAATCTTATCAGAGTTTTTCATATCGAGTCCCTCCAACAATAAAATTTTTGAATGCTCTATTATAATAGCATAGCTTGTGTGTTATGTCAACTATTTATTTAAAAATACTCATTCTTACATTTTATTCGGCCGTAGTTCTATAAATTAGTCACATAAGAATATATACGAAAAATCACTAGAAAATACGAGTCTTACCATCTGTTACTTCTTAATTATATCTTTTATCACTTCGCCTGCTATTATCAGTCCTGCACAAGATGGCACAAAAGAAACACTTCCTGGAATTTGTTTTTTCGAGACATTTTCATCTTTTATATATTCTTCCATAACTGATCTTTCAACTCTCACCGGCTCCTCTTTTGTGTACAATACCTTTAGTTTTTTTATGCCTCTTTCCTTTAGTTCTTTTCGCATAACTTTTGCTAGTGGACATACACTTGTCTTGCTTATATCAGATATTTCTAGCTTTGTCGGATCTAGTTTGTTGCCTGTTCCCATTGAAGAAATTATTGGTATTTCAAGCTTTTTGCAATTTTCAACTAATGCAATTTTTGCTGTTACCGTATCTATGGCATCAACCACATAATCTATACTTTTATCTAATATCTTTTCCTCTGAATCTGGCATATAGAATGTTTTGTATGTTTCTACTTTTGCCTCTGGATTTATATCTAATATCCTTTCTTTCATGATATCAACTTTGTTTTGACCTATTGTTTTATGTGTAGCTATTAGCTGTCTATTTATATTTGTAAGTGATACTGTGTCATTATCAACTAGTATAAAGTTTCCTACACCAGCTCTTGCTAGTCCCTCTGCCACAAAAGAACCTACACCACCTATTCCAAAGATTGCAACTTTTGCTTTTTTTAATTTTTCTACATTTTCTTTTCCAAGCACCAACTCTGTCCTCGAAAATTGTGTAACCATATTCATCATCCTATCTTAGCTTAATTTATATATCGATTTTTAGTCTGTATTTCAAGACTTATTGCAATTATATCACATTTAGGAACTTTATTCTATTGCAATTCATACCTTTATGCTATAATTGTTTTATGCCATTTTGAAGGGGATGTTATTTTGAATATTTTAAAACCACAAGAAATTTTTTTGAATAATTTAGAAAATAAAAATATTGATATTTTGAATACTTTTGAGGAAGATACTGTTATAAAAAAGGCTTTATTTGAAAGCGAAGGAATGCTTAATTTTAATGCATATGCTCTTAATTTTGAGTATTGCAAATTTATAAGCATAAACCTACAAAATGCGGTTTTTGAAAAGGTTGCTTTTAATGATGTTATCTTTTCTAATTGCAACTTCTCTAATTGTAAATTTGTTGATTGCTACTTTGCCAGATGTGAGTTCGATTGCTGTAAATTAGCTGGCAGTAGTTTTACATCTAACAGACTTTCTAATATCGGTTTTATTGAAACAAATGCTAATTTTATAAACCTTACTGATGCCTCTTTAGATAAAGTTTTATTTAAAAAGACATCTCTTAGAAATAGTTATTTTAGTGAAACTTCAATTAAAAATATTTATTTTGATGAAGCTGATTTGTCTTTGACTCAAATTTTCAAAACAAGCTTTAAAGATATTGATTTGTCTAACTCTACCATTGAAGGAATTTCAATTTCACTAGAAGATATAAAAGGTGCTATAATTGATTCGTACCAACTTAATGACCTTGCTTTCCTTCTGGGAGTTAAAATTCGATAATAATGTAACTAGAGATAAGGATTATTCCTTATCTCTAGTTAATACCTACTTTCTAAATACTTTTCAACCTCTTTTAGAAAAATCTCAGCAGTATTTATCTGCTCCTCACATTCTTCTTTTGTAATTATATAAAAATCGACATAGTCGCTTTGTTCTCTATAAAATCTCGATTCACCAATTCTTTTTCCAAGTTCTCTTGAAAAAATATTTGTACTAACATACTCTTTATTAAAATATGAAATTACACCTGAATGCTTTTTAAAATCCACCTCATCTAGCGCACATATTGCTTTCATTGCATGAAATATACTATAATATGCTCTGTTACTAGCTCCTTTATATTTATTTTCTCTAAAAAGCAAATATGCCTCCTCTAAATTTTCTCTTGCTTGTTCTTTTCTATATTTTGATAATGTAATACAATTTTCTTTATCCACTAATTAAAATACCTTCTTTCTGAACATTTTTGTAAAATACCATAAAATCTTTTCTTTGATTATAAACATCAATATTTTCGACTATTGGTGAAATAAGTATATTATACTTTAAATTCAAATCAAAACTATAATCAAGAACTTTTTTCTGTAATTCTTTTAGTTCATCAGAAGGCGTATTTACTAATATCATTATATCAATATCGCTTTGCTCGCCATTTATATTTTGCTCTCCTCTTGCATAAGAACCATACAATATAATATTTATAAGAGAATCCCCAAGTATATTTTTTGATTCATCTACGAATTCTTTTAAAGCTTGTTTTATGTAATTAGGCATTTTATACTACCTCCTTTGCTAATATTACTATAAGTATACCACAAATTGTATAATTTTAAAATATTTTCTCGACTTTTTAATCCTCTATCTCTTTGCTTAGCTTATTTATTGCCTTTGTCTCTATTCTTGAGACGTACGAACGCGATATTCCAAGCATTTTTGCAATTTCATTTTGTGTTTTCACTTCTTTTCCGTTTAAGCCAAATCGAAGTTCTAATATTAGTTTTTCTCTATCTAGTAGAACTTCACTTATCTTTTGATATAATTTTTTTACTTTGAATTTTAAATCTAGTGCGTCTTCGACATTCTTTTCTTTGCTTTCTATCACATCCATGAATGTTATTTCATTTCCTTCTTTATCTTGGCCGGAGTGCATCGTTTAATGATATTTCTTGTGATGTCTTTTTGCTTCCTCTAAAATACATCAAAATCTCATTTTCTATGCACCTTGCAGCATATGTAGCTAGTCTTACACCTTTACTACCTTTATAGCTATTTATAGCCTTAATAAGTCCTATTGTACCTATGGATATTATATCATCTTGTTCTACTCCTGAATTTGCATATTTCTTTGCCACATGTGCTACTAATCTTAAGTTTCTCTCTATCAATATTTTTTTTGCATTTTCATCACCATTTTCATATAGCTCTAAATATTTTGCCTCTTCCTCTGCCGTTAGCGGTTCAGGAAATAGATTGTAACTACTCACATATCCAAGCAAAAAAACGAAGTCTTTCATTGTTTCTAAAATTGTAAACATACCAAGCAAAAAAACACCTCCCATGCCTTCTTTAAATACACTAATATATATTCAAATACGGCATGTCAGGTGCTTGTAATGGTTGGGCTTTTTTATAAATAGTAAAATAGCTACCATTCCAAAAGAATGATAGCTATTTTTTAATTAAAATCCGAGTTCCTTCAGCTTTTTGAGTACATACTCAAAAGTTTCTTCGGTTGTCATCTGTGTCGTATCGACATAGATATTTTGAGCAGAATGGAAGTGCTCCAGCGATGGTTCCTTGTTTACCAGCTCGCGATATGCTCTTCTGGTTTCTTGCTCCTGCCTACGAATATACGATAGATATTCAAACTTGTCAGCGTCAGGATCATCCTTAATTCGTGCATAAGCTGTTTCAGCCTCTGCGACCATGTGAATCATCACATCACATGTTGGCAGTTCATCTATGCGATTAAGGTCTGCTATGAAATCATAACCAAAGCCCTGCACTGCTCCATGAACGAAACTATCCAAGAATCCTCGTTGCGTGATGATTACGTCAAAATCATCAGAGGTGAACCATTCCTCATACTCCTCGGCAAATAACCGGTTGTCAAGAGCAAACAACATCCGGTCCGTATACTTGCTCGTGGACTTGTTCAGAAGCTCTTTGACAATATACCTGTCGAATGGTAATCGCGAACGTTTTACACTCTTTCCGAGCGAAGTATAGTACCGTTCAAGCGCTTCAACAAGGGTGGTTTTACCAGAGCCATCCAAACCTGTCGCAACAATCCATTTTGTATCTTTCATACAAAATACCTCCAAAAATATTAAAATTTAGTACATTATTATTTTACCATAAGTTTGATATTATGTAAAGTTTTATTTATAATAAACAACCTTATTTTTCCATTCATCCATAATGCTTTCTTCTATACTCATTTCGCCAAAGCCCACGCCTAAACCAACATTTGACTTAGCTTTTCCATGATAATCGCTTCCACCAGACATATATAAATTTCTATCTTTACATAGCTCTACTAGTCTTTCACTTTGTTCTTTTGTAAACGTTGTGTAAAAACATTCTATACCATCTATCTTGTATGTTTTTAGTATATAATCTAATATCTTTTCTGAATTTTCTCTATATTCAAATATATGTGGGATAAATACCAATCCACCACATTCTCTTATCAAATTTGCGGCTTCATCAAACTCTGGCACAAAATCATCCATTTCAACATATAGAGGACCTTCAGGATTTGACATATACATTCTATAAAATGTTTTAGTATCATTTAAAAACTTACTTGGTATTATGCTCTCATTTTCACTAAACTTTTTGATTTCTTCTTGTATAAATTTTGATGTAAACGCTTTTCCATCATATCTTGATAAGCAGTCTTTTTCTAATTTTATTCCTATATCAATGCATTTTTTATACAATCTTTCGCATTCTATTTTGTTTCTTTCTTCTGCTGGTATATAAAGTTTCTTTACTAGTTCATTCATCTTTTTATAGTCTATGCCATATCCTAGTATCTCTATTGGCACCTTCAAAGCCTTTGTATTTAGCTCTATTCCTGGAATTATACGCCCATTATAATAATTATTTATCTCAACATTTTCTAATGCTTCATATACTTTTGCTGTATTATGATCTGTTATCGATATTATACTTAAATTCTTTGCCTTAGCATTTTTTAATATTTCTATTTCGGTATCTGTACCATCTGAAAAATACGTATGCATATGTAAGTCTATCATTTTTTTACTCCTATTTATAATATTTTACCTAGATATCCATCTGATTCTAATTCTTTATTTGGAGATATTATCATTAGATTATCTTTTTCTTCTATAACATAGTCTGCCATTGGTATAATCACTCTACCATCTTTCTTTTCTATACATACAATAACTATGTTGTATTTTGGTCTAATATCTAGCTTATTTAAACTTATTCCTACCCATTCTTTTGGTGTTTCAATTTCTAAAATACTGTATTCTTTTCCGAATTCTACTCTTTCTATTATGCTTTTATGCATTATAGATTTTGCAATCCTTGTTCCTACATCTTGTTCTGGTTGAACTACTTTGTCTACACCTATCATTGTAAGAAGTCTTGTATGCATATCATCTCTTGACTTTGCAATGATGTATGGCATCTTTAATTCTTTAAGTGTAAGTGCAATCATTATACTTGCCTCTAGATTATCTCCTATTCCTATTACTGCAGTATCAAAGTTCGAAACACCAAGTTTTTTTAAGCTTTCAATATCACCTGCATCTACTCTTGCTGCATGGGTAACATATGGTGCCACATCATCTACTAACTCAGGCGCTTCATCAATTGCTAATACTTCACAATCATATGCTGAAAGTGCTTTTGCTACGCTCATTCCAAACTTTCCAAGTCCTACTATTAAAATTTGTTCTTTTCTCATGAATTATCAATTCCCTTCTTATAATCTTTTTTGGAGTATTGTGTATTTCCATATTTTATTACTATTCAACCCTAATTTATAACGAATGCTGAATTATAATATTTTCATGGAGCACACTGTGCTCCGCTACATGTTTGCAACTGTTTTATATTTTTTTATAAAGTGGCTTGCCTTGTACCTTTTTAAATTATGTTTTCATTCCTTTATGGAGTACATCTACGCTTAAGCTACGCTCTTATAAAATACAATTATACCCCATATATACTTTCATTTTCTTTGAAGACTTAAGAGTAACAATTTATCCTACAATTACATCTTCTTTTGCGTAAACTATATCATCATTTTCTTTTGGTTTTCCAAGTATAAATGCAACTGCGGTCGTAATTGTTCCCACTCTTCCAATATACATTAAAAGTATGTTTACAAACAAGCCTGTATTATTCATGCGTTCTATTGTACCAGCCGAAAGTCCAACTGTAGCTATTGAAGATGATAAATCAAAAGTAGTATCTAAAACTGACACATTTTCTGTTATATTGCATGTAACAATTAAAACAGAAATGAAAGTAACTACAGTCATAAAAATAAATACTGTCATAGCTTTCTCATATGTTTCGTGCGGAATTGTTTTCTTGAATATGGTTATGTTTTTCTTTCCTTTAATCATAGCAAGCATTCCATATAATATAACTACAACCGTTACTGTTTTTATTCCGCCTGCCATGCTTCCTGGCGCTCCTCCTATAAGCATTAAAAATATCATTAAAAGTTTTGTTGCATCTCTAAGCTCTGCCATATTTACTGTCGACATGCCTGCCGTTCTTGCTGAAACTGATTGAAACGATGAAACTAAAATCTTGTCACTAAGTTCTAGATTTCCTATTGTACTGCTATTAGTATTTTCAAAACTTAAAAACAAAACCGTTCCTAATATCATTAATACTACTTGTGATATCAAAACCAATTTAGTATGTAGTGCAAGTTTTTTTATCGCTTTTGAAATACTTGTTTTGTTTTTTATTGCTTCCCCAAAACATTTAGATATATCTTCCCATACCAAAAAGCCAAGACCACCCAATTGAATCAGTATTATAATTGTAATATTTACTACTTTATCTAATGAATATGGCTCTAAGCTATTGCCTTTTAAAATATCAAATCCAGCATTACAAAATGCTGATACCGAGTGAAATAGACCTTTAAATAAGCCATCTGCAAAAGTTGTTTCTGGTACAAATCTAGTTGCTAAAATAAGTGCTCCAAATAGTTCAAAGGTTAATGTATATTTAATTATCTTTCTAAGTAATTTAACTACGCCTGCAAAGTCGGTTTTATTAACAGATTGACTAATTAAAATTCGATTTCGTAAGCTTATCTTTTTACCGTAACCACATCATTATAAGCGCTATAACTAGCATAAGACCGAAGTCCACCTATTTGTATAAGTAGCATCATAATAATTTTTCCAAAAACAGTGAAGGTAGCCTCAACATCAACAGTAGAATGACCTGTAACACATGTACAGGATGTTGCTGTAAAAAGTGCATCTATGTATGATAATTCTCCTTTATGAGATATAGGCAATTTTAATATTAGACTACCTATAAATATTGTTATTAAAAATCCAAGTGCAATCATCTGCATTGACGATAATTTATTCATAAATTTTGTTTTCATTTGTATCCTCCGTTTTTCTTTTTGGTTTGTTTAATAATTATAATATTTTTTTATTTCTATTTTATTGTACTGCTAGTAATTAGTTTTTATGGAGCACAATGTGCTTAAGCTACATTTTGGGCAGCATATTTTATTTTTTAATAAATTAGTTTACGCTAATTTTTATACTTTATCTACAAGACTATTTTAAATGATAAACAATGAAAAATAAATATATTTAATAGAATTAAATAATTTTAGTTTAAGAGATTGGTATTTCTATTTAATGTCATAGTACATTCTAAAAAGCTAGTGCAGAGCAATTTTCAGGTTGTTCCACAATAGCTATCGACAAAGAGCCAATATTTCCATGTATTACACTTAAATTCACCACATCTTTTATAAAACATACTTTTAGCTTTGAAGGCTAAATAATAACATTTAGGCAAACTTCATTTATTTGCTAAACTTCTTGATAAAGAATAAAAAAGACTTTCGTATTTTCACACGAAAGTCCATTTTCAACAAACTAAACCAATTGAAGTATAACTGCTTCTGCAGCGTCTCCTCTTCTTTGACCTAATTTTAATATTCTTGTATATCCACCTTTTTTATCTGCATACTTTTCTGCAATTTCTCCAAATAATTTTCCAGGTAAATCTACACTATTTCCATTTTCATCTTTAACCTTGTTAAGATTTGCAATCATTTTTCTTCTAGCTGCAAGTCTTGAAGGCATATCTTTTTTAGTCTTTTCTGTAACTTCTTCTTTAACAACTTTGTAAAATTCTTTTCCGTTTTTACTTGTTGCTTTTTCTGTTACTTTACATCCATTAGCATCTAATTTAGCTTTAGAAACTTTAACTTCAACTTCTTCAAAGTTATCTTTTTCTTTGATTGCAAGAGAAATTAAGCTATCTACTATACTTTTAACTTCTTTTGCCTTAGCTTCAGTTGTTTCGATTTGTCCATGCCAAATAAGACTTGTTGCCATATTCTTAAGCATAGCAACTCTATGGTCAGCAGTTCTTCCTAACTTTCTATTTTCTGCCACTTTTATTTCACCCTTCCTAAATAATTTCTTAATCTTCGCTAGGCATAAAATCTAACCCTAAAGAATGCAACTTGTTTGTTACCTCTTCTAATGATTTTCTACCTAGGTTTCTAACTTTCATCATATCTTCTTCTGTCTTGTTTGTTAAGTCTTCTACATTGATGATTCCAGCTCTCTTCAAACAATTATATGATCTTACAGATAAATCAAGTTCTTCGATTGTTGTTTCTAATACTTTCTCTTTCTTAGATTCTTCTTTCTCAACCATGATTTCTGTGTTCTTTGTAGCTTCAGACAAATCTATAAACAATGCTAAATGCTCATTCATAACCTTTGCAGCTAAGCTTAAAGCTTCGTCTGGTGCAAGGCTTCCGTCTGTCCAAAGTTCTATTGTTAATTTATCATAATCTGTTATTTGACCTACTCTTGTATTCTCAACATAGAAATTTACTTTCTTTACTGGAGTATAAATAGAATCAATAGCGATAACTCCGATAGGTTGATTTGCGTTTTTGTTCTTGCTAGATGGATTATATCCTCTACCACGATTTGCTGTTAATTCCATATGTAATTTGCCACCCTCGGCAATTGTACAAATATGTAAATCTGGATTTAATATTTCAACATTTGCATCTCCAACGATGTCTCCTGCTGTAACTTCTCCTTCGCCATCAACATCAATTTTAAGATTTTTTTCTTCGTTATCATGAATCTTTAATCTTACGTTCTTTAAGTTTAGAATTATTTCTACAACATCTTCGACAATGCCAGGTATTGTAGTAAACTCATGTTGAACTCCGTCAACTTTGATACTTGTAATTGCAGCTCCTGGAAGTGATGAAAGCAAAATTCTACGAAGTGAATTACCAAGTGTAATTCCGTAACCTCTCTCTAAAGGTTCACATACAAATTTTGCATACATATTATCATTGTCTAGTTTTAAACATTCGATTCTTGGCTTTTCGAATTCTATCATTCTTTAACCTCCTAAATAATATAAATTTTATTACTCTTTCTTAATCTAAGCATGTCTTAAAATTAAGCATTGTCCATCGTATAAATAAACATTTTCTAAATATAAGCCACCTATGTAATGGACAACTCAATTTATTTCTATTTAGAATACAATTCGACAATCAAATGCTCCTTAACTGGTAAATCGATTTCTTCTCTAGCAGGAACAGCAACGATTTTACCTGATTTGTTATCAACATCAGCTTCTAACCAACTTGGAATTGGTCTGCCGTTTTCTTCTGCTACTTGTTTGAATATAGGATCATTTTGACTTGATTCTCTAACTTTTATTACATCATTTACTTTTGTTAAGTAAGAAGGAATATTTACTTTTACTCCATTTACTTCGAAATGACCATGTCTAACTAATTGTCTTGCTTGAGCTCTTGATGTTGCTAATCCTAATCTATATACAACATTATCTAATCTGCTTTCAAGAATTTGAAGTAATTTTAAACCTGTAACTTCTTTAGATCTTGAAGCCTCTTCAAAGTATTTTCTAAATTGAGATTCTAAAACACCATAGAATGCTTTAGCCTTTTGCTTTTCTCTTAATTGCATACCATAATCTGATTGTTTCTTTCTTTTTTGTCCATGTTGACCTGGAGCATATGCTCTTCTTGTTAAAGCGCATTTATCAGTATAACATCTTGAACCTTTAAGAAACAATTTCTCGCCTTCTCTACGGCAAACACGGCATGACTCACCTATATATCTTGCCATTTATATATTCATTCCTTTCTATTTTCAATTTAAACTCTTCTTCTCTTTGGAGGTCTGCATCCATTGTGAGGAATTGGAGTTACATCTTTGATCATACTGATTTCAAGACCTGCAGTTTGAAGTGCACGAATTGCAGCTTCTCTACCAGCTCCTGGTCCTTTAACAAATACTTCTACAGATTTTAATCCGTGTTCCATAGCTGCTTTTGCTGCAGTTTCAGCTGCCATTTGAGATGCAAATGGTGTGCTCTTTCTAGAACCTTTAAATCCTAATCCTCCTGAACTTGCCCAAGATAATGTGTTACCTTGAACATCTGTAATTGTAACTATTGTATTGTTAAAACTAGAGTGAATATGAGCTTGACCTTTTTCAACGTTTTTACGCTCTTTTCTCTTTCTAGTTGTAGCTTTTTTAGCTTGTACTTTACCTGCCACTATAATTCACCCTCCTTTATTTCTTCTTATTTGCTACCATTTTTCTAGGACCTTTTCTTGTTCTTGCATTAGTTTTTGTTCTTTGTCCTCTAACTGGTAAATTCTTTTTATGTCTGATTCCTCTATAGCAGCCAATTTCCATTAATCTCTTAATGTCAAGTGCTATATCTCTTCTTAAGTCACCTTCAACTTTGTAATTTTTATCAATGTTTTCTCTTAATTTGATAACTTCTTCTTCTGTCAAATCTTTAACTCTTGTATCTGGATTTATTCCAGTTTCAGCTAAGATTTTGTTTGATCTTGTTCTTCCTATACCATAGATATAAGTTAAGCCTATTTCAACTCTTTTTTCTCTTGGTAAGTCAACTCCTGCGATACGAGCCATTTAAAAAATACACCTCCATAAAATCTTTTTGTTACTTTGTGTGTTGCTACTTAGTGACGTAAGTTGCAACTATATATAAACATTGATTTAGATCTTATTTCTAAGACAGCCGCCCAAATCAATATTTAAAGCGTTTTTTTGACATCTTTATGCCATTTTGTTGTTTATATCCTATTAGCCTTGACGTTGTTTATGTTTTGGGTTTTCGCATATAACTCTTACAACACCTTTTCTTTTGATTACTTTGCATTTGTCGCAAATTTTCTTTGCTGATGGTCTTACTTTCATTTCTTCCCCTCCTTAAAATTACCAGTTTATATATAAATCTTCGCAAAAGCGAAGTGCCGCGCAAATGTTATTTTGCCCTCCAAGTGATACGTCCTCTGTTTAAATCGTATGGTGAAAGTTCTAATTTAACCTTATCACCAGGTAAGATTTTAATAAAGTTCATTCTTAATTTACCAGAAATATGTGCATGTAATTTATGTCCATTTTCTAATTCAACAATGAATTCTGCATTAGGTAATGCCTCTACGACAGTTCCCTCAACCTCAATTATATCTTCCTTTGACATATAAGTACCTCCTACTTGTCCCTTAGTACCTCTTTTAGGGCTCTTTTTATATCTTGATTTGTAACTTTATGCTTGTTCTTTATTCTTGTTGCTATATTTTCGTCATAAAGATCTGTTGCTTCAATGTGCTTTATTTTCTTCTTTTTAGGTTTATCTATTTTTCGAACCGATCCATCTACCAAATATACATAATTTTCTTCAACTCCAACCACAATAAAATATAACCCTTTATCGCGTCCCATCGTTGATATTACTATATTTCCAATCTCTATATTCAAAATTTATACCAACCTTTCTGTATATAAAAACTGCCAAAAAGCCATTTTCTAACTTAGACATTATACATTTTTTTTACACTATTGTCAACACTTCGGCACCATTTTTTGTTATCAAAATGGTGTTTTCGTAGTGTGCAGACAGTTTTCCATCTTCTGTAAGCACTGTCCAACCATCTTCATCTTCTATTATATCGGCTCTGCCTTCATTTACCATGGGTTCAACTGCTAGTGTCATGCCAGCTTCAAGCCTTGGTCCTCTTCCTGCTTTTCCGTAATTTGGTACTCCTGGATCTTCATGCATACTTGTGCCAATTCCATGTCCTTGGAATTCTCTTACTACAGAGTAACCGTTGTCTTCAACATACATTTGAATTGCATGAGAAATATCCGAAACTCTATTGCCTGGTTTTGCGTATTTTATTCCTTCCCAAAAGCTTTCTTCTGTTACTTTTACTAGTCTTTTGGCTTCTTCGCTACCTTCTCCTACAACATAACTTCTTGTTGCATCTCCAAAATAGCCATCCTTATCTGCAACAATATCTATACATACTAAATCTCCATCTTTCAACTTTCTGTTTGATGGTATTCCGTGGATAACTTCATCATTTACAGAAATACATGCAGTTGCTGGAAAAGGATTAGGATCACCATGTGGATATCCTTTACACGAGCAATTGCATCCATGTGATAAAAAGAACTTTTCTGTAACTTCATCCAACTCTTTAGTTGTTACTCCTACTTTTACATGCTTTTTTATTTCTTCATGTGCTAATGCTACTATTTTACAGATTTCTCTCATTTTTGCTATTTCTTTTTCAGATTTTATTGAAATCATTATATAAACATCTCCAGTCATTTTTGTTTTCAAAATCGTTTATATTTTACCACATTTTCACATATTTTTCAATGAAATTCAGATATTTCAAGCAAATAATCTTCCTATCCATCCAAACATCTTATCTAGCACTACCATTAGTCTATCCCAGAATGTTTGGTTATTTTCTTTTTGCTCTAAGTCTCCTGTTTTTGGCTTTACCTCTTTTATATCAGGTGTTTTTAGTATAAATTGCACTTCTGTTACATTTTCATTTTTTTCTGAACCAAATGATTCTACTTTAGCATCTTTATCTATATTAAATATATTTGTTTTTTCTTCTATTTCATCCCATTTATCATCTGTTATGTTTTGTATTGTGTTTTTTGAATTTATTAGTGTGTCTGCTTGCTTTGTAATTTGCATCAATTGTTTATTTACAGATAGTATTGCATCTGCTGTTTTATCCGTTCCTTCATATATCGTACTGCTTATTATTTTTAATGTTTTTTGCAAGTTGCCAATCATACTTACAGACAATGAATCCATCTCTTTTAATTCTTGCACTAATTTTTTCATATTTTCTATTGATGCTTCAAAGTCACCACTATTTGCAAGCAATTTATCACTATATTCATTTGCTGTTTTCAACATTTCTCCTAATGTTGATGTTGCGCTTACTAGTCCTGATGTAACATCTTCTATTACTTCTGCATCATCTTTATCTATCATCTTATAAATTTTATTTAAATCGCTTTCTAATGTCTTTAAATCTTTTGCTAATGTTTTGGTTCCAGATGCACTACTACCAGACATTTCTTTTAATATTTTTTGTACTTCACCTAAATTATCATATATATCTTCAGCCGATGTTGAGATTTTGCCAAATATAGCTTCCATTTGGGCATCACCAGAAATGCTTGGGCTAACCTTTTCGACTGTACCTTCTATTGTTTTGGCACCAACACCTATATTATATAAGCAATCTTCTAATGCTTTAGTTTCTTCGCTTGTATCTAAGCTTCCCAATAAACCTCTTAAATCAGATGTCAAATTTGATAATGTTTTGACTAAGTCTTTTATTATTTCAACTTCATCTGGCAAGTCTTCAACTACATCTTCTAAATCACTTAAACTATCATTTAAATCATCTACATTTTCTTCTAAGTTTTTAGCCTTTTCGTTTATTTTTTCTGACATTTCTACAAATATTTCGTAATTTGTTTTCATGCTATCTAAGTCTTTATTGGTATTTTCTATAATAGGTTCAAGTTCTTCTAATACCGTCTTTATTTTTGCAATATCTTCATCTCTTAAGCCACTTAGCCCATGTATTTCTTTTGTTCCTTTTTTTATTTCAGTTACACCATTGTTTATGCCATTTAAGCCGTTATTCATTCCTTTTAGTGAGTTTAAGATTACATCTGTGCTTGAATTTATTGCATCTTTGGCATTTTCTATATTTTCTTTTTCATCCACTAAATCTGATAATTCATCTAATATGTTACCTGTTATTGGAACCATTGCCATTGTTATACCATCCATGCTAAAGTTTTCTGTTCCTAATTTTATATGTAATGTTGTGCTTTGACCTGGTAATACTATGAACATAAGTGTTTTTGTATTACCCGTATTTGCTATAATAGCCTCTTCTGATTCTAAGCTTAAGTAATCATCCATATCATAACTACCTGTTACTTCTAGCATGTAATTGTTTTTGTAATACTCTTTTGCATTCTCATTTGCGTTTATCTCTAGAACTATCTCAACTAATCCTTTTGCACCTAACAAATCTTTTTGAGCACATTCAACTCCATTTAATTTATATGTTATTTTAAATGTCCATGGCAATTTATCATAATATTCTTCTCCAACTTTTCCTGTGTATGCCACTCTTCTTTCGCCACTAACATTAAAAATTGTTTTTTCTTCTCCACTTTCTATATTCTTTCTATTTGTTAAATTTTCAACTTTTGTATATTTTGTATAATCCTCATAGCTTTCAGCTGTGTTGTTTGTTAATATGCTGTATATGTTTATTTCTGAGACATTTCCCTCTTCTCCCAAGTTTACGTATACTGTCTCACTTTTATTTATGCTAGGCATTGCAAAGCAAAAACTATTCATAACTATCATAAATGCTAATATCAAACTAATTACACGTTTCAATTTAATTACCTCTTTTCTTACTATTTGTTGTGTTCACTAATTACAATATTTTTTCCAATTTTACTTCAGTCTACTGCTATCAATTGTTTTTTATGGAGCACACTGTGCTCCGCTACATTTTTGATGGCATATTTTATTTTTCATAAATTAGTTTACACTACATTACACTTCTTCAGTTACTTTTTCTTTTGTTTTACTCTTTTTTACACTTCTAAATTTCGTTTCTTCTATTGCTTTATCAAATAATGATAGTACGTGTGGCAAGAAGAAAATTACTAGGAACATACTTATAAGTGCTCCTCTTCCGATCAAGCCTCCCATTTCAGATACCGCTTTTATACTAGAACACCATTTTAGTAAAAATGCCGCACATACTAAGATTCCGCCTGATGTTAATATTGATGGTATACTTTTATTAACTGCAATACGAGAAGCCATTTTCTTATCATTTTCTTTTCTTGCATTCAAATAATTATTTGTCATAAGAATTGCGTAATCGATTGTGGCTCCTAATTCTATTGTACTAACTATCAAATAACCTAAAAACATCATTTCTTTACCTGTATAGTATGGTATTGCCATGTTTATAAATATTCCGCTTTCTATTACAAGTGTAAGTAATATTGGAAGTATAAATGATTTAAATGTAAATAACAAAATTACCATAACCGCTAAAATAGAAAATATGTTTACTCTTGTATAATCCGCATTTACCACGTCTTTTATATTAAGAGTTATTGGCACTGTTCCTGTTATTTCATAATTATCCCCATAATATTTCTTTGTAAGTTCCTCTATCTTTCTTGATGTTTCAAATGCCAAATCGCTTTCCGATGATGTTTTTGTATATATTACTAATCTTGAATACTTGTCTGTTCTAAATTTTTGATATTTATCTATTGGCACAAAACTGTCTGGAATTCCTTCACTTACTAGGTTAGCTAGGCTTTGTACCTTCTTAACGCTTTCCATATCTTCGATTTCTTTAACTAATGCTTTTTCACTGACATAATCACCTGTTGGCACTAACACTATCATTGGGTTGCTTCTATCAAATTTGCTATTTATCTTCTTTTCATCTTCATATACTTTTGTACCTTCTCCACCACCAAATGATGATGAACCATACAAGAATATGTTTTGTTTTTGTGCCACATATGACGGAATTGCTATTATAAGTACAATTGCAATTAGCAAATACGATATTTTTGCAGTGTATTTTGCGAATTTTTCGAAATCAGGCATAAACGATTTATGACGTGTTTTTTCTATTAATGGATAGGACTTCAAAATTAAGCATGGCATAAACAATATAACTGTGAATAATGTTAAAACTATACCTTTAGCGAATACAAGTCCCATATCCGCACCTATTGTAAATCCCATAAAACAAAGTGCTAAAAAGCCTGCAATAGTTGTAAGTGCACTTGAAAATATTGATAAACAAGACTTTTTAACAGTCTCCATCATTGCCTTTTCTAAATCTTCGCCCTTATGTGATTCAAATTCATGTAACATAAATACCGAATAATCCATAGAAACAGCAAGTTGAAGTGCTGCAACTATGCTATATGTAAGGAAAGAAACATGCTTAAATATAACATTACTTCCCATATTTAAGAATATTGATGTTCCAATTACTATCATAAATAGAATTGGCGAGAAATATGAATCTGTAGTTAATACAAGAATTATAATAACTACTGGAATCAGTATGCACATTACTTTACTAACTTCGCTTTGAACTGTATCGGCAGCTGATTTTGTATCCACAGCGGAACCGATTATATTGCTTCCTTCTGGGACTATTTTATTTATTTCATCAATTGCTTTACTAGTTTTGCTTGAATAATCATCTTCATCAAACATTATTTCAAAGATGGCGCTTCCATCGTTATAATAATCTCTAAGCTCATCTTCTGATATAAAATCAAGCGGTCTATATATATCTATGCTATCATCTAGCCAAACAACCATGTCTACGCCGTCTACTTTTTCAATTTGATTTTTATACTCTTTTGCTTCTACCAAACTCACATCGTTTATCATTACCCTTGCAAATCCTTGCATGCCAAATTCTTCTTCAACTATATTCATTCCTCTCTTAGCTCTTTCGGTATCTGAAATATACTCAGATAGGTTATAATTGATCTTTACGCTAGGAATTAATAATATGCTTATTATAGTTGCTACTATAAATATAATTCCTATCTTATTTCTGTTTTTTACTATAAATTCTGCTATTTTGTCATTCATCTTTTATCACTTCCATTACTTTCTCGCTTAGTCCACTAAGCATTAATTTCTTATATATTTCTAGATTTCTTTTCAAATCTTCTATATTATCTACATTGTTTTTTACAATGTATGTAAACCCTTCAAACTGTGCCCTAGATATCGCATTACATAGTGTAATGTCAACTTTTTCTTTATCAGTTATGCTTTTTACAATGCTTGCAAGCTTGTTTGTAAACATATCTAATATTTGCTCTTTAAAATCTGTAAATTGTCTTTCTGTTTCTGAATTTAACATTACTTTAAGTGTATCTTTATTCTCTTCTGCTAGCTTTAATGTTAGCTCTATAAGTCCTTCAAAAATCAAGTTCGAGTCAATATCTTGATAATTAGAAGGTATATCACTTACAAACTTGCTCACCTTTTCTTCTACTTCTTTTAGGATTTCATTCAATAAATGTTTTTTAGTCAAAAAATATCTGTAAATATTTCCTGTACTAATACCTACATCTAAAGCAATATCCTTCATTGAAGTATTTTCATATCCCTCTTTTTTAAATCTTTTCTTACCAACTTCTATTATCTTTTGTTTAATATCATCTTTTAATTTCTGCAAAACATCCACCTCCAACAATGAATTTATATTCACTATTGATATATTATATACCGAATTTTTAAAAAGTCAATAATGAATTTATATTCATTATTATTTTTAATACTTATAGCTTTACATTTCATTTAGTTGCGTTCACTAACCTTTTATAGTGCAAGCCTAAGCTATTCTTTTTTTGTGCGGTGCATCTTATCTTTTTCATAAATTAGACTACTCCACAGCTCATTTTATTAAAAAATATTTGTTCTCGCATACCCAGGAGCAAAAGGCATAAAAAAATAACTTAGCCTGCAATGCATTTCTGCATTTTAGACTAAGTTACTCTATGTAATATTAAATTACTTTAATTGCTCTTTAACAAGTGCTATAGTATCTTCTAATCTTTCTTGTCCAACAACTGTAGCTAATATTCCTTTTTCTGTGTAATAAGCTATTAAAGGCTCTGTTTGTTTGTGATATGTTTCAAGTCTCTTTGAAACTGTTGCTTCATTGTCGTCATCTCTAATAAATAGTTTGCTTCCGCATTTGTCACAAATACCTTCAACTTTTGGTGGGTTATCTCTCATATTATAGATTTCTTTGCAGTCTGGGTTCTCACAAGTTCTTCTATTTAATGCCCTACCCATGATTTCTTCATCTGGAACATGTAAGTTTATTACTTTATCCACTTTTATTCCGTTTTCTGTTAAATATTCATCTAATGCCTTAGCTTGGTCAATTGTTCTTGGGAATCCATCTAATAAAAATCCTCTTTCTTTACAATCTGACTCTTCTAATCTATTTTTTAATAAATTAATTACTAATTCATCTGGAACTAAAGCTCCTTTATCCATGTATGCTTTTGCTTCTTTACCAAGTTCTGTTCCATCTGCTATATTTTTTCTTAAAATATCACCTGTTGAGATGTGTGGAACATTGTAATCTTTAGTTATCCATTTGCATTGTGAACCTTTTCCGCTACCAGGTGCACCAAGTATAATTAATCTTATCATATATTTGACCTCCTATTATTTTTATATGTCTATAATATACTCAAAAAGGTTGGTTGTCAATTGCAAAAAAGGACACTCCCATAGGAGTATCCATTTTTTCTATTAATCTAAAAATCCTTTATAATGACGTGTTAACATTTGAGCTTCTAGTTGTCTGATTGATTCTAGAGCAACACCAACTACGATTAGTATAGCTGTTCCTCCAAATGATAATCTAAGACCTGCAAATTGTACTAATATTGGCAAAATTGCAATGATTGCTAGGAATATAGCACCAAATGTTGTTATATATTTTAGTATTGATGCAAGATAATCCGATGTAGGTTTTCCTGCTCTAATACCTGGTATAAATCCGCCATTTTTCTTTAAATTATTTGATACTTCAACTGGGTTAAATGCCATTGCCATTGTGTAGAAGAATGTAAATCCAACTATTAACAATAGGTATATAACAATGTGTGCAATTCCACACCATAAAATATCCCAGTTGAATGCTCCTGTTGTTGCATCTGTTAAACTTGCATTTAATGATGTAAATGCAAATACTTTATACATTGTAGCCCAGAAACCTGTGCTTGTTGCTATGTCATGATTTACAAGTTGCATAATCATTGCTGGCAACTGCATAAATGACATTGCAAAGATTACTGGCATAACACCTGCCATTGCAAGTTTCATAGGAATGTGTGTGTTTTGTCCACCATACATTTTTCTACCTACTACTCTTTTTGCATATTGAACAGGAACTCTTCTTTCAGCCTCTGTTACCCAAACAACACCCGCAACAAGTATAATTGCTGCAATTATTACTGCGATTGAAATTATTAATCCCTTAATATTCAACACACCCTCAACAATACATAAATCATGAACTAAATACTCTATTGCTGATGGAATCCCAGAAACGATACCAGCAAAAATCAATAATGAAGTACCATTTCCTATTCCCTTTGATGTAATTTGTTCGGCAAGCCACATCAAAAGTGTAGAACCAGCTGTAAGTGTTAGTATAAATAGTAATGGTGTTAATATACCGTTTCCTATAAATACTCCTTGGTTTTTATATGTAGCATAGATACCAAATGCTTCGATTGCTGCAAGAATAACTGCCGCATATCTCATATATTGGTTTATTTTCTTTCTACCTTCTTCGCCACCATCTTTAGATAAGCTTTCTAAAGCTGGGATAGCAAATGTCAATAATTGTACAACAATTGATGCTGTAATGTATGGACTTATTGACATTGCAAATACAGAAAGGTTTGAAAATGCTCCACCAGTTATTATGTTGACTGTTCCTACAATTGAATTTGTTGAACTTTTATTAACTAATGCTAATAATTCACCATCAACTCCCGGTGCTGTAACAAATGCTCCAAATCTAAAAATTGCTAATAATAATAGAGTGTATAGAAGTTTCTTTCTTAACTCTGGAACCTTCCATGCGTTAGCTAGTGTTTTAAACACTTTACACCACCTCAACCTTTCCGCCAGCAGCAGTTATTTTTTCGTTTGCTGTTTTTGTTACTCTAGCAGCCTTAACAGTAAGTTTTTTAGTTAATTCTCCATTTCCTAAAACAACTATACCATCATTTGCTTTTTTAATTATTCCAGCTTCTAATAAGCTTTCTGCTGTTACCTCTGTGTTGTTATCTAGTGTTTCTAACATTGCAAGTGTAACTTCTGTGTATGTTTTTGCTCCTCTATTTTTGAATCCTCTCTTTGGAATTCTTCTGAATAATGGCATTTGACCACCTTCAAATCCTGGTCTAACTCCACCGCCACTTCTAGCTTTTTGGCCTTTATGACCTTTACCAGCAGTTTTACCAAGTCCAGAACCGATACCTCTACCAATTCTCTTTCTAGTTTCTCTAGCTCCTGGTGTGCTTGTTAATTCGTCAAGTTTCATGTTTTGCACCTCCCTTTAGTTTTCATCTAAATATTTTAACATATAAAATTATCTTTACATAGGTAATTTTTATAAAATTTCTGAAACTTTTTTGCCACGAAGATTTGCTACCATTTCAGCTGTCTTCATTTCGCTTAATGCTTTAAGTGTGGCATATGCAGCGTTTCTTGGGTTGTTTGAACCTAAGTTTTTAGTTCTTATATTCTTATATCCTGCGATATCTAATACAAGTCTTGCTGCACCACCAGCAATAAGTCCTGTACCTTCAGCAGCTGGTTTTAATAAAACTTTACCGCTACCAAATGTACCGATTAGTTCATGAGGTATTGTTGTATTTACTATTGGTACTTCGATTACATTTTTCTTAGCATCTTCAATAGCTTTTCTTATAGCATCTGGAACTTCAGCTGCTTTTCCGTTTCCAACACCAACATGTCCTTGACCATCACCAACAACAACTAGTGCGCTAAATCTAAATGTTCTACCACCTTTAACAACTTTAGCAACTCTGTTGATTGTTATAACTTTTTCTGTCAAGTCTAATTTTTCTGCATCTATCATAATTGTTTCTCCTTTCAATTAAATTTTAGAACTCTAAACCTGCTTCTCTAGCAGCTTCAGCTAATGCTTTTACTTTTCCATGATATATATATCCGCCTCTATCAAAAACTACATTTTTGATATTTGCTTTAACTGCTCTTGTAGCTATTAAAGCTCCAACTTCTTTAGCAGCTTCTATATTGCTTGCTTTAGTTTTTACTTCTTTATCAAGTGTAGAAGCACAAGCTAAAGTGTTTCCATTTGTATCATCGATAATTTGAGCATAAATACCTTTATTGCTTCTAAAAACAGCAAGTCTTGGACGCTCAGGAGTACCAACTATTTTTTCACGAACTCTTTCGTGTCTGATTTCTCTTGACACAGCTCTACTTTTCTTGTTAATCACTTAATTTCTCTCCTTTCACATAGGATTTTTATTTAGCTAGGTTTTATTTTTTACCCATCTTTCCTTCTTTTCTGATGATTCTCTCGTCAATGTATTTGATTCCTTTACCCTTATATGGTTCTGGAGGTCTAACCTTTCTAATTTCAGCAGCTAATTGTCCAACTACTTCTTTGTCTGGTCCTGTTACAATTATACTATTTGGGTTTGGAGCTTCGATTTTAACATCTCCTCTATCTTCAAACTCAACTGTATGAGAAAATCCCATATTCATTACTAATTTATTTCCTTGTTTTTGTACTCTATAACCAACACCATTAACTTCTAGCTCTTTTTTGAATCCTTCTGTAACACCAACAACCATGTTGTTTAGAAGAGTTCTTGTTAATCCTTGAAGATTATCTTGCTCAGGATTTTTTAGTTCAACTGTAATTACTCCAGCTTCTTGTTTTAAAACCATATCTGGATGTAATTTCTTAACTAGAGTTCCTTTTGGTCCCTTAACTGTTACTAGGTTATCAGCTTCAATTTTAACTTCAACGCCAGCAGGTATAGTTATAGGTTTCTTTCCTATTCTTGACATTATATTTCTCCTTTCTTGTAACCACTACGATTACAAATTGTATATGTCTAATTCTATATGTACTATTGTACCAAATTGAATTAACCTTTTATTATTACCATACGAAAGCTAAAACCTCTCCGCCTACGCCTTCTTGTCTTGCTTTCTTATCTGTCATTATTCCCTTTGAAGTTGAAATTAAAGCGATTCCTAATCCACCAAGTACTTTTGGAAGTTCATCTTTTGTTGCATAAACTCTTAGTCCTGGTTTACTTACTCTCTTTAATCCTGAAATAACTTTTTGCTTGTTAACATATTTTAAAGTTATTCTAATAATGCCTTGTGCATTATCTTCTATTTCTTCAAATGCTTTAATATATCCTTCTTCAACTAAGATTTCAGCTATTGATTTCTTTAATTTTGAAGCAGGAATATCAACAGTTTCATGTTTTTGTGCATTTGCATTTCTAATTCTTGTTAGCATATCTGCTATTGGATCAGTAATGTTCATTTACCTTTGCTCCTTTCGTTATGATTTAGAGATTAGAAATTAGAGATTAAATTCTCTTTTATTTCTTTTCTCTATTTTATATTTATTTGAGCATCTAATTTCTAAGTTCTAATGCCCTTCTATTTTATTACCAGCTTGCTTTTTTAACACCAGGTATTTGTCCCTTATGAGCTAACTCTCTAAAGCAAATTCTGCAAATACCATATTTACGAATGTAACCATGTGGTCTTCCACATATTTTACATCTGTTATAGTATCTTGTGCTGAATTTAGGAGCTAGTTTTTGCTTAGCAATCATTGATTTTTTTGCCACTGTTTACCCTCCTTTACTTTGAAAATGGCATACCAAGAAGTTTTAACATCTCTTTTGCCTCTTCATCTGTGTTAGCTGTTGTTACAAAAATTATGTCCATACCTCTGATTTTGTCGATTTTATCGTACTCGATTTCTGGGAATATCAATTGCTCTTTAACGCCCATTGAATAATTTCCTCTTCCATCGAAAGAATTTGGAGATAATCCTTTGAAATCTCTAACTCTTGGAAGTGCAACTGCAAATAATCTCTCTACAAAATCATACATTTTTTGACTTCTAAGTGTAACCTTACATCCAATTTCCATTCCTTCTCTAATCTTAAAACCAGCTATTGATTTTTTAGCCTTTGTTGTAACGGCTTTTTGACCAGTAATAATCTCTAAATCTCTAACAGCATTCTCTAAAGCTTTTGCATTATCTCTAACATCGCTTACGCCCATGTTTATAACAACTTTTTCAAGCTTTGGAACTTGCATTACTGATTTATAGTTAAATTTTTTCATTAACTCTGGTACTACTTCATTTTTATATACATCTTTTAATCCTGCCATCACGATTACCTCCTTTCTTATTTAATTTCTTCTCCACATTTAGCACATACTTTAACTTTTGTGCCATCCTTTTTAGTGTCGACCTTAACTCTAACACCTTTTCCACACTTTGAGCAGAATGGATTTGCTTTAGATGCGTTAATTGCAACTTCAGCTTTTATAATTCCACCAGCTTCTCCTGCTTTTTTAGGTTTTGTATGTTTAGTTCTAACATTAACTCCTTCAACAACTACCGTATTATCTTTTGGGTTTGCTGCAAGAACTTTACCTTTTTTACCTTTATCAGCTCCAGAGTTTATAACTACTGTATCGCCTTTTTTAATGTGTAGATTTTTCATTTATTTTCACACCTACCTTTAAATGTTTATTTTTAAGTTTTGCTTTTATTTTGAACCCCAATATTATAATACTTCAGGAGCAAGTGAAACGATTTTCATGTAATCGTTGTCTCTTAATTCTCTTGCTACTGGTCCAAATATACGTGTTCCTCTTGGAGTCTTGTCATCTTTTATTATAACTGCTGCATTTTCGTCAAATCTGATATAAGAACCATCTGGTCTTTGAAGACCTTTTTTGCTTCTAACTATAACAGCTTTAACAACATCTCCTTTTTTAACCATTCCACCTGGTGCAGCACTTTTTACAGAAGCTACTATAACATCACCAATGTTAGCGAATTTTCTATAAGAACCGCCCATACATCTAATGCACATTAACTCTTTAGCACCTGTATTATCAGCAACTTTTAATATTGTTTGTTGTTGTATCATTTTTATTTCTCCTTTCAGATGCATCTGTCCTCTGTCTCAAGGACTTACATCAATTTAAAAACATTAGCTTATTTAGCTTTTTCAACAATCTCAACTAATCTCCATCTCTTATCTTTAGATAAAGGTCTTGTTTCCATTACTTTAACTGTATCACCAATTCCGCATTCATTATTTTCATCATGAGCTTTTAATTTGAATGTTCTTTTCATGATTTTTCCGTATAATGGGTGCTTATAACCAGTTTCAACAGCTACAACGATTGTTTTATCCATTTTATCGCTTATAACTTTTCCTACTCTAGTTTTTCTTAAAGCTCTTTCTTCCATAACTTAAGTTCTTCTCCTTTCTTATGGATTTCTTTTTTTATTATTCAGCGCTATCTTGTAGCTCTCTTTCTTTTAATATAGTTTTAATCTTTGCTATATCTCTTTTTGTATTTCTAATTTTCATCGGATTATCTAGTCCGTTTGCAGCTGATTGAAATCTTAATTTGAATAATTCTGATTTTAATTCAACTAGCTCTTTTTCTAAATCCGATGAAGTCATTTTTCTAATCTCATTAGCCTTCATCGTCTTCACCACCTTCTACTTTACTTGCAGTAATGAATTTTGTTTTTACAGGAAGTTTGTGAGCAGCAAGTCTAAATGCTTCTCTTGCAACTTCTTCTGAAATTCCAGCCATTTCAAATAAAACTCTTCCTGGCTTAACTACAGCTACATAATATTCAACTGCTCCTTTTCCACTACCCATACGAGTTTCTGCTGGTTTCTTAGTAATTGGTTTGTCTGGGAATATTTTGATCCAAACATTACCACCTCTTTTAATGAAACGTGTCATAGCAACTCTGGCAGCTTCTATTTGATTAGAAGTAATTCTTCCAGCTTCTAGTGCTTGTAAACCATACTCTCCATATGTTATTTCAGCACCTCTAGTAGCTCTACCTCTATTTCTACCTTTTTGCATTTTTCTATATTTTGTTCTTTTTGGCATTAGTGGCATTATGCTCTACCTCCTTCTGCTTCTTTTTTTGTAGGAAGTACTTCGCCTTTATATATCCAAACTTTAACGCCGATTTTTCCGTATGTTGTATTTGCTTCTGCAAATCCATAATCGATATCAGCTCTTAATGTTTGTAGTGGCACTGTACCCTCTTTATAAAACTCTGATCTAGCGATTTCAGCACCGCCAAGTCTACCAGAAACTGCAGTTTTAATACCTTTTGCTCCTGCTTTTGTAGCTTTTGCCATGCTTTGTTTCAAAGCTTTTCTGTATGATATTCTTCTTTCTAATTGTCCTGCAATGTTTTCTGCAACTAATTGTGCATCAGCATCAACATTTTTAACTTCTATTACATTTATGTTTATATCTTTCTTAAACATTTTTGCAATGTCAGCTCTTAATTTGTTAACGCTTTCACCATTTTTACCAAGTACAATACCTGGTTTTGCAGTATAAACATTTGCTTTTATACTTTTTGCTGTTCTTTCGATTTCAATTCTTGAAACTCCAGCAGCAAATAAACTCTTTTTAATATATTTACGAATTGCAACATCTTCAACTAGGTTATTTGCAAAATCTTTCTTGTTTGCGTACCATTTTGAATCCCAATCCTTAATTATTCCCACTCTTAAACCATGTGGGTCCATTTTTTGTCCCATTTAAAATATCCTCCTTTCTACTAATCTCTTTCTTTTAATACAACTTCAATGTGAGAAGTTCTTTTTCTTATTCTATTAGCTCTACCTTGTGTAGCAGCTCTTATTCTCTTCATTGTAGCACCTTGATTAGCATAGATCTCAGCAACATATAATTTGCTAGCATCCATATTGTGATTATTTTCTGCATTTGCAATAGCTGATTTTAATAATTTTTCAACTAATGGAGATGCAGCTTTTGGTGTGAACTTTAAAATTGCTAATGCTTCATTAACATCTTTTCCTCTAATTAAATCGATAACGATTTTAACTTTTCTGGCAGATATTCTAGCATGTTTTAAACTAGCTCTACTTTCCACTTTTATTTCCTCCTATCATTACGATTTTATATTATTTACTAACTTTAGTAGTTTTGTCTCCAGCGTGACCTTTAAAAGTTCTTGTTGGAACAAACTCACCTAGTTTGTGACCGATCATTTCATCTGAAATATAAACTGGAACATGTTTTCTTCCATCATGTACAGCTATTGTATGGCCAACCATTTGAGGGAAGATTGTTGATGCTCTTGACCAAGTTTTTAAAACTTCTTTTTTGTTTTCTTCGTTCATTTTTTCGATTCTAGCTAAAAGCTTTGGATCAACGAAAGGTCCTTTTTTAATAGATCTTGACATTTAACTTACCTCCTTATTTAGCATTTCTTCTCTTTGTTATAAACTTGCTGCTTGCTTTCTTAGCGTTACGTGTCTTGTAACCAAGAGCTGGTTTGCCCCAAGGAGTAACAGGTCCTGGTCTACCAACTGGTGACTTACCTTCACCACCACCATGAGGGTGATCATTAGGGTTCATTACAGAACCTCTAACTTCAGGTCTCTTGCCTAACCATCTGCTCTTACCAGCTTTACCTAGCTTGATATTTTCATGCTCAGTATTACCGATTTGACCGATTGTAGCTATGCAATCAACACTTACTAATCTCATTTCGCCTGATGGTAATCTAACATGTGCATATTTACCCTCTTTAGCCATAAGTTGTGCTGCGTTACCTGCACTTCTTACCATTTGAGCACCCTTACCTGGTTTTAACTCTATACAATGAATCATTGTACCAACAGGAATGCTTGAAATTGGTAGGCTGTTACCTGGTTTTATATCTGCATTCTTTCCAGCCATAACTTTGCTTCCAACTTTTAATCCGATTGGAGCTAAGATATATGCTTTTTCGCCATCTTCATATTGTAATAATGCGATGTTAGCTGTTCTGTTTGGATCATATTCTATTGAAACAACAGTAGCTGGAACATCTACTTTTCTTCTCTTAAAATCTATAATTCTATATTTTCTTCTTGAACCGCCACCTTGATGTCTAACAGTGATTCTACCATAAGAATTTCTACCAGCATGTTTCTTTAAGCTTGTTGTTAAAGACTTCTCTGGTTTTGTTTTTGTGATTTCTTCAAATGTAGAAACTGTCATACCTCTTCTAGATGGAGTTGTTGGTTTAAATTGTTTAATACCCATTTTTTCTCTCCCTTTCTAATGTTTAGAAATTTACAATTTCTTTTTTGTTTGCTAATTTTGCAGGCTAAAGTCTATTGGGTTATAAACTCCATGTCTTTAACTATTAGCAAATCTATATTTTAACTAAGCTCCAAAAGCTTCAATAGATGTTTTGTATTTTTTATCTATTTTCTTAACTTTTCCGCCTTTGTCTAAGTAAGTCATTTCTTTAGCATCTGTTGCTATTGTAACAATTGCTTTCTTCCAGTCAGATGTTCTTCCTTGATGAACACCTTGTCTCTTTGGCTTACCTTTAACGTTTATTGTTTTAACGTCAAGTACTTTTACTTCGAATAATTTTTCAATGGCATTTCTAATATCTATTTTAGTTGCCTTTTTATTAACTTCAAATGTGTACTTTCCTTCATTCATAGCAAAACTGCTTTTTTCTGTAACTATTGGTCTAATGATTATATCTTCTGCTACCATTATGCGTACACCTCCTCTATTTTGGCTACTGCATCTTTAGTAACAACGAACATATCATACTTTAAGATATCATATGTATTGATTGTGTTTACTAAAGCTGTTTTAATATTAGGAATGTTTCTAGCTGAAGCTTGTACATTTAAGTTTTTATCAGCTAAAACTACTAATGCTCTGTTTACATTTAAATTCTCTAATACTTTTGCCATATTCTTTGTTTTAATTTCATCAAAATCTAAGCTGTCTAATACAACAAGTTTGTTTTCTTGAACTTTTGTTGTTAAAGCAGATTTTAATGCAAGTCTTCTAACTTTTTTATTTAAAGTGTATCTGTATGATCTTGGTTTTGGTCCAAGTGCGATACCACCTTTAATCCATTGTGGAGCTCTGATACTACCTTGTCTAGCTCTACCTGTACCTTTTTGTTTCCAAGGTTTCTTTCCACCACCAGTTACTTCTGTACGTGTTTTTGTAGATTGTGTACCTTGTCTTTGATTAGCTAAATAATTAAGAACTACTTCATGCATAACATCTTCATTAACTTCTACTGCGAAAATGCTGTCTGCAAGCTCTATATCGCCAACCTTTTTGCCTTCTTTATTTAATAAATCAACCTTTGGCATTTATATTTCCTCCTTCCTCTTATTTAGCACTCTTAGAAACTGCTGTTCTAGCTGTTTCTTTAATTCTTACTAATGAATTTTTATATCCTGGAATTGAACCTTTAATTAAGATAACGTTCTTATCCATGTCAACCTTAACAATTTGTAAGTTTTGTACTGTTACAGTATCTTTTCCTGTATGTCCTGGTAACTTCTTACCTGGGAATACTCTACCTGGTGAAGATGTAGGTCCCATAGAACCTGGTCTTCTGTGATACATAGAACCATGTCCTTTTGGTCCAATGTGTTGTCCATGTCTCTTAATAACACCTTGGAATCCTTTTCCTTTAGAAACGCCTTGAACATCAACTAATTCTCCAGCTTCGAAGATATCAGCTTTGATTTCATCTCCAACATTATAAGATTCGATATCGTCTAATCTTAATTCTTTTACATTTTTCTTATATGCAAGTTTAACTTTATCAAATTGACCTTTTTCAGGTTTGTTCATTTGTTTTTCTTTAACTTCTCCAGTTGCAAGAACTATTGCGTTGTAACCATCTGTTTCAACAGTTTTCTTTCTTAAAACTAAGCTTGGTTCAACTTCTACAACTGTTACTGGAATAACTAATCCGTCGTTATCGAATATTTGAGTCATTCCTAATTTTTTTCCGTAAATACCTTTTTTCATTGTTAATTAACCTCCTTGGCTATTGGTTCACACTTTTTGGTGAACATGACCTTTGTTTCCGAACTTACTATATAATAGATAATTATTTATCTATTTTCATTTCAACTTCTACACCAGCTGGTAACTCGATTTTCATAAGAGCTTCAGTTGTTTTTGAAGTTGGGTAAAGAATATCGATAACTCTCTTGTGTGTTCTCATTTCGAATTGTTCTCTTGAATCTTTGTATTTGTGAGGTGATCTCAAGATTGTTACAACTTCTTTCTTTGTAGGTAGTGGAATTGGACCAGATACGCTAGCGCCTGTTCTCTTAGCCGTTTCTACTATTTTTTCAGCAGACTGATCTAAAATTGCATGATCGAAAGCTTTAAGTCTAATTCTAATTTTTTCCTTTCCTACTTCTGCTACTTTGTTTGCTTTTGGCATCGTTTTTCCCTCCTTAAAAATTTGCGTGCCAGCAAAGCTTCAACGCACCCGGGTGTTTCAAGAACTCCCATTATTAAACCCAAGGCAGAAAATCCTTGGGAAAAGTGCTTTCTAACCCTTGCCGCCCGATTTCAAACCGGACATACTCCGTGAAAGTTCCCTGCCAACTAGGGGCAGCCACATTTCACATCAACGCATTATCACAGCAAGTATTATTATAAAGCCTACTAGCTAAAAAAGCAAGCTTTTTTTGAATTTTTTTCTTGTTTTATGTAAATTTATTTTTGCTAATTTTTGCAATTATAAATCAGGTTGATTTTCAGCGTTATTTTTTCAAATCCTTCACATTAAATAAGTTATATCCTTCATAATTATAACTTGTATCTATGCCTTTCATGTAGACTTCTCTGTCATTTATTTTGTCTGTTAGTGCATTTTTTAACAAATATTTAATTTCTAGATTTTTTATTGGACTTCTCTCCATTGCCAATAGGTAATCTTCTTTGTTTATTTTGCTCCAATCAACTACCATTTTTAATTCTTTTTTTAGTATCATATCTAGCCATATTCTAGTGCTTCTTCCGTTTCCTTCTCTAAATGGATGAGCAACATTCATCTCTATATACTTTTCTACAATTTCATCAAAATTGCTTTGAGGCATTTGGTCAATTTTGTTTAAGGCTTCTTCTAAATACATTGCAGATACAAATCTAAAATTGTTTTTTGATATATTTTCTTTTCTAATTTCACCAGCAAATTCATATATATCTTCAAACAAATATTTATGTATTTCTGCTAAACCTTTGTATGTACCTACTTCTATTTTATCTAATGTTTTATTTTCGAACAATTCGATTGCCTTTATTTTTGTTATTCTTTCTTCTTTTGCTAGTTCTATCGAATTTGTTATACCTAATTTATTTTCTAACATTATTATTTTATATGATGTTTAATATCATATTTTCCTTTCCATTTTCTTTTAGAATACCAAAAATTTTAGCAAATTGCAATTTTTGTTTTAAAGTTCTTCTCCAGCTCCTATTTTTCTAGCTTTTTTATATTTTTCGCCATCCTTTTTAGTTATTTTCTCTTCTTCTATGCCATTTGGTGTGCATATTTTTAATTCAACATAACCTTTGGATATTTTCGGATGTCTTAGTACTCTGTTTTGTGTGCCAGATATCTCTTCCTTACTTGCTAATAGATAGATGTATTTTTCGTCTTCGAATGGTGATTCTGCATCTTTTAAGTTCTTATGTATTTTTGTTCTTTCTATTCTACATGTAAAGTGACACCAATCATATTCTGGAAGCTTGCACTCTGTGCCTTGCGGGCATGGCGCAATTATTGTTGCTCCTTGCTCTATTAAAGCTTTTTTGTATTTCATCATACTTTTGTAGTTTTCTGGCGTGCCTGGTTCTATTATAAATAGAAATTTATTTGTTGACTGCCATAGCTTTTTTAGTACAGTTTCTTTTTGTTCTTCTTTTATTTCATTTAGCATATATGAGGATACAACAAAATCTGCTTTTTTTATAAACTCTCCTGCTGTTATATCTTTTAAAGTCCATTCAGCCTTTTCCAGATTTGTATTTTGCATAAGTTTTTTCCCAAATTTGAGCATGTTTTCTTCTCGCTCTACACATATTATTTCTTCAAAATCAAATATTTCATTAAGTGCCCATGTTGCCGCTCCTGTACCGGCTCCAACATCTAAAAGTGATTTTATTTCTATGTTCTTTATGTATTTATATGAATTTTCTATTGCAGAATGTACAGCGGTGTATGTCGCAGGCATTCTTGCATTTGCATACGAAACAACATCTATCTCACTCGATAATAAAGTAGTTCCTGTTCTTTTTTGATTCATATATCTTTCGCTAATATTCGAATATGCATTCTTTAATTCTGTTTGTTTATATTTATTTGATATTTCTTCTAAATTAGTTTTTAATTCTTCTGGCAGTTTCATTTTTCTCTCCCGTTTTAAGTTTGTTCACTAGTTATAATGTTTTTTAGATTTTATTTTAGTGTAGTACCTTCAATTGATTTTTTATGGAGCACACTGTGCTCCGCTACTTTTTTGGCACTAATATTTATTTGGTGCTGATTTTTATTTGTTTATGGAGCACGCCTAAGCTTAAGCTACATTTCTGCACTAATATTTATTTTGTTATACATATATTCTTGGCACTCTTTTTCCTATGTTACATATTACTTCGTAACTTATTGTGTCTAGATGTTTTGCAACTTCATTTACATGCTCTATATCTCTTAATATTTCTACTGTGTCATGGACCTTTATGCTATCATCAATTTTAACAAATAGCATATCCATGCATATGTTTCCTATTATTTCACAAGGCTTATTATTTATATATACATTTCTTCCTTTATTTTTTCTGATTACACCATCTGCATATCCAATCGGCACTACAGCTATTTTTGTTTTTTCTTTCGCTGTATACGTTGCATTATACCCAAGTGTTTCTCCCTCTTCTAATGTATTTATTTGTATAACTTCACTTTTTAATTTGAATGTTGGTTTTAATTCTAAATCTTTCTCATCAGTAAATCCATACATTATAATGCCAAGCCTACAACCATTTATATACTCTGGCTTTTTATATTTTTCCATTGCCTCGCTTGCCGATATATGTTTTATTTTTATTTTTGTACCTTCTATTAAATCTAGCATTTTTTTATATTTTTTCAATTGCTTATTATATAATTCTTCATTAGACGCCTCATATATGTGCGAGTATATTCCTTCTATGTCCACATTCGCATCTTTTAATTTGCAATATACTTTTTCTAATTCTTTTTCATCTTTTATTCCTAATCTATTCATTCCTGTATTTAGCTTTATATGTACTTTGCATTTTTCATTTAGTACATCTTCTATTTCTTCTAAATATTCGATGCTATTTATTGTTAATGTTATTTTGTTTTCAATTGCCTTTTTTATATATTCTTTTGGAATTATTCCTAAACAAAGAATTTGGATATCTATGTTTTGGTTTCTTATTGCAAGAGCTTCTTCAAATGTCGCAACTGCCAAATAATTCACGCCTGCTTCTATCATTTTAGGTATTACTCCAATTTCATGTCCATAGCAATCCGCTTTAACAACACCAAAATAGTACTCATATTCATTATGCTTCTTTATTATCTTTTGGATGTTGTTTTTTATATTATTTAAATAAACTTCCATATATGTATTTCTACTAAGCATTATGTTCCTCCATCCTATTAGAGTTATATTTCCATTTCATCTTTTGGCATTGCTTTAAGATTTTTTTCTCTTAGTAGTCTATTTGCCACCTCTTCCAATGATGTTATTTGCGGACACTTAACATTTGTGTTAACATTTTTGCAATTTTCCTTTTCTTGCTCTAGTCTTAACATTCTAGCCATTTTTTTATCATCCGCCGGCATATTTCTTCTTTCTAATTTTATTCTTTCAACATCTTCTCTAGAATATGCAAATACTTCATTTAGTATTTGTTTTAATTCATTCGTTCTTTCTATTGCTTTTTGATACTTCGCATTATTTTCATTATCTTCAATAAACATCTCCATTTCGGCAACTATATTTCTTGCGCTATATATTTTGTCGCCTTTTTCTTCATTTGGCCTATAAGTATATAAAAAGTTTTCTAAACTTTGTTTTCTTGTTTTTTCTTCTTTGGTTAATCCTCCAAAAATTTTTGCAATTCCTTTTTTATTATCTTTTTCATTTAGCACTGCAAGTTCTTGTTCTAATGACTTTTTATCCTCTGCTGTAGCCACATTTTTAAAACTTTCAAATACCCTTTGCTTTAAATAGTTTTGATCGATTTTTGAAAGTGCCTGGATTTCATCACTAAATCCTCCTCTTTCAGCACTCGTACCTAACCTTAATAAATTTCTCATTTCTTCATTATTTATGTTGCAATTTTGAATTGCTTTTAGTGATGTATCTAAAGTCGCTTTGTATCTATTTACATGTGACTCGAAATATATTCCATAGTATGCATCGATTCTTTTTGTTTGTTCTTTTATTTTTGCACTAAGTTCTAATACATCGGCAAAAGTTTCAGCCTCTCCAAAAACTTTTATATTTTTGTAATCAAACATCGTTTTTACTTTTGATTTTCTTTCTTCTTCACTCATTCCTAGTTCTTGCATTTTTAATTCCCCCTTTTTAGTTACAATCTTTCATTGATAACCCAACTTTTTTCTTTTCTAAATCTATTTTTATAACTCTTACTTTTACTATATCGCCAACTGATACTACATCCATTGGATTCTTTATGTATTTATCGCTCATTTCAGATATATGAACTAGCCCATCGTTTTTTACACCTATATCTACAAATGCTCCAAAATCAATTACATTTCTAACTGTACCTGTTAATATCATACCTTCTTTTAGATCTTCTATTTTTAATACATCGCTTCTTAAAACAGGCTTCGGCATTTCATCTCTCGGGTCTCTACCTGGTTTTTGAAGCTCTTTTATTATGTCTTTAATAGTAGGAACACCTATATTTAATTCTGTTGCTAACTTTTCTGCATTTACTGTATTCAAATTTACTCTAATCTCTGCTGATTTATCTTTTAAGTCTTGTACTTTAAATCCGATTTGCTCTAAAATCTTTTCTGCTGTTTCATAACTTTCTGGATGTACTGATGTGTTATCTAGCGGATTTTCTCCATCTGTTATTCTTAGGAAGCCTGCACATTGTGTGTACGCTGCCGGTCCTAACTTTGATACTTTTAAAAGTTCTTTTCTGTTTTTTAATTTTCCTTTTTCGTCTCTGTATTTAACTATATTATTTGCCACTGTTTTGCTTATTCCTGAAACATATTTTAAAAGTGATGGTGTTGCTGTGTTTAAATCTACTCCAACACTGTTTACTGCATCTTCTACTACACCTGTTAAGCTTTCATCCAATTTGTTCTGATTTACATCGTGCTGATATTGACCAACGCCAATGCTTTTAGGGTCTATTTTTACAAGTTCTGCAAGTGGATCTTGTAGTCTTCTTGCAATTGAAATTGCTCCTCTTAGTGATACATTTATATCTGGATATTCTTCTGTTGCGAGCTTTGAAGCAGAATATACAGAAGCTCCAGCTTCACTAACTATTGCATAATGAATATCGTGTTTTACATCTTTTATCATGTCTGCAACAAACATTTCTGATTCTCTTGAGGCTGTTCCATTTCCAATCGCTATCATGTTTATATTGTATTTATTTATTAGTTCTAATAATTTCTTTTTTGCCCCTTCAACATCATTTTGTGGTTCTGTTGGATATACTGTAGTTGTGTCTAAAAGTTTTCCTGTGTCATCTATTACTGCAATTTTGCAACCTGTTCTATAAGCTGGATCAAATCCCATTACTGTCAAGTTTTTAAGTGGTGCTTGAAGAAGAAGTTTTTTAGCATTTTGTCCGAATACTTTTATTGCTTTTTCTTCTGCTACCTCTGAAAGTTCATTTCTTACTTCATTTTCAACTGATGGTTTTATAAGTCTTTTATATGAATCTGCTATAACAAGCTCCATTGTATCTTTAAAGCTACCATCTTTTATTAAAATTCTTTTTTCTAGATATTCAATTATTTTATCATCTGTTCCATCAATTTTTACTTTTAAAAATTCTTCTTTTTCGCCTCTGTTTATTGCCAAAATTCTATGACTAGGAATTCTTTTTACAGCCTCTTCGTAATCGTAATACATCTCATAAACACTTTTTTCATCCTTTGCTGCTTTTGTCACTATAATTCCATCTCTATATATGATTTTTCTTATATCTTTTCTATATTCTGCAACATCTGATATCATCTCTGAAACAATATCCATAGCACCAGCTATTGCATCCTCAACTGTTTCAACACCTTTTTCGGCATTTATAAAATCATTTGCTATTTCTTTCAAATCTTTCTTTTCTTTTTGTTCAAACAATATAACAGCAAGTGGCTCTAAACCTTTTTCTTTTGCGATAGTTGCTCTTGTTCTCTTCTTTTGTTTATATGGTCTATATAAATCTTCTACTTCTGTCATTGTAACGGCAGTTTCAATTTTGCTTTTTAGTTCATCATCTAATTTTCCTTGCTCATCAATAAGTCTTATAACTTCTTCTTTTCTTTTTTCAAGGTTTCTCAAATATGTAAGTTTATCAAATAGTTCACGAAGCTCTACATCAGAAAGTTCTCCTGTTTGCTCTTTTCTATATCTAGCTATGAATGGAATTGTGTTTCCTTCATCTATTAACTTAACAGCATTTTCAACTTGAAAAGGCTTTAAATTCAATTCCTCTGCAATTTTTGTTTCTATCAAATTCATTATATAACTCCTCTCTAATTTCTTGCTAATTAAGTCCTATATAATATGCCAAATCATATATCGTATTTATTACTTGTTCCTTAAATATTATTAGTGCTACTGCCAATATCAATATTATTATAGTGGCTATTATCCTGCCTTTTTTGGATGTTTTCTTTTTAACTATAGTCACGATACCTACTATAAATGCTACTATGGCTAACAAAATTCCTCCTAATTTAGCAGCTAATAATCCAAGTGGTGCAGGATCGTATGCTGGTGGACCATACAAAATCATTGGTGGTTCTATTCCGTATAACGGTTCTACTGCTGGCATTCCATATAATACTTTTTGCTTTAAACCTATAAAAAATGCTCCTACAGCCACTAATATTTTTCCTAACTTGTTTTTCATTTTACTGCCTCCTTTAACAATTTGTTTAAGCATAAATTGGGTTTATTCTCTTCAAAATTCCACGTATGAAGTGAATCTCCTTTGCAATATTTATAATCCTTGCATTTTTCGCATTCTGTGCATTTTTGCCTATCTTCATTTCTAAACCATTTAAAGCCATTTTCCCAGGTGTTTACGAAATCATCTTTTCTTATATTGCCTTGTATTAGATCTTTTCTTCTTGGTACATTCGGACACACAAAAATATCCCCATTATAGAGTATACTTCCTGTTAAATAACCCGTATGGCAGAAAAAACTTTGACCTCTTACTTCTTTTTCATCTTTCATTCCTAAAAAATGTGAACAACCATATGTAATATCAAATTTTGAATGTCTTCTTTTGTCTTTTATAAAATCTATGAGTCTTCTATAATCGTTTGTATCTAAAGCAATGGTTGCATTATCGTTTGCTCTGCCTATCGGATCCATATTTACAATTCGCCAAGAATCGACTCCTAAATCTTTCATAACTTTATATAATTCATCTAATTCATTTATTGATGATTTGCTTACAACTGTTGTAACTTGCAAACAATATAAAAATTTCGCTTCTCTTAATTTTTTTATATTCTGCATTATTTTTTTATAAGAACCAGGCACGCCTCTAAATTCATCATGTGTTTTATCAAGTCCATCTATACTTATTGAAACTGTACCCATTTTAGTTTCTTTCATTTTTGATATAATCTCATCGTTTATTAAAATTCCATTCGTTGTCATTCCCCATTTATATCCTAAATCACTTGCATATTTCATTACCTCAAAAAGATCATCTCTAACTAGTGGCTCACCACCTGTAACATTTATAAGTATTTTAGATGCATCATACTTCTCGGATATTGATTTAAATGCATTTTTAATCTCTTCTGTTCTTAATTCATCTGTTAATTTTGTTTGTTCACCAGCCCTACTTCCACAATGTTTGCACCTAGCATTACATCTTAATGTTGTTTCCCAAAACAAGTTTTTTAGCATTGGTTTCTGCGACAAACTTTTCCTATATTCATATGTAAGTTCTGCTTCTCCAATTTTCATTATTTCTTTGAACATAACTTTTTCCTTTCATATGTCTTATTTGTTATATCATTTTCAATTATATAGAAACTGCTTGTTTTATGCAATAGAAAAGATTTTTAGAAATTTTTGTTTGTCTCGAATATTACAAATAAAAATGAATATTTTTACTCACAAAAATAAAAGAAACATGAATAGCTAACTTCTTATTCATGTTTCTTTATTGGTTTGGTTTTAAAATTTCATTCTTCGCCATAATTTGATAAGTATTCTTGCCCCACGAACAGATCTAATTGCTTTGCAAGCTCTTGTTCTCCTTCTAAGATTTCGATTTTTTTGAAAATTTTCTCTACGAACATTCCACTTTGGTAGCAAAAGAAATACCTTTCAAGGTCTTCTGTCACCACTTCTAGCATTCCGCCTTCTTTCATGTCGTACCTGTTCCACGGAACGATTACTTTGGGTGGATCTATTTCAGTATATATCATATACCGAATAACACCCTTTGGTTTTTTTGAAACTTTTACAACGGAGTTTCTGTAATAAAAAAGCTCGCTTGGATGCAAAGAAAAGTCCATAATAACCCCCCAGACAAATTTGTTTTACACCTTTATTTTACTGTATTTATGGCGTATTTGCAAGTATATTTTACAATAAAATGAGTGCCTTATTTTTACTTCAAGCACTCATTATCCTTTTATTTTTTGAATATTCTTCTAAAGAATCCTTTTTCTTCTTTGGCTACATCTATTGTAGTTTCTTCTGCTTTTTCTATGTCTTCTTCTTTTATTTTTTCTTTTTCTCTAGCCTCATTTATTTTTTTAAATATATTATCTGATGAATACATTTCTCTCGTTTTATTTTCTTTTTTTAATGAATTTTGCTGTAGCATTGCCATAAATTCATCTTTTTCTTCTTTAGTTTCTATCCAATAGTTTAATTCAAGTAACGCAAGCATTGCTAAGGTTTCTCGTTTTACATTTTGCTCTATTAAACTTTTATCAGCATCATACACAGGATTATATGTTTCTAACCTGTTTGATTTTATTAAATCATATAATTTTTGGGGTATTTTATTTACATATTCTTCTTCCATAATATTTAATATACTATAAACTTCTGAATACACTTCTTTTGTTTTTATATCCATACCGCTATTCTCCTCTATCATTGTCATTATCTTGAAGTGGCTCTTGAGTTTGACTTGGCTCTTGAGCTTGGCTTTGGTCTATCCCTGTTCTTATAGTTTTGGCTGCGCCTTCAACATCTGCTGGTGTTATTTCTGCATCTTTTATATCTTCACGATTTTTATTCCTTGAACGTTTTTTGCCTTTATTTCTAGCTTCATTTCCTTTTCTTCTTTTAGCCTCTTCTTCCTCTTCTTTTTCGGCCTCCTCAGCTAATCTTTTAGCTTCTGCCTCTGCCTTTTCTTTGGCTTCTGCCTCTGCTTTTTCTTTGGCTTCTGCCTCTGCCTTTTCTTTGGCTTCTGCCTCTGCTTTTTCTTTGGCTTCTGCCTCTGCCTTTTCTTTGGATTCTGCCTCTGCCTTTTCTTTGGCCTCTGCTTCTGCTTTTTCTTTGGCTTCTGCCTCTATTTTTTCCTTTGTTTCTTTTATTTGCTTACCTATTACTTCTTTAAAAGCTTTATGTAATTGATATAATTTGGCCAACTTCTCATTTGGATCAGTTATTTTATCGAAATCTTCCATACATGTGATACCCTCAATTCCAAACTGTGTAAGGTCAAGTGAACTGTTAGTTTGACTAGGTTGTGGCTGAGGTTGTTGATTTTGCTTTGGCTGTGGCTGAGGTTGTTGATTTTGATTTGGTTGTGGTTGAGGTTGTTGATTTTGCTTTGGCTGTGGCTGAGGTTGTTGATTTTGCTTTGGCTGTGGTTGAGGTTGTTGATTTTGATTTGGTTGCGGTTGAGGTTGTTGATTTTGATTTGGTTGTGGCTGAGGTTGTTGATTTTGATTTGGTTGTGCTACCCCTCTCAAATTATTGTACGCATTATTAAAGCTTAAGCTTTCTGACTGTCGAAAAGAATCTGCCTCTCTTTTTATTTCTGCGTTTTTTTCCTCTTTTAAATATACCTTTTCAGCATATGATTTTAAAGAATCTTGCATAGCATTTCTCATTTTACTATAAATTTCATTTTCAAATTTCAAATTTTCCAAAAGTTTGTCATCCGGATTTTCATATAGACTTTCTATATCATTTCGATAATTTATCAATATTCTTTTATTTTGGCTTTGGGCAGCTAATTCACCTTCTACTTTCTTTAGATCTGTTTGAAGAACTGATAATTTCTCGTATCTATCTTTTTCAGATATGCTATTATCATTTTTTACTGCTTCTATCTTTCTTTCTAGTCTATTTTTTTCTTTTTCCAATTCTTTAATCGTTCTTTCGAGCTCTCTAACATCTTTAAGGATACCCAACTTGTCTAGTCTCTTATCTTCTTCGCTAAGAAAAAATCTCTTAACTCCAAGTGTCATTTTATCTTTTATTCCTGTTATTTCCAAAATAATCACTCCCCCTTTTATTACATTTTTGCAAAATCCACTCACGCTAGCAATATTATACTATTTTTTTGTGTTTATGTCAACTCTGTCATATGTTTGTTAACGTTCGGCTTAATTTATGACAAATGCCAAATTATAATATTTTTATGGAGCACGCTTAAGCTTAAGCTACATTTTTTATACCAATATGTTTATTTGGGCGCTGATTTTATTTGTTTATGGAGCTAATACTACTCTAAAGCCTATCTCTTGTGCTCCTGCACCATCAGTTTTGCCTACATTAAACATTCCTGCATCTTCTGAGTATGCCCCTCCTCTTGTGAAGAATGGCTCGGCGCCACTTGGATACTGTATTTTTCCGTTGTTCCATACAACATTGCTCTCTTTTGATATTTCTCCTATTGCATCACCATATACTGAAGAGTTTAATTTGTAGTTTTCTAAGCTTGTGTCTTCTGCACTTTTACTATACGCTTGTGCCATATACATTTCTTTTTGAAGATTATCTCCATTTGATAATACTGTGTTTGCGTTTGCTACATAAGATGCTGTATATTCGTTTGCACCTCCAACCATATCGTATACTCCATATATATTTTTTGTTGTACTTGCCTCGTATCCTGCTTCTGTTTTATATCCATATCTATTTTCAAATATTGTTTGAGATGTTGTTGCGTAGGTTGCTCCTGAGTTTGTTGTGCCACCACCTGTTATCATATTGCTTGATAAATTAACTTTTATTTCGTGTCCGTTTCTGCCATATGCACTATATGCTAGGTAGCATACTGCACCCCACTCACTATTTTTTATTAAGTGTGATGACATATTTGTATTCATGTTTTTAGCCAATGTATAGGCATCGTTAATTTTCATATTTGTCGTACTCATTACATTTGGTACTGTCTTTATCTCTGCATTATTGCTTCCTACTGAGGTAAATGTTGCATCTGCCTTACTTGCTTCGAATTTTGATACCCAAATTCCAGTAAGCGTTCTATTCCAATTTCCATTTGAATTTACTGTTGTGTCTATGCCATATGAGTTAAACGCTGGATGTACTATATAATCACTTTTTACTTCTCCAGCCGATGCATCATACAAACTTTTTCTTTGTTTTGTTGTGGCATCGTAATAAAAATCGCTATCAGCTCCTGCCAAAAATACTATATCTATATCACCATATTTTGTTTTTACATTTTCTTCTGTTGATAATGTTTTTCCATCTGGCAAATAATATCCATATACATTGCTTGTAGAGTATGCGGTATCTTTGTAATATCCTTTTATTTCTGTTTTTGATATGTCTGCATAATAAATTATTTTATATGCATATCTTGGTATCCATACAAAATAACTCCCCTCTACAGTTTTGGCATTTGCCCATTTTGATTCACCTTTATCATCTATTCCATTTCCCATTTTGTAGTCGTACCAAATTCTGCTTACGCCATTTTCATCTTTTTGTGTTACTGCATTTATTTTTACTTCTGTAGGATTTGTTTTGCTATCTGTCCATGTTATTGCTTGCATATTTTCTATTTTTGGTGCGTTTGGTATTGATGATATTTTTTTGTTAGGACATTTTAAAAGTGAATATTCTGATTCTATCGGTCCATTTCCTGCCACATCAGTTGCTCTTGTTCTTATATAATAGCTCTTTCCATTTTCTAATAATTTTTCAATGTCACTTACTCTACTATACCATTTGTATAGTGTCACATCTTCTTTTGATATGTTTTCTAAAATTCCGTATTCTATTTTAGCAATTCCGCTTTCTAAATCTTCTTGATTTGATGTTATTGTTAGTTTTAGACTGTTTGTAATATCCACCTTTGGTGCCTTTGTTGTTGGCATTGTTTTATCAACTATTACACTATCTGTTAAAGCTTCGTATATTAGGTTTCCACTTTCATCTAGTTTTTCTGCTGTGTAATAAGCATATACTGTAACTTTGCCTGATGCGCTTGTCCCTATATCAAATTCATAGTCTCCATTTGAAGATACATATGATGTATAATTTGATATGTTCTTTGGATCTTTTGCTTCATCTGTTGTTATTAACATTTTTGTTGCACCTTGTGAACGAATTCTTAATTTCACCAAATTTGAATTTACATATTCTCCATTTTTTATTATATTAAAAACCGAGTTATCTAACAATTTTGTTTCGTAAGTAATTAGTTTGCTATCTAATAATACTTTTCTAGAAACACCTTCTAAGTCACTTACTTTATTACCAGCATAATCTTCTACATAAAGCACTATATTAGGAACTGTGTCACCATAAGGTGTTCCTGTACTATCACAAAAATCTTTATTTGAATTATTTAATACATCTAATTCGGTCTTAGTCATATTTAGTTCATCTTCTAATTCTGCTATTTCATCACCAGAAACTGCTGGGTCTAGAGCTTCTATTTTATTTTCTAAGTCTTGTATATCTGCCGTTAATTTATTGTAGCTTTCTATATATTTTTTGTAGTTTTCTCCATATGTGTATAGTTCTCTTGCTCCATCTTGATTTGTTATATCTTCTACACCTTTTATTTTATAATAAATTTTTTCTATGTTTATTCCTGTTTCGTTATCAATAAGTGTTACTTGTCCATTTGAAATTCTATCTCCTGTGATTTCTATCTTAGGATTTATATCGTCTATTTTTGTTATTACTACATTTACTACTTTTGCATATCCCTCTTCATTTTCAGCGTAAAATGAAACTACACCATTTTCTGTTATCTCAACCGTTTCACCATATATAAAGAATTTTCCTTTATCTTTAAATTCTTCTGCCGTTATTGGTCCTGGCACATAATATTTAAATGTCCATGTTGATGCTATAGTTTCAAAATCAGGCACAGACAAAATTAGTTTTGCTTTGCTTGCCCATGTAAGTGGGTTTCCTGATATGACTACCTCAAAATTTGTCCCGTCTGAATATGTTCTGTCTTTTCCTCTCATTTCATCTGTAACTGTATAGTATTCTGTACCATTATGAATGGTACTTCTTGTAACATAAATTCTAAGTGAATTTTCATTTACAACATATCCTCTTTCGTAATCACTTAGATGTATTCGTTCTAATTTATTTAAATCAACAAAATAGTATGCACCTGCATCATTTTTGTCTGCTTGTGTTCTTATTTTTTCATACTCATCTGTGTTAGTTGTAATTGGATTATTGTTTGCGTCATACTGCACAGGAAGTATATGTTTTTCCATATAGTATTCTTTTACAAATTCTTCAACTTCTTGAAGATCATTCATAAAATTAGTTATGTCTTTATCTTTTGTCATACTCTTAAAAGAAAGGATTGCTGTTGTTGATAATATAAGCATTACTGCAATTGTAATTACTAGTATTCCTAATGAATATCCTTTTTCATATTTTATCATTTGCTCCACCTCATATTTAGTTTATACATTATTTGTCTGTTTGTAAATAGTTTATTATTCCTAAAATTCTTTCTTTTTTCATTTCTTTTTTAGATAAATTATATATATATAAATTTAAAAAAAGTAAGTAATAATTCTTGAAATATATTATTAAAATTATCGAAAGCACAAATAAAATTATTAAAAACAAATCACTCACCATTTGACTTATTTTTATTCCTTTTTTATATCTATATTTATGTATAAAATAATTTTTTTGTATTCTGCCACCATCTAATGGATATATTGGAATTAAGTTTAAAATCATTATTATAATATTAACACTACTTATAAATGAATCTTTGCTATATATTGCAAGTATAAGACTCATTATAGGTCCCGCCATGCTTATTATTACTTCTTTTTTGGCGCTTATTTTATCGCTATATATTGCTGATATTCCAACTGGCATTAGATTTAATTCTATCACATTTACTTTTAGCAATAGCGCAACTACTATGTGTGCGATTTCATGTAATAATATCGAAATATAAAAAATCATAAACATTTCTATTTTACCTATAAAAAACATATATGACATAAACACAAAAAGATAAAAGTGTATTTTTATTGACATTTATTCTCCTATTTATATGACATCTTCAGGATTTACAAACCTTCCTTGATATCTTATTTCAAAATGTAAATGTGGACCAGTTGCATTACCAGTCATTCCTACTTTTGCTATACTGTCGCCTTTTTTTACATAAGCTCCTTTTTTCACAAGCACCGTAGAACAATGTGCGTAAACTGTTTTTAAATCTCCGTTTTCTATTATTACACTTTTTCCATATGTTCCATTTTCACCAGCTTGTATCACTTTACCTTCATGAGCAGAATTTATTATTGTTCCTGTATTTGCTGCAATATCTAATCCTGTATGATATGAGCTTACTATTGGATTATCACTTACTCTAGCTCCAAAATTTGATGTAATTGTTCCTTTTAGAGGTTTTTCTATTTCGAAGTTTTCTTTTATTTTCTTGGCATCTTCCTCTAATTGATTTATACCATCTATCGCTGTTATGTACTGATTATCAATATTGGGGCTATTTTCTTCTATTTCACCACTTTCATTTTCAATATTTATATTTATTATTTCGCCACTATTTTCCTCGTTTAATATTATATTTGTATCTCCACTAATTTTATTTTGATTTATTATTTTTATAATCTTTTCTTCTATAGTTTCATATGGTATTCCGGCCAAAAAACTTTCTTTTATTTTTGTATATTCGGTTTGAAGATTAAATAACTTAAGCAGTAAAACTGCAAGTAATAATAACATTGAATTTATAACTTGATTCAATATTATACTTGTTTTTTTATTTTCTTTTTTTGCCTCTTTTTCATACTTTTCATATGCATTATATCCGTTTCGCCTATACTCTTTTCTATTTATTGTATTCTCCAATAAAATCACCCCTTAACAAAGCTATATGCTTGTCAAGGGGGTTTTATGATATAATATATTTGTGAACATTTTTAGGAAATTGTTATTATCATGGATATTAAATAGCATACTAATACTAAAAGTGTTGCTCCTAATATTACTTTTAATTTTATATCTCTATTTTGTTTTTTCTCCATTTCATCTTTAATTTTCTTTTTTGAAAATTCATCAGTGTATTCTCTCACTAAATCTTCAGTTTCTTTTAATATTATTTCATGCCTACTTATTTTTGATTTTTTCCCTTTATCATCTATGTCATCAGCCTTTAAAATAAAAATCGCTTCTTCTATCAAATTCGACGGTATATCTTTAATGCAAACCACCTTTCTATTTGTATGTGTATTCATAATTCAAACCTCCGCTTATAATTATTTAATATAATTTTTACCAAAGTTTGAATTTTATATACAAAAATGGATGCATGTTTTTATGCATCCATTTAGCTTATAAGTTATAACAAATGCTAAACAGTAGTATTTTTATGGAGCACACCTAAGCTCCTCGACATTTTTATAGCACACATTTACATTTGATATATACTTTTATTTTGAAGACTGAGCAGTAACGCTTATGATTATTTTTTACTTATATATAGCTTGTATTCAGTTATTCCAAAACAATCTTTCATCATGTTTAATACTGATTTATAATTTAAACCACCTAATACGAATTTGTATGTTTTATTATTGCTAGTCGTTATTACAAGTTTTGTTGTTAGTGCATTCTTTTTTAAGAAATTTTTATTATAGCTATAGACATACATTCCTCTAACGCTTGTTCCGAATAATTCTATTTTTTTTGAAAATGCTTTTGACAAAATAATTTTATTGTTTTCTATGCTTACGCTTCTTGAAATTTCAACTAAATAGCAAATTGTTAATAATACCACCACAACTAATTCTACTATTTTATTCATTTTAAAATATTCGTCAAGCGCCACATACATGCCAATCATTATTCCGAACAAGTATAGAAATAATTATGACATATTTAGGTTGTGGCAATATATATCTGTCTTTTTCAAAATCATATTTAGTTACATTATTAAAATACGAATCATTTTTAGGTTTATCATATAATCTTAATCCTAAAAAATAATTTATAATCACAAAAAACACAATTATTCCACTCACTAAATACATCATTTTCTCCACTCCTATCTTCTTTTATTAAGCATGTTAATTTGCACTACTATCTATAAATTGTGATACTTCATATAATCTCTTCTTGCAGTTTCTGGTGAATCCACACCCTCTGCATTTTTTACAGGTGAAAAATCTTCTTCTCTTTTTCCTCTATATAAACCTATTTCTGGCATTAGCGAAAATGCATCGAATATAAATGCTTCGAATTTATATGCATTAGGTTTCTCTGCCTTTATTATTTCTCCTTTTTCATTCATAAAGTTGCATTTTTTATGTGCACTATGATATGGAAGTTTTGAATTTGCTATTTGATCTAATATTTTTATATTAAATAAATTTAATAGCATATGAGCTTCGCCATAAGTTAGATCCCCATTTGAGTTTTTCTCGTGGGCCATTTCATCTGTTATTTCTGTATACTCTATTACATAAGGCTTACCATCTTTTTTACAAAATACCCCAACTTTTTCTTCTGGATATGCTTTAATTATTGTTTTTGATGCAACCATATAATTATTGCAAGCTGCAAAACCAATAAACATTGGATCTGCCATCTTGACCAAAACATTATCTACCCCACCAACAAATACCCATTCAACTCCTCTTTTTTTCATATCTTCTAGCGCACCGCTTTTATATAATGATTCGAATATTCCTCCATGACCATCGGCTGCTTCTTTTATTAAGCCTTGCTCATTTATTATAAGTTTTCCACTTTCATCAATCATAGGAAGTTCTCCTTGCTTAAAGAACATTCCTACCCCATCTTTAGGATATCCAAAGTAATTATTTTTTTCAAAAAAAGCAACTGTTTCATCATTGTTTTCTCTACTTGTCATTATATACCATGGAACAATAGCGCCATATTTTTGCATAGTTCCTTTTAATCCATCGCATAAAATTTCAAATAAGCTTTTATGTGATGGAAGCCCTAAATCATATGTTCCTTTTGGTCCATTATGTCCTAGTCTTGTACCTTGGCCACCTGCCATTGTAACTGCTGCAAGCTTTCCACTTTTTATTATTTCTTCTCCTATTTTTCTATACTTTTCTTTTTCTTCTATTGAAAGAGTTTCAGCATTAACAGCAGGAATAGGTTCAATCTTTGAATCTTTAAACTCTATTTCCTTTTTAGTATTTTCATATAAATTCAACATTTGTTCAAAATCTATAGTAGCTATTTGATTTAATAACTTTTCTTTTTTCTCTTCATTTAATCTTTCATAAGAATTCAATATATGCTCTTGTCCATACTTTTGAAGCACCTTTTTTGCTTCTTCATAATTCATTTACATCAGTCCTTTCTATACGATATATTTTATACTATTTAATATAAAAAAGTCAAAAAATATGTTATAATAATCAAAATTATAAATTAAGGGGATTTTTATGTTAGAAAATTGTAATCTTTGTGCTCATAATTGTAATGTTAATAGAAATGAAAAATTAGGTTATTGCAAATGTGGAATTTTGCCAAAATGTGCACTTGCATCTATTCATATGTGGGAAGAGCCATGTATCAGTTATAAAAACGGTTCTGGCACTGTATTTTTTTCAGGTTGTAATTTGAATTGCATATTTTGTCAAAATCATGACATCTCTAAGGATAATTATGGCAAAGAAATTTCTATAAAAAGACTTGCAGAAATTTTTATAGAACTACAAAACAAAAAAGTAAATAATATAAATCTAGTCTCACCTACACCATATGTGCCACAAATTATTGAGGCAATAAAAATAGCAAAAGAAAATGGTCTTGCAATTCCGATAATATATAACACTGGAAACTTCGAAAATATAGAAACAATTAAAATGCTAGATGGATACATTGATGTCTATCTTCCAGACCTAAAATATTTCAGCAACGAAGTTTCAATAAAATATTCTAGCGCTCCAAATTATTTTGAAGTTGCAACTAATAATATAAAAGAAATGATAAAACAAGTTGGTATACCTACATTTGATGAAAATGGAATTATTAAAAAAGGCGTTATTATAAGGCACTTAGTTTTGCCATCACACATAAATGAAACAAAGCATATTCTAAATTGGATAAACGAAAATCTACCTAAAGAAACTTATATAAGTATAATGCTACAATACTTTCCAACATATCTTGCAAAAAATGATGCGCTAATAAATAGAAAAGTCTCAAAACGAGAATTTAATATCGTAAAAAATTTGGTTTACAAATTTCAAAATGGATATATTCAAGAACTCTCAAAACATGAAGAAGAATATGTTCCTCACTTTGATTTAAGTGGCATTTAAAAAATAAGCGAGCTTAATGCCCGCTATTTTTTTATTTATTAAACCATCTTTCATAAACTTCTGGTCTATAAATTCTTTCTCTTCTTGCTATCGCTTTAATCTCATCGTCTTGCTTTTTCATTAGCTTATATTCATCCTTACAAAAATCTAGCCATTCTCTTTCTTTTTCTAGCGCCTTTTGTTTTACTATTAAAAGATTAGCATTTGTACTCATATCATAGCCTGCCGGCAAATCAAATCTTGCAAGTTGTCTTGCACTCTTATTCGAATATCCTCTATCATAAATACTTTTATATATTTTTTCAAGATCGTGCAAAGTTTCTAAGTTTTCTTTTAATTGTGATATATTATTTTCATGTGTAATTATTCTTTCTTCAACTTCTTTTAACAATGTTCTCATAAGATATACCATTATTTTAGCACTCATTTTATTTTTTCTAGCGTCCCCAAGCATTATATCTAATGCTTTAGTTTGTTTGTAGCCATCTTTATATTGACGTCTCTGTGTTAGAGCATCATAAACATCGGCAACTTTTATTATCGAAGACTCAAAAGGAATTTGAGAACCAACTAAACCATCTGGATAACCACTGCCATCGAAGCTTTCATGGTGTGCTCTAATTATCGGTGCTAAATCTCTAAAATTCTGATATTGCATGCATATCTCATATCCATATACTGTATGCATTTTCATTTCTGCGAATTCTTCATCTGTTAGTTTGCCGTTTTTTTGCAATATAGCTGAAGGTATTCTAATTTTCCCAATATCGTGAAGATATGCACATAATACACATTTTTTCAAATCTTCATAGTTTAATCCCATTTCCTCGCATATTCTTGTTGTTGTTTTTACAACCCCTTGTACGTGCGCATCTGTAAATATATCTAGTCCACCTAATACATCTATTTCACATCTAATTTCTTCAGATAAATCTTGCCTGCTGATTTTTCTATTGCCTAAGACATCGATTTTATTTAACTTTCTCATTAGTTACCTCCAATTATAATATGGGTTGTGTTCACTAAGTATAGTATTTTTTACTTTATTTTAGTGTCCACCATCAATTGTTTTTATGGAGCACACTTAAGCTCCTTTATATTTTTGCAACATATTTTATTTTTTCGTAAAATAGTTTGTACTATCATAATATATCAAAATTATGATTTTTAATATCAAATTTTATTAGTTTATCATTTGCTTTTAATAATAAATAATATTCATTTTCATGCATATCTACTTCTAAATGATTTATGTAAAAAGTTAATTCTTCATTTAAGCTCTGAACATCACTTAAATCATCAAGATACTCCGCACTCACTATATCTGCAAGTATAATGTTTGTATCAAAGTTTTGATACTCATCAAACATTTTTCTGATTTTTTCAAATATTTTGTTTTTAATTTTTGTCTTATACTCATTCTTATTCTCTATTTTCTCTAGCGGTTTTATTACTATATTTTCTTTAACCTTATATGTTTTTATTTTACTTTCAAATTTTTTATACTCTATATACCCTGGAATATCTTTTTTGTCTATATTGTATGTTTTTATATCATCATTTAGCTTTTCTGCTACCCAATCATTACCTGCATAGATTTTGGTTATTTCTACACCTATAGTTTTTTCATTAGTCTTTAGCATAAAATCTGGACACTCTCTTTTTTCTATATATCCATTTTTTATCTTTAACCTGTTTAGTGCAGCAAATAATATTCTAAACTCTTTTATTTCTCTAGTTAAATCTCTATTTTTTCTTATTTCAAAATTTAATCTATTGTTCCATTTGTTTCTTTCTAATTTATCTGTGTTTCCTGAAACGAATTTTAATGTAAAGGTGTTTAATCTTAAAAATTTATCATCAAAATGCATATCTATATAAGCATCTGCTATCTCGCCTTTGTTATTATGCAAATTCAATATATCCTCTATAGAATTTAACATTTCCACCCCTTTTCCAAACAATATTCTATTTATTGTTTTTCATTAAAATTTCATATATAATACATATTAGTCACACATAATAATACTATTATTAAATCAAAGTATATAGCATATATAAAAAATATTCAATAACTACAAACAAATTTAGAAAGGATGATTTATATGTCGTTTATGAATAAGTACGATAGAGATTCAATTTATGAAGAAATGGAGGGAAAAAGTTTTTCTAATTCATTTGGCAGTGTTGCCTCAAAGTTAACAGCATCTGTTTTGCTTTTATCACTTGGATTTGCTAGCGGTAGCATTTATTCTGCTTTTAATCAAAATCATGTAAATGCAAACACACCAAATACAATCTCAGAAAATTCTAGCAATTCAATATTAACTACTTCTTCAAGTGGAACTACCACAGCTATTACTACAGATTCTGTAACTCCTCATTCTATAAAAGGAATTGTAAAATCTTGTGCAGACTCTGTGGTTGAAATCACTATTGAAACTACACAAAGTATATATTCTTATAAGTATACCGCAGAAGGAAATGGTAGTGGTGTTATAATTTCTGAAAACGGTTATATACTTACTAACAACCATGTTATAGATGGAGCAAATAAAATTTTAGTTAGATTAAAAGATGGAACTGAATACGAGGCTAAGTTAATAGGAAAAGATTCAAAAACAGATACAGCAGTTATAAAGATTGAAGCAACTGGCCTTAAATATGCTGTTTTAGGTGATAGTTCAAAACTTGAAGTTGGTGATTTAGCGGTTGTTATCGGTAATCCTCTTGGAGAACTTGGCGGAACTGTTACAAGTGGTATAATAAGTGCACTTGAAAGAGAAATAAATATAAGTGGTAAAAAAATGAACCTAATTCAAACAGATGCTGGCGTAAACCCTGGTAATTCAGGTGGTGGATTATTTAATGCTAACGGAGAATTAGTAGGAATTGTTACTGCAAAATCGTCTGGTATAGATGTTGAAAATTTAGGATTCGCGATCCCAATAAATGATATAAAATCAGTAGTAAATGATTTAGTAGAACATGGATATGCAACTAATAGAGCTTTTCTTGGTGTTATGATGAAAGATACAGCTTATTCAACAAATTCACCATATGGTGGCTATGGAAGCTTGTTTAATATGTTTTATTCACAAATGCAATACGGTGCATATGTTGAATCTGTAGTTGAAGACTCACCTGCAGAAAAAGGCGGAATCAAATCAGGAGACATCATAGTTTCTGTAAATGGTAACGTTGTATCAACTGCAGCTGAGGTAACAGCAGAAGTAACAAATTGCAATGTGGGTGACGAAATCGAAATAGGAATAATTAGAGATAACAAGACCAAAACCGTAAAAGTAAAACTTACAGAGTACAAAGGTGAATAGCCACAAGTCAAATAGCTTCTATTGTTAGTAAACCTAACGGTAGAAGCTATTTTCTATAAAAGCTAATATTTATATACACAAGCACCTATTGATTTTTATGTAAATCTATGGTATTATTCACGTATGCGAAATTTTATTGAAAGGGGAACTCTTATGAAAACACTTTTGATAAAACTAATAAAGTTGTATCAAAAAATTCCCGGTCCCTGGCACAGTGCCTGTAGGTTTCATCCCACTTGTTCAAATTATGCTATAGAAGCACTTGAAACACATGGTTTTTTTAAAGGCTCTGCATTAACATTGTGGCGAATACTTCGTTGCAATCCATTTTCAAAAGGAGGATACGACCCCGTTCCACCTAAAAAATAAATATTGCTATTCAGCGCTTGTTTGGTTCAAGGTTGAACAGCAATATTTATTATAAAGCATGCTCCGCTACATTTTATAGAAATGTAGCGGAGCACAGTGTGCTCCATAAAAATACTACTGTTTGGCATTTGTCACAGATTAAGGCTGAATAGTAAAATTTTAGGTGTTTTTATTTGCTAAAAAGCCTATATAGATTGACATAAAATCATCTGTTATAGTATAATAGTTTTATAGTGTTTATATGAAATTTAAGGAGGTTTTATTATGGAAGATTTTTATTCACCAATATCTGAAGAACATAAAGAAGGAAACTTTTCAACTGTTTTACAAAAAGTATTTTATATGATGACTGCCGGTCTTGCAGTTACTGGTATTACATCACTATTAACACTCTACATACCGCAAATACTATTCTTTGTCGCTAACTATTGGCAAATATTAGCTTTTGCAGAACTTATACTTGTAATAATTCTTAGCCTAAATTTAAAGAATATGGGAACTGCAACATGTAGAATAGCATTCTATCTATATGCCATACTAAATGGACTTACATTATCGCCAATCTTCTTAGTGTATGCCGAAACCTCAATAGCGAGCACATTCTTTATTACAGCAGCAATGTTTGGTGGTGCTGCATTATATGGACATAAAACAAATAAAGATTTAACAAAATTCGGAAGCTTTTTCTTTATGGCATTGCTTGGAATAATTATAGCAGGAATAGTAAACTTGTTCATTATGAATAGCACTCTCGACTTCGTAATTTCAGTCATTGGAATATTGCTTTTCATTGGAATAACTGCATATGATGTTCAAAAAATAAAAGCACTTTATACATTAGTAGATGGTAGCGATGAAGAAAGAATGACTCAAGTTGTTACAATTGGAGCATTAAACTTATACTTAGACTTTATCAATATATTCTTAAAAATATTGAGCTTAACAGGAAAAAGAAGAAAATAATTAGAATGTAAAAAACCAGCTAGTATATCTTATCCGATGCTAGCTGGTTTTTAATGCAAGCTCAATCTTAGCCCCAAAAATAACCATTCATTTGAATGGCTATTTTTTCACTTACGTTTTAGTTGTTTTATCTGGTACTATAGCTCCATAAAATATATCATCTCCTGGAACATATAAGACATAGCTTACTATATCTTTTCCCTTCGGTGGAGCATACCATGTCCATTTACACTCTTGAACATACTTACATATTCTAGGCTTTTCTTGTTCACCTATATAAACAACAGATTTCACTTCACTAGTTGGATATGCGCTCGGATAATTAGTTCCATTTTCCCCCTCGTGATAACAAAAGTATTCATCCCCATTAAGCATGACATACACATCATCAAAACTGCCGGCTTTAAATGATGATAATTCGTATGTTGCTTCTAAATAACTTTCTTTATACTGTGCTGGTGTAACAGCACATATAATTAACAAGACAAAAAGCCAAATCAGTGACAGATAAGCTGCGATTTCTAATGCTTCGCCAATTTTAAACCAATAATTCCGCACCAAAACAAATACAGAGAAAATTACCAAGAAAATCAATACGCCAAGTATAACCATTATAAGACTCCCCTTTCATTGCTCAAAATTATTTAGCGCCAAGAACGAAGTGTACATTATACCTCCTTTTAAATTTAATTTAAGTTAATGCGTATTGTATCACACTTTTACAGCAAAAGCAATATAGAAACGCAACACGCATCAAGCATTATGCCGATTTCATTTCAAGTCTTAGCTTATTTTGAGTTTTGATCGTTGTAAACAGCTATATACCTGTGAACTAATAAAAATTTGCAAAAAAATATCAATACCGAAGTATTGACTTTTTATGTTACTATAGTATAATTTAATTAAAGATGAGGTTTTGGTCACAATGTGACTTGCCCAAGTTATAGTAAAAAATCACTCAACCGTAGCCAATGGATAGAGTGATTTTTTTATGTTATTTCTTCTTATTGATTAGTATCTTTAAGAAGGATGCTATCAATAGAACTTCAATTGCAAATAATATGTAATCATTTTCTACCATTGGCATCACCTCCCTCTTCATTCGTAAAAACAAAAAGGGCAAATCACATCATATCCGAACAACCTCATCATTAGTAGTGTACAACATTTGTTCATCATTGTCAACAATAGTTGTATTGCGTTATACATTTTTCTTTTTGTATTTCTAACAAAAAAACTTCTCCCCTTTACTTAAAATTTGTTTTTAACTTATAAAACAAAATTCTTGAATAAATTGGAAAAGTTTTTTATTTTCCTACTCAATAAATCATAAAAGTTTATAGGTTTTGGCTTTTTATATTTATTGGCTTCACTCTGGATTTTTATATGTATTTTTATAAACTTTATAGGTTTATTAAATCTTGTAATTGTTCTCACACAAGCATTATGCTGATTTCATTTCAAGTCTTAGCTTATCTGCTATCATTGCTATGAATTCTGAATTTGTTGGCTTGCCTTTGGTTGCTGATATTGTGTTTCCAAACATTTGATTATTTACATCTATTTGTCCTCTCTCCCATGCAACTTCTATTGCATGGCGAATTGCTCTTTCTACACGTGATGGAGTTGTTTTAAATTTTCTTGCAAGTGTTGGATATAGTTCTTTTGTTACTGAATTTATTACTTCCATGTCGTTTACGGCAAGGACTATTGCTTCTCTTATATACTGATAGCCTTTTATGTGTGCTGGCACCCCTACTTCGTGTATTATGTCTGTTATTGATGTTTCTAATGTGTCTTTGCTTATACTTTCATATGAGTTTTGCAGTTTATACTTTTTGGCACTTCCGCCACACTTTGTTGCTTCTTGTATGCCTTGCTTTACTTCTTTTATTCGTTTATACAATAACTCTAGCTCAAATGGTTTTACCATATAGTATTCAGCTCCAAGCATTATGCTTCTTTGTGTTATTGCATCTTGACCTATTGCTGATAAAACTATAACTGTGGTGTTTTTAGCACTGCCTGATGATGCTAATCTTTCTAGTACTCCTATTCCATCTAAATGTGGCATTATTATATCTAAAAGTGCTACATCCGGCTCTTTTTCAGCTATCATTTTAAATGCTTCTTCGCCATCTGATGCCATGGCTTGTACCTCAACATCACCCTTTGAGTTTAAAAAGTTTTTTAATATTTCTGCAAATTCTATGTTGTCATCAGCTATTACGACACTAATTTTATTTGGCATTTTTACTCCTCCTAACATTTTCTTTATTGTTACTACACCTAAAGTATACTACCATATTTTGGAAAAAGCAATAGTGAATTGTAATAATTTTACAATTTATGTATAATAATATGTATCTATGTTAGAAATTTGGGCACTTCTATCTGTAATTTCTGTTATTTCTGCTAAAATGCCTTTTTCTTTGCTTTTTTCTAATACTATATTTATACATATTTTTTGATCGTATTCTACCTTTTTTATAGGGATTTTATTCTTTTGAACATAGTGATTTACTATATCATAATAGCCATACTCTACTACGATTTCATATTCACTACATAATTTCATTTCTACTTTTTTACTCGACAAGATTGCTTCTTTTGCTGCACCACTATATGCTCTAACTAATCCTCCTGTGCCAAGTAGTATCCCCCCAAAATATCTAGTAACAACAACTAATACATTTTGTAAATTTTCTCCTCGCAAAATATCTAATATTGGAACTCCTGCCGTTCCACTTGGTTCTCCATCATCACTAAATCTTTCACTAGCATTAGCTATTCTATATGCAAATACATTGTGCCTAGCATCTCTATGCATTTTTTTTACTTTTGCAAGTTTGCTACTTACTTCTTCTTCTGATTTTACTTTTAATATTTTTGCTATAAATCTTGATTTCTTTTCTACGATTTCTTTTTCTACTTCATCTTCAATAGTGAAAAATTTATCTAACACCGATGTTTCCCCCCTTGTTTGCAATCATATTATATCTATTTTTTACAAAATGTTACAAGCTTTTTACATCTTCCGTATTCGACATTTTTCGGCAAAAAGCTTTGAAAATGTTGTGGCTCTTGTTTTTGCAGTTTACCATTTATTGTATCTGTTTTTATTTTTTACTAAGAACTTTTTCCTGCCACATATCCTGTGCTATACGCTATTTGCAAATTGAATCCGCCTGTGTATGCATCTACATCTATTATTTCACCTGCGAAATATAGACCTTTTATTATTTTTGACTCCATCGTTGAAGAATTTATTTCTTTTGTGCATACTCCTCCAGCAGTTACAATTGCTTCTTCTATTGGTCTAAAATCTTTTATTTCAAATTCTAGGTTCTTTAATAAATATGCTAAATTATGTCTTTCTTCTTTTGTTATTTGATCTGTTTGTTTTTCAATATTTATATTAGCTATTGATAATATATAATCTATCATTTTGCTTGGAAGTAAGTCGCCAAGCGAATTTTTAAATTGTTTTTTAGTGTACTTTTCTAAGTCTCTTTGTATTCTAGCTTCTAATTTTTCTGTTTGAAGTGCTGGTTTTAGGTCTATACTTAAAGTAATTTCTCTATTTTTCAATTTTTTATTTACATTTTTCACTCTTAATAAATGTGCACTTCCGCTTAGTATAATAGGTCCAGAGACTCCGAAGTGTGTAAATACCATTTCGCCAAAGTCATCATATACGCATTTAGTACCATCTTTTATTTTTATTGCTACATTCTTTAATGAAAGTCCTTGCAAATTAGGAACTTTGTATAGCTCTAATGGTACTAGCGATGCCTTTGGTTCAACTATTGTATGTCCTAACTTTTTAGCAAGTGCATATCCACTTCCATCACTACCTGTCATTGGATAGCTTTTACCGCCTGTGGCCAAAATCACACTATCACATTCATATTTTTTATCTGCCGTTTTTACTCCTGTCACTTTTCCATCGCTTATTAAAATAGCTTCCACTGCTGAATTCACAATTACTTTTACTTTTCTTTTATCCATTTCTTTTTTCAGCTTATCCACTATAAAAAGAGCATCATCGGTAACTGGAAATACTCTTTCTCCTCTTTCTACTTTTGTCTCAACTCCAATAGAATGGAAAAAGTTTATTGCATCAATATTAGTGAAACTATTGAATACACTATACAAGAATTTTCCGTTTCCAGGAACATTTTTTATAAAATTGTCTATATCGGTTGCATTTGTTATATTGCATCTACCTTTGCCTGTTATTGATAACTTTCTACCAACACTACGCATTTTTTCAAGCAATATTACATTACTTCCATTCTTACTTGCTGTAATGGCTGCCATCATTCCGGCAGGTCCGCCACCAATTACAATAACATTCATTGTTATTTCCTCTCTTTATTTATTCATATATTTTACGGCTTCAATGACTGCCAAACGACCATATGTATATGTAAGTCCACCTTGCAAATATGCTACATATGGTGGTCTAACTGGGCCATCACAACTTAACTCTATAGATGAACCTGATGTAAATGCCCCTGATGCCATTATTACTTTACTATCGTATCCTGGCATTGGTGATGGTTCTGGAACCACATTCGAATCAACTGGTGAGTTCATTTGGATTGCTTGGCAGAATTTTATTAGCTTATGCTCATCATTAAATTTAATCATTTGAACTATATCAGAACGCTTTTGATCGTATTTAGGTGATACCTCATAACCTAGCTCATCCATTAGTCTTGATGCAAATATTCCTACTTTTTTAGCCTCACAAACTGTATGTGGTGCCATGTATATTCCTTGCAATACACTTATATTAAAATCAAATGTCGCTCCGCCCTCTTTACCAAGTCCTGGTGCACTATATCTATCGCTTATTAGTTCAATTAAATCTTTCTTTCCTACAATGTATCCACCAGTTCTTGCAATTCCGGCACCTATGTTTTTAATAAGTGAACCAACACATACATCTGCACCAATTTCTATTGGTTCTTTTGTATCTGTAAATTCTCCATAGCAGTTATCTACCATAACTATTACATTGCTATCTGCTTCTTTTACAACTTTTATAGCTTCTTCCATTTCAGAAATCAAGAATGCATTTCTATAAGCATACCCTCTTGAACGTTGCATTATTACTAATTTTAAATCTTTCTTTGAAACACGTTCTTTGATTTTCTTTAAATCAAACTTGTTTCCATCTATTAAATCAATTTGCTCATATTTAACTCCAAAAGCCTTTAATGAGCTACTATTTTCTCTTATTCCAAGTACTTCATCTAATGTGTCATATGGCTTACCATTTATGCTTAAAACGGTATCTCCTGGTCTTAAAATGCCAAATAAAGTAGTAGATATTGTATGTGTGCCAGATATAAACTGCATTCTAACGATTGCATCTTCTGCTTTAAATACATCTGCATATATTCTCTCAGCAGCCTCTCTACCTATATCTCCATAGCCATAGCCTGTTGTTCCATGTAAATGTGCCTCGCTTATCTTTTCTCTCTTAAAAGCATTTAATACCTTTTCAGAATTTATTCTTTCTATTTCCTCATTTTCCTCAAATTGTGGTCTTATTTCTTTTTCAACTTTTTTAATTAGTTCTTCCATTTTATTCTCCTTTTATTATTTATATTTAGCTCTTCTATGCTTAAGCTACTTTTTGATAATTTTTTTGTCTTTTTCACAAGTTAGCCTATCACATCATTTTTTTGAATTTTTTGAATTTTTCTCACTATTCCGTTACTATTCAGCCTTAATTCATGACAAAGCTGAATTATAATGTTTTTATGGAGCACACCTAAGCTCCTCGACATTTTTATAGCACACATTTACATTTGATATATACTTTTATTTTGAAGAATGAATAGTAACACTATCCCAGCTATTATACTTAAATAATTAGAAAAAAATTCGACAAAATTTTCGCTTTTTATTATATATGTTTTTACATAATTTGTCAACAAAAAGTGGCAGGTTATATGAATAATCAATGATAAAATCACCCTATAAAAGTTTTCAATGATTTGTTCACCCCTTTAATATATAATTAGG
>CAKPEF010000009.1 GCA_934149305.1 uncultured Clostridia bacterium
ACAGTTTTGAAAAAGTCTCAACTCCACCAAGTGGTGATTTTAGATTTTAATAAATATTTTATAGGTACTATAAAAACTTTAAAATGAGATATTAAAGAGAGCAAAAAGTAACAAAAAGGAGTGTCCCTGTTTGTTTCCCTCCCTGTTTGTTGCTTCTTTTATTCTTGACAATTACTTTTATTAGATATAAAATAGAAACGAAAAGTAGGAATTATTCTTATTTTTGAAAGAAGGAGTTTATGAAAAACTATTCAAGACAAAGAGAAGATTTGTTAAGCATTTTAAAAAATTCCAAATCACACCCAACTGCTGAAGAACTCTATAATAGTATAAAGGAAAAAATTCCAAGTGTTAGTAGAGGAACAGTATATAGAAATTTAAAAGATTTAGTGGATGAGGGATACATTATAAAAATTTCTATGGCGGGTGGAGCAGACCGATATGATTACATTCACAAAAAGCATAATCATATTATTTGTAAATATTGTGGAATGGTTAAGGATTTTGAGTATGATTTCGATTTGAAAAATGTAAAACTATCAGTAATTAAACAAACGGAGATGGATCCTTTATTAGATGGTGTGATTGTATATGGAATTTGTGGAAAATGCAAAGAAAAAAATAGGAGGTATTAAATTATGGAATTAAAAGGTTCAAAGACAGAAAAAAATTTAATGGAGGCTTTTGCGGGCGAGTCTCAGGCAAGAAATAAATATACTTATTATGCAAGCAAGGCTAAAAAAGAAGGATATGAACAAATTGCAGATTTGTTTTTAGAAACAGCAGATAATGAGAAAGAGCACGCAAAACTTTGGTTTAAGCTTTTACATGATAATGACGTTCCATCAACAATAGAAAATTTAAAAGATGCTGCTTCTGGTGAAAATTTTGAATGGACTAATATGTATGAGAGAATGGCTAAAGAGGCCAAAGAAGAAGGCTTTGAAAGAATAGCATTTTTATTTGAAGAGGTTGCAAAAATTGAAAAAGAGCATGAGGCAAGGTATCTAAAATTATTAGAAAACGTAGAAAATGGTTTAGTATTCAGTAAAGATGGAGAAAAGATTTGGAAATGCAGAAATTGTGGTCATATCGTAATTGGAAAGTCTGCACCAGAGATTTGTCCAGTATGTGCACATCCAAAAGCATATTTTGAAATAAAAGCAGAAAATTATTAATATAATGAGGTGAAAATATGAAAAATACTCGTTTTTATATATGTGAGACATGTGGAAATGTAATTGGTTTTATAGATGGCAACCCAGATAGAATTACTTGTTGTGGAAAACCAATGCAATTAATTATACCAAATAGTGTAGAGGCATCGAAAGAAAAACATTTGCCTTACCTAATAGACAATGGAGATGATTTGATTGTTAGAGTTGGCGAAGTTGAGCATCCAATGGAAGAAGAACACTATATTTCTTGGATTGCACAAGTAACCGAAAATGAAACTACTAGAATTAGGTTAAGACCAAATGAAAAACCAGAAGTGAAATTAAAAAACATAAAAGGTGCAACAATTTATGCTTATTGTAATAAACATGGATTATGGGCAATAGAAAATAAATAAAAACATTATTAAAAGGGCAGTTTCTGATTGTTTGAGTGTAACAAAAAGGACTGTCCCTGTTTGTTGTCCCTAGATAAAGACACGAAAAACATTATATACATGAGAGTAATAGGTAACTTCACTTTTGAAGAGATTGCTAAAATTACAGGAAAAAACTGCAAATTGGGCAAGAGTTAAATATTTTAGAGGAAAAGAGAAATTAAAGGAGGGAAATAGAGATGAAGAAAGAATGTGAAATTATAGGAGATTTGTTACTTGGATATAGCGATGAAACGCTAAATGCCGAATCTAAAAAGATGGTAGAAGAGCATTTAAAAATGTGCGATGAGTGCAAGAGAAGATTAGGAGAAATCAAAAAAGAAAATAAAAGTACGAATGATGAAGTAAAGGCTTTAAAGTATTTTAAAAAGTTTAGAAGAAAAAATATATTAAGGACATTTTTTATTATAATTGGAATCTTTATATTGATTATATTAGGAATGTATCTAAGAAAAGTTTTAATAATATCTAAGATACAAAGAAAAATCGAAGAACTATATAGCAGAAATAACATATATAGTGAGCAAATATCACTAATGGGCGATGGAAAGACATCTGTCTTTGAAAAATACTATAAAGATAGAAAAATTAAAGATGTAACAACATTTTATAGTGATAGTGGAGAATTTGTTTTTATGACAAATTATAGCGACTTAGATAAGAAAAACACTGTAAAAATAACTAATTATACGAACACATATGAAATTGAAGAAAATAAGAAATTTGATGAAACAACATCAAAAACAATTTATCTAGATTTATATGATGCGCTTTTAACCTCAAAGTTTGAACTTGCACTTACGAGGAATATTGATGTAATAGAAAATGGATGGGGCAAATATTATGTTTTTACAGATGCACAAGACAAAGCTAAAGAAAATGAGTTTTGGATAGATGCCGAAACTTTACTACCATCAAGGCGTGTCGAAAAAGGAGCTAAAATAAGCTTTTATAATAACGCCAAAGTTGTAAAAGAAATTTTAGACCAAATAACACTATATAACTACTCTTTTGATACTGTTACAGAAGATGATGTAAAACTAGATTTAACAAATGTGAAAAAACTAGAAGTACAAAAAACACTTTCACCATTTGGTTTTGCAGGTTCATCACTACACAAAATGGAATTATGGACAAACGGAGATGTATATGTAATAGTAGATGATGGAAGCGGAATAGAAGAAAACAGCACTAGAACACTAATAATGAGAAATGTAGAAGATATAGAAGAAAACAGGACGGAAGAGAGGCTTGGTGGCATAATAATAAAAGGCGGAGAAAAAGTACCAAATGAAGCGGAGTATGATTGGATAGATTATACGAGTACAAATCAAAGCAATGTTAAAATGGAAGAAAATGATTGATATATATTAAAAGTAGTAGTGTAAAAATAGTTGGCTAATGATTACAATTTATGTATTAAAAATAATTGACTAATAACTGTGCAAAAGCATATACTAGATTGGAAAAGGTTGTAAAATGGAAAATGCAAAAGCAATAAATATTAGGTACAGAGATTTTTCAAAAATATTACATTAATATTTTTAGTATTAAAAAATAGGGAGGAATTATATGAAAAAAATATTTGTATCGCTTTTTATTATTTGTGGCTGTCTGCTTTGCACGAATGCTTATGCAATAAAATCTAGCGAAGTTGGACTATATGTAAAAAGAAATGATAGTTATACTAAAGATGGAAAATATGCGATGAGTTTTAAAATGACAAATAATAGCTCAAATAATGAATACTATGTTGAGCCATATGCTATTAACTCTTCTGGAAAAAAAGTTTTTACTTGGAAAGGTACTAAATTAAATAAAAATGATGTATTAAACAAAAATTATTTAGCAAAGTACTCGAAGCTTCCTAGTGGAAAATACACATTTGTGCTTAATTTAATAAGCGGCTATACAGCTGAATATGCTGGACCTTATAGAAAGTTTACATGGAAATATACAATAAATCATAATGCAAGTAAATTATCTTTTGGTTCGACAAATTACAAGTATGATACAAATGGAAATAAAGCTATTGTCTTTAATGTAGATTATTCAAATTTAAAAGGTAAAAAGGGAACAATTGAGATATATAATGAATATTCGGAATTAGTATATAAACATACAGGACCTGCTAGAAATACAAATAAAGAAACAGGTTGGTTCAAGTGGAATTTTTATCCGAGCAAAGGTGGACTTAAATGCGAATCAGGTAACTATACTGTAAAAATTTCGTGTGATGGAGCAGCGCCAATTCAAAAAAATTATTATCTTAACATATAAGGAGAAGAAAATATGAAAAAAATATTAAAAATTTTAATGTTATCTTTGCTAATTATCATTGGTTGTGTAGGTTGCTCAAATAATCCACAAGAGTCATTAGAATTAAACGATGCATGGAAAGATGTTTTGGGGTCTTATTCAAGAGAAGAAAATTCAGAATATAGTAATGGTGTTCTAAATATGAAGTATTTAGGCGATAATGCTGTCATGGCAGAGATAAAACTTATGGAAGGCAGCGAGTCAGAAGAAAATGCAATTCAAACAGTAATTTCAGGAATTATAACTACAGATAATAATTTAGGAATAATTACATATCAAAATGGTTCAAGTGTTAATTTTGAAATATCGGATGATTTAAAATTTGTTCAAATTACACATGATGGAGAATTTGAAATTTCACCTGATGGAAAGTACAGCTTTATAGAAGAAGGAATAGAAGTTTCAGATGAATCTGCAGTAACGATTTTAAACTATTTACCTAAAGAAGTAACAAAAATAGAAGAGGGATATGTAATAAATCCACCAGAAAGTTTAGTGGGAGATTGGTTTTATCCAGTAAATGTTACAAATGGCGATTCAGTTGTTTCAAGCTTTATAATAGCAAAAGATATGAGTTCGGTGTATAATGTAGATGGTGAGCCGAAGCTAATATATGGTTCAGCCAAAAACATGATGGCGGCTCAAACATATTCATATTCGGATTTTGAAGATGATGGAGCTAGAGAAAATATGGAAAATGGCGAAGAATTAACAGACGATGAAACAACATTTGATGAACCTATTTCAATAGTTTCGGTAGAAAGTGAAAATGGAACAATCTACGAAGTAGGAACTGCAGGAAAATTACTTGCAAGACTACCATGGGATTTGCCATATGAAATAAAAGCGACATCAAATGATGATTCAATTGCAAAAGCCGATGGCAATCAAATAATAGCAGTATCTGAGGGCGAAACAAGTATAACGGGAAAAATAATAATAAACGATGCCGAAAAAGAATTTACACTTGATATTTTTGTAGTAAATGAAAGTGATGAAGATTTTGAATAGGAGGAAAACAAAATGGAAGAATGTTTATATAAAACGACAACAAAATTCACATTAGAGGAGTACAAAAGATGCAATTATGCCTTATTGAAGAAGAGACATCATTTTTTAATTTTAGTAATATTTGAACTATTTGTAATCTTATTTGGTGTAACATCTCAAAACGCATTTTTATTTGTTTTTGCAATAATATATCCTCTTATATTGAATGATTGCAAAAAATCAAGGTTATAGTCCCTGTGTTTGTAACAAAAAGGACTGTCCCTGTTTGTAAAGTTGATGTTGGAGGATACGGCATTATTTGAAATGACGACATAGATATATCATGTGATGAGTTGTTTGAAAATGGAAAGCAAGTAAAAACACCATTTGATGAGTTAATGGCTTTTAGCGATGCCACTTTGATTTGGGGATTAAATGAAAGTACACTTAGAAAAGCAATAGCATATGGTAAATTGGTTAATGCTGTTGATGTAAAAGGGCAGTTTCTGATTGTTTGAGTGTAACAAAAAGGACTGTCCCTGTTTGTGTCCCTCCCTGTTTGTAACTAAAAAAAGAGCCCCGTGTTTGGAAACGGGGCTGCTTTTTTTCCTAACGAAGACTAATGGAATCTTGTTAGGTCAGGAGCGTGCTTTACGCAGGATCGATTTCATAGAGGAAACCGATATCCTTTCCGTCGGCATCGCAGACGATGTAGTCCTTATAGGACTTCTCACTTTTAGTGAGAATATTTGCATCGACCTTGTCGCCGTCGCGTCCGTAAAGCACCCAGTAGGCTTTGCCAGGGAAACCAGTGGATTCGCCCCAAGAGGTCTTGATTGTCCAAGAGCCATCTTCATTGTGACGAATCTCTGCACCACGGAGGAATTCAGGGAATTCATCGGATACAGCCTCGGCCTCGAGAATGGTCGCCTTCTTGTAGAAAACGCCATCAATTTCCACGAGGTTGGTAGCTGCATTACCGATGCACCATGTATTCCAGCCTGTTGCAGTTTGGTTACTCTCTTCGTAGCCGATAACGCTTCCGATTGGTACTCGTTCTGTGCCCTCGACACAAATGAGAGTGAACTCGTTACCATCGAAGGTTACGGTCTCCCGAAGGAAAGTAGGAATACTTTCGGCATTTAATGCACGGAAAGCGTCCTTCTTTTGACCAGCCTGCTTGTGAATGCGGATTACATTGTTCTTCATAATAACTAACTCCTTAATGTTATAAATTTTTAGTACGCTTTTAATTATAGCACAAGGTTACATAATGTGTCAAGCATAAATTTACATAAAATTGGACAGCATTGTAGCTTCTCTTGTTTTTATGTTTGGAAAGTGTTAAAATATGATGAGTTAAAAGATTGCTACTTATATGTAATTACAGTAAAAAGGAAGTGAAAAAATGTTTAAGTTACATTCAAGTTTTGAGCCGACAGGCGACCAGCCACAGGCTATTGATAAATTAGTAGAAGGAATAAATAAGGGCGACAAATATCAAACACTTTTAGGTGTTACAGGTTCAGGAAAAACATTTACCATGGCGAATATTATTCAAAAGGTTCAAAAGCCAACACTTATATTAGCACATAATAAGACACTAGCCGGACAGTTGTATAGCGAGTTTAAAGAATTCTTCCCAGAGAACGCAGTGGAGTATTTTGTATCTTATTATGATTACTATCAACCAGAAGCTTATATGCCACAAACTGATACATATATAGAAAAAGACTCGGCAGTAAATGATGAGATAGACAAGCTTCGCCACTCTGCAACAGCTGCACTTTTTGAGAGAAAAGATGTTATTATTGTTGCTAGTGTTTCTTGTATTTATGGTTTGGGTGACCCAGAAGATTATAGTGGTCTTACACTTTCTTTAAGACCAGGCATGCAAATCGAAAGAGATGATTTGCTTAGAGCACTTATAGATAGGCAATATGATAGAAATGAGATTGAATTTAAACGTGGTAAGTTTAGAGTTAGAGGGGATACAGTTGAAGTATATCCATCTAATGAAAATGAAAAGGCAATAAGAATTGAGTTTTTTGGAGATGAAATAGAAAAGATTTCTGAAATACAACCGCTTACAGGTCAAAAATTAGGAGTTAGAAATCATGTGCTTATCTTTCCAAATTCGCATTATGCAACATCTAAAGAAAAAATGGAAAAAGCAATTGGCACAATTGAAATTGAGCTAGAGCAAAGGATTAAAGAATTTAAAGAAGAAGGAAAACTAATCGAGGCACAAAGAATAGAACAACGAACAAATTTTGACATCGAGATGATGCGTGAAACAGGCTTTTGCCAAGGGATAGAAAACTATTCAAGGCATATAAGTGGAAGAAAGCCAGGAAGTGCGCCATACACACTTATGGATTATTTTCCTAAAGATTTTCTTTTGCTTATAGATGAATCGCATGTTACAATTCCTCAAGTTAGAGCGATGTATAATGGAGATAGAGCTCGTAAAGAAAGTCTAGTAAATTATGGCTTTAGATTGCCATCTGCTTACGATAATAGACCACTAAAATTTGAAGAATGGGAAGAAAGAATAAATCAAGTTATCTTTGTTAGTGCAACGCCAGCAGATTATGAAAAGGCACACTCGCAAAATACAGTAGAGCAAATTATAAGACCAACGGGACTTTTAGATCCTAAAATAGAAGTTAGACCATCTGAAAATCAAGTTGATGATTTGATTGGAAGAATAAATGAGACAGTCGAAAAAGGAGAAAGAGTACTTGTTACTACACTTACAAAGAAAATGGCAGAAGATTTGACAGCATATTTAAAAGAACTAAATATAAAAGTAACTTACATGCATTCAGATATTGATACGCTAGAGAGATTAAAAATATTAAAAGAATTAAGAATGGGTAAATACGATGTGTTAGTTGGAATCAATCTATTAAGAGAAGGTCTAGATTTGCCAGAGGTTTCACTAGTTGCAATATTAGATGCAGACAAAGAGGGCTTTTTAAGATCCGAACGTTCACTAATTCAAACAATAGGGCGTGCAGCGAGAAATTCAGAGGGAAAAGTTATAATGTATGCGGATGAATTAACAGATTCTATGGAAAAAGCAATAAAAGAAACAAATAGAAGAAGAAAAATTCAAATGGCTTATAACGAAGAGCATGGAATAATTCCACAAACTATTCATAAAGCAATAAGAGATGATATAAAAGCTACAATAGTTGAAGAAGCGACAGAAAAATATAACATAGAAGAAGGAAAAACGGTAGAAGAAGTAATTGAAGAATTAACAATGCAAATGTTAAAACACGCAGAAAATATGGAATTTGAACAAGCGGCAGAAATAAGGGACAAGATAAAAGAATTAGAAAATATGTAGAATAAATAGTTGTAGTTACTATTCAGTCTTCAAAATAAAAGTATATATCAAATGTAAATGCGTGCTATGAAATTGTAGCGGAGCACACTGTGCTCCATAAAAACATTACTAGTTAATGCTTATTTACCTTAAGGCTGAATAGTAACTAGTTGTAAAATGAAATTTAAAAATCTATTAAGAATTTATTGACCATTAAAAACAAATTGGATAAAATATTTTGTGTAAAAGTATAAGCAACAAAAAATTATGTTGATATTTTCATAAAGACACAAAAGATAAACCAAAATAAAAGACGTTTAAAATATGTGTACTAAAGTATCACATAATTAAATGTCTTTTGTTGCTTTTAATTCAAGCTTAAGGGGGAGATATAATAATGAACAAAAAATTAGTAGTAACATTAGTAGCAACACTAATGTGTTTTGCCGTAGTATTAACTGGCAAAATATCAGCGAAGAGCCCATATGCAGACTCTCAAAAGACAAGATATGATTATGCGGTAGAAGATTTAACAGACAGAAAGATAATCAATGGATTCCCAGATGGAAATTTTCATCCATATGAGAATGTGACAAGAGCTCAATTTGCTAAAATGATAGTAATAGCAATAAATAAAGAAAATGAAAAGAATACAACAACATATTTTAGTGATGTATCTGATGAGCATTGGGCATTTGATTATATAAAAATAGCAAACAAGTTAAAGATAGTACAAGGCTATGAAGATGATACATTTAGACCAGAACAAAATATATCATATGCAGAAGCTGTAACAATGGCCTTGAGAGCTTTGGGATATGAGCCAGGCCAAAATGCTACTGGACATTGGTATACAAGATATATGGAACTTGCAGAAGATGGTGGTTTACTTGAGAACATAGATGATATGGAACCAGACAGAGTGATAAACAGAGGAAACACAGCAATATTAATATATAATATGTTACGTTGGGATGAATTTGTATACGGTGATGTAACAGAGAACGGCAGAGTAAATAATGATGACTTGAATTTATTAGAAGATTATTTAAACAATAAAGAAACTTTTTCAAACAGACAAAAACGTTTGGCTGATGTAAACTTAGATGGAAAAATAAATGAAGTTGATTATTGGCTAATATATTTAAATTATAAAAAGGACATTGATTTACCACATTCTTGTGGAACAAGATATTATATCGATTATGTAGTAAAAGACAAAAATACACATGAGCTAAGATTATATTGCGAGTGTGAAGAATTATATACATATCAATTAACAACAGAAAAGCACGAACTAGTAAATGGGATATGTAAAAAATGCAAATATGATTCAAATTCTACAGAAGAGATCGTACAAAAAATGAGTGGAAATGTGTATATAAAAGGAACTGCAGAAGTTGGAAGCACATTAACTGTTGATACATCAAAAATAGTTCCGACAGGTGCTACATATACATATGAGTGGTATTATTGTGATAATAGTAACTTTACTAGCGCAGAAAGGATATATGGAGAAACATCATCAAAATACAAAATAACAAGTAGTGTAGAAGGAAAATATATATTTGTCGTAGTTACAGTTTCAAAGAGTGGCTATGAAACAACACAATATAGAGTTGCAACAGATAGCAAAGTGCCAGAAGAAAACATTGAACAAAAAATAACAGGTAGTGTAGATATAGTAGGTGAAAATACTGTTGGTAGCACACTTTATGTAGATACATCAAAAATAGAACAAAGTGGTGTTACAATAAAATATCAATGGTTTTATAGTACGAGCATAAATCTAACAAATAAAACGATAATTTCTGGTCAAACATCCTCAAAATACACAATAACTAATGATTTAGTTGGTAAGTATGTTGGGGTAATAGTTACTGTATCAAAAACAAACTATGTAACAACAGAGTTTGTAAAAGTGATTACAAGCAAAATTATACTAGAAGAAATAATAGAAAAAGGTATGAGCTGCTATCTTAAAATTTCAGGTACGCCAACCGTTGGTGGAACATTAACTGTAGATGTTACAAAGATAACTCCAAGTGATGCAAAACTAACATATCAATGGTACTATAGTAGCGATAGTAATTTCAAAAATAAAGTAGCAATATCAGGAGCTACATCAAAAACATTAAAAATAACAAGTGATATTGCAGGTAAATATGTAGGAGTTGTAGTAACAGCAAGCAAGACTGGCTATGTAACATCAGATTTTGAAATAAGTACTTCAAGTAAGATTGTAGAAGAAACTAAAACAATATCTATTGCAGTAGGAATATCAGGCTTTGCTCAAATTGGAAGAACAATAAGCGCCAAGATTTTGAGTGTTGATCCAAGTGACGCTAAATTAACATATCAATGGTATTATAGTACAAAAGCAGATTTTTCTAATAAAGTTGCAATAAAAGGTGAAACAGCTAAAACATATGAAATAACAAGTGATATGAGCGGAAAATATATAGGCGTTGTAGTAACAGCAACTAAGACAGGATATACAGAAACAACTTGTCAAATAAACTTACAAGAAACAATAGAAAAAAATGCAATAGCAGGTTCAGTAAAAATAACAGGTGACCCAACAGTAGGTGGAAACTTGACAGTAGATGTAGATGTAGATCCAAGTGATGCAAAAATAACATATAACTGGTATTATAGCAAGACGGGAAAGTTACTAGATAAAACACTAATACCAGGTCAAACATCAAAAAGATATATGATATCGAATGACATGAAGGGAAAATATATAATTGTTGAAGTGACAGTATCAAAAGATGGATATGTAACAAAAACATTTGAAATATTATGCGATACAGTTATAAGAGCAAAAGAAACAATACCAATACCTACACCAACGCCAGATGCAGAAATTCCACCACAACCAAAACCAACATTAGTAAAAAAATAAAAAATATAAACCTCAAAATCTTTATAAAAACTTTGGATTTTGAGGTTTTATTTTTGATGAAAACTAGGTATTATTTAACCTTCAAAAATAAAAAAGTATGTATCGAATGTAAATATATTAAAAAAAATGTAGCGGAGCACAGTGTGCTCCATAAAAAACATTACTGGTCAGTGCTTATTGGATTTAAGACTGAACAGTAACAAATGAATTATAACTTTATTTTTGATGAAAAACTAGGTACTTGAATAAAACAAAAATTTGTTATAAAATCAGCATGAAAAGTGAAAAATATACAAAAGAAAAAGGAGAGGATTTAATGTTAATAAAAGACATAATACTTTTAGTACTAGGAATAATCTTTCTTATTAAGGGAGCAGACTATTTTGTCGATTCTGGTTCGAAAATCGGAAAAACATTAAAAATTAGCGAAATAATATTAGGAGTTACAATAGTGTCGCTTGGAACAAGTTTGCCAGAGCTTATAGTTGCAGTTACAGGAGCACAAGCAGGAAGTAACGAAATAGCACTTGGAAACATATTAGGTACAAACATGTTTAATCTATGTGTAATACTAGGTGTGCTATGTATAATAAAACCTATAAAATTTCAAAAAGAAACAGTAAAAAAAGATATGTATATGACAGTCGTAACATCATTCGTTTTAATATTACTAATGGCAGATAGATTCTTAGGTAACGGCGGGGCAAATATCCTTTCAAGAGCAGATGGTTTAATACTTCTTGTTTTATTCGGAATATTTATATATTACACATTATACGAGTATATAGAGTTGTGGAATGAAAGAAAGAAAAATAAAGAGCAAAACGAAGTAAAACTAAAGTTAAAGGATATAGATACATTGACTAAAAATATAATAATAATGGTTACAAGTATTGCAGTAGTATTTTTAGGCGCTAATTGGGTTGTAAACTCAGTAGAAGAAATAGCAGTAATGCTTAATATATCAGAAACGTTTATATCTATACTAGTAATAGCCGTTGGAACCTCACTTCCAGAGATATTTACATCAATTGCAGCAATGAAAAAAGGAAAAACAGATATAGCAGTTGGTAACTTAATTGGTAGCAATATATTCAATATACTTTTAATATTAGGACTAGCATCAACGATAAACCCAATTGCATTAGAGATGGATTCCTTAATAATAGATGCGTTAGTATTTTTAGCGGCAAGTGTACTATGCATTTTATTTATAAAATTAAAAGGAAAGTATGAGTTTAGTAAAACAGAGGGAATAACATTGTTACTTATATATATAGCGTATATATCTTATGTTGTAGTAAGAGGTTAGTTAGATGTGGGGGCGAGAAATGTGGAAGAGCCAAAGAAGTCAAAAATCAAAAAAATAAAATTAGACGATATAGAGCTTATAAATTTAGATGAAGAAACGAAAAAGAAAAAAAGGCAAAAAAAGGGCGAAGATGATGAAGAAAAAATAAAACTTGATGGAGAAGTTTTAAAGAAAAATTATGAAAGAATAAGAAGAAAAGAGGAAAACAATAAAGAGTTATTTGAAAACTTAGACCCTACTGTAATAGACTTTGTTATTCAAAAATTAAAAGAAATAGTAGAAACCTTAAATGTTAGAACACCAAAAGAAAAGGCAGTACTACTAAAACTAGTATTTGAAAAATACGAAATGCTTAATGATTGTAATTTATCAGTAACACAAGCAAAAGATTTATATTTGTTACTTGAACATGATAACATAAAAGCACTTTGCCAAGTTAGTCGAGGAAAAAATAATCCAATCAAAGAAATGGTAGAAAACCAAAAAGAAAAGGTGCTAGATAAGCTTATAGAGGCTGTAAATTTAGAAATACAAAATGTAGGAAATATAGAAGAATTAGAAAAACTATGTGAAGGTTTGCCAATAGAAATTTTAAGAAAAAACAATGACAAGTATAAAAAGTACACAGAAAAAATAAATCAAAAAAAATCTGGACTTAGCAAAGAAAAAATATTAGCAGAATTAGAAATTGTGCCAGAAAATATAATAGAAATAGTAAGACAACTTGCAAATGGCAATTTAGATGTATCAAGTGCTGCAAGAGTTATAGAAAAAGAAGCAATAGAAAATGTGAAAAAAGCAGATTACGACGACTTTGATGAGGGAGTAAAAATAGAAAAGAAAAAAATACATACACAAATTAAAAGTATACTTGTAGAAAAGGCAAAAGATTATTGCATAAAAAATCCCACATTGACAGTATTAAATTTAAAAGAATTAACAGGAGATACTCTAATAGAATCAATATCATCGATAATTATGAATTTGGTTGAAAGAAAAGAATATGACAAGGCGTTAGAAATGTGCAAATTCTTTGAACAGAAAACAAAAGATGATGAAATAAACAAGTACATAGAAAAAATAAGAACAGTAATAGTAAATATGGAAATAGGCAACATGATAATAAAAGGAATAAATATAGGGGATGACAAAGACATAAGAGAGAGGTATTTTGATACAATAAGTAAAGGTCTTAATCAAAAAGGAATTTCGCTAGATGAGATTCCGCTAGGAGAGATAACAAAAGATGGCACAAAGATGACACTTGCTGATATATATTATGTAAGTGATAAATATACAGACAAAGAAAGAGAGGTATAGTTTATGCAAAAACGTAAAATTATAAGTTTAGCAGGAGACTTAGGAAGCGGAAAGAGCACAGTTGCTAGCATAATACAAGAAAAGCTAGGCTACAAAATACATAGAAATGGTGAATATTTTAGAAAACTTGCCGTTGAAAATAACATGAGTGTAACCGAGTTTAACGAATATGTAAAAGCGCATCCAGATATAGATAGAGAGATAGAAAAAAGCGCACGAAATGCAGCTGATGAAAACGAAACTCTAATAATTGATGCTAGACTTGGATGGTTTGCAGTTCCAGAATCTTTCAAGGTATATTTGACAGTAAACTTAGATGAATCAGCTAAAAGAGCATTCAATGATCCAAAAAGAAAAGAAAGCGAAAAGTTTGAAACATTAGAAGAACAAAAACAAGATATAGAAAAAAGATTTAAGCTAGAAAACGAGAGATATTTTAATCTATATGGTGTACATAAAGAAGATAAATCAAATTACGATTTTGTAATAGACACAACAAATCTAACGCAGCAAGAAGTTGCACAAGAAATAATAGAAGCATTTGAAAAGTGGCTTGAAGAATAATTTTGATAATTTAAACTAGGTAATAAACCTTGGCAGGTCACTGTTCTACCTTAAAAATTCAAAAGGATATATATAACATAATTGTATGTTGCAAAAAAAAGTAGCGGAGCTTAAGTGTGCTCCATAAAAATATTATAATTCAGCTTTGTCATAAATTAAGACTGAATTATAACCTTGGCGGAGCACAAATAATGCTTCGCCATTTTTTGTGTGTTGCATGCCAAAATTTAATTTGATATAATGAAGCAAGATGGACATTTTAAGTGGATATATTCCCTCGTAAAATCCAATTGTACACAAAAAATAGAGGGAAAGAAGTTGAACTTTTAGTAATTTTGAAGGAGGAAAGTGGTTATGTCAAACGAAGAATCAAAATGTTGCTGTGGATGCGGTGGCAGAGATGAAAGAAAAGAAAAACTAGAGGAAGTCATAAAATCTTGTAATGGAGACAAGAGCCAACTAATGAAGGTATTAAATGCAGCACAAGAAATCTATGGCTATATCCCGACAGCAGCACAAAAACAAATATCAGAAGAATTAAAAATACCAATGGCAGAAATATATGGAGTAATAACATTCTATAGTAGATTTTCATTAGAACCAAAAGGAAAATATAATATAGGTGTATGCCTTGGAACAGCTTGTTATGTTAAAGGTTCGCAAGGTGTACTAGATAAGATAAAAGAGATATTAGGAATTGATGTTGGTGGAGTTACACCAGATGGAAAATTCTCATTAGAAGCAACAAGATGCGTAGGAGCATGTGGTTTAGCACCAGTAATGACAATAAATAATGAAGTATACGGAAAAATGGATCCATCAAAAGTAAAAGAGATTCTTGAAAAATACGAATAAGAATATTGATGTCGCAAATTAACTTGTAAAAAGTGAAACATATTGCGAAAAATGTAGCTTAAGCACAGCGTGCTCCATAAAAACCAATTGATAACAGTAAATTAAAGTTAAAAAATTAAAAATCAGTGAGCACAAGCTAAAAAGAAAGAGGGGATATAATGAAATCTATAGAAGAATTAAATGAAATTAGAGAAAAAACATTTAAAGAGATTTCTCTAAGAAAAGATATAAATTATCCTGGTAATGAGAAACACATTCTTGTGTGTGGAGGTACAGGTTGTACATCATCTCATTCAGGTAAAATAATTGAAAAATTAAACGAACAAATCAAAGAAAAAAATATAGAAAATGTCAGAGTAGTTAGAACAGGTTGCTTTGGACTTTGTGCAAGAGGTCCAATAATGGTTATAAGACCAGAAGACACATTTTATGCAATGGCAACGGAAGATGATGTAGAAGAAATAATAGATAAACACATTATAAAAGGCGAAATCGTTGAAAGATTACTTTGCAAAGATGTAGATGGAACAGTTGTAAAAAAATTAGATGAACTAAACTTTTATAAAAAACAACATAGAATCGTTCTTAAAAATTGTGGTTTAATAGACCCAGAAAATATCGATGAATACCTTGCTTTTGATGGCTATAAAGCATTAGAAAAAGTATTAACAAAAATGACACCAGACGAAGTAATAAAAGAAGTTTCAGACTCTGGACTTAGAGGTAGAGGTGGAGCTGGTTTCCCAACGGGTAGAAAGTGGCAGTTCGCAAAAAATTCTGTAGATGACCAAAAATATGTTGCGTGTAACGCAGATGAAGGTGACCCAGGAGCATTTATGGATAGATCTGTTCTTGAGGGCGACCCACATACAGTAGTTGAAGCGATGGCAATAGCAGCATATGCAATAGGTGCAAATAAAGGTTATGTATATGTTAGAGCTGAGTATCCAATTGCTGTTCATAGATTGCAAGTTGCAATAGATCAAGCAAGAGCATATGGACTACTTGGTGATAATATAATGGGCACAGGTTTTAAGTTTGACCTAGAAATTAGACTTGGTGCAGGAGCATTTGTATGCGGAGAAGAAACAGCTCTTATGGAATCAGTTGAAGGAAGACGTGGCGAACCAAGACCAAGACCACCATTCCCAGCAGTTAAAGGTTTGTTTGGAAAGCCAACATTATTAAACAATGTTGAGACATATGCAAATATAACACAAATAATATTAAATGGTGCAGAATGGTTTGCAAGTATAGGCACAGAAAAATCAAAAGGTACAAAAGTATTTGCATTAGGTGGAAATATAAATAACGTTGGATTAGTAGAAGTTCCTATGGGAATAACACTTCGTGAAATAGTATACGATATTGGTGGCGGAGTTCCAAATGGAAAAGAATTTAAAGCGGCACAAACTGGTGGACCATCAGGTGGTTGCATACCTGCACAATATTTAGATACACCAATTGATTATGAAAGCTTAAATGCGATAGGCTCAATGATGGGTTCAGGTGGACTTATTGTTATGGATGATACAACATGTATGGTAAACTTAGCAAGATTCTTCTTAGATTTCACAGTTGATGAATCTTGTGGAAAGTGTCCTCCTTGCAGAATTGGTACTAGAAGAATGTTAGAAATATTAGAAAGACTAGTTGAAGGCAAAGGTCAAGAAGGAGACATTGAAAAACTAGAAAAATTAGCAATGAATATCAAACGTTCTTCACTATGTGGACTTGGTCAAACAGCACCAAACCCAGTACTTAGCACATTAAAATACTTTAGAGATGAATACGAAGCACATATAAAAGATAAAAAATGTCCAGCCGGTGAATGTAAAGCAATGACACAGGTTAAAATAGATAAAGAAAAATGTAGAGGTTGCGGACTATGTGCTAAAAATTGTCCTGTTAGTGCAATTCATGGCGAGATTAAGAGTCCATTTGAGATTGACTCAAACAAGTGTATAAAATGTGGTGTATGTATTGCTAAATGTCCATTTAGAGCAATATCTAGATCATAGATAAAGGGAGGAACAGAAATGGAAGATAAGGTAAAATTAACAATAGATGGCGTAGAAATGGAAGTGCCAAAGTCTTATACAATCTTAGATGCAGCTAGAGAGCATGGAATAGATATTCCAACACTTTGTCATTTAAAAGGTATAAATGAAATCGGTGCATGTAGAATGTGTATAGTTGAAGTAGAGGGAGCAAGAGGCTTTGCAACTTCATGTGTAATGCCAGTTAGCGAGGGCATGGTTGTTAGAACAAATACGCCAGCAGTTAGAGACGCAAGAAAAGTAACATTAGAGTTATTACTTTCAAACCATGATAAAAAATGTTTAACATGTGTTAGAAGTGAAAATTGTGAGTTACAAGCATTAGCAAAAAAATTAAATATCACAGATATAGAATTTGAGGGTGCAATGTCAGAAGGTGAAGTAGATGAAATATCACCATCAATAGTTAGAGATCCTAAAAAATGTATTCTATGTAAAAGATGTGTTGCAGTTTGTAAGAAAGTACAAAATGTTGGAGCAATCGATACTTTAAATAGAGGCTTTAAATCAAAAATAGGAACAGCCTTAGACAAATCTTTAAATGATGTTCCTTGTACAATGTGTGGGCAATGTGTTGTTGCTTGTCCAACAGGTGCACTTCGTGAAAAAGATGCTACAAAAGCAGTATGGAGAGCACTTCAAGATGAAGAAATGTACGTTGTGGCACAAACAGCACCTGCAGTTAGAGCTGCAATCGGCGAAGAATTTGGAATGCCAATCGGAACATTAGTAACAGGTAAAATGGTAGCTGGACTTAAAAAATTAGGATTCGATAGAATATTTGATACAGATACTGGAGCCGACCTTACAATTATGGAAGAGGGAACAGAGCTAATAGAAAGAATAAAAAATGGTGGAGTATTGCCAATGATAACATCATGCAGCCCAGGTTGGGTTAGATTTGTTGAAAACAGTTATCCAGAACTTACAGACCATTTATCAACAGCAAAATCTCCACATCAAATGTTTGGAGCAATAATCAAATCATACTATGCAGAAAAAATGGGAATAGATCCAAAGAAAATATTTGTGGTATCAGTAATGCCTTGCGTTGGTAAGAAAGCTGAAGCAGATAGAGAAGAGCTTAAGGTAAATGGACTTAGAGATGTAGATGCAGTATTAACAACAAGAGAAGCAGCTAGAATGATGAAAGAAGCTGGTATAGATTTATCAATATTAAGCGATGAACAATTTGATGATCCAATGGGAGAAGCAACAGGTGCAGGAGCAATCTTTGGAACAACAGGCGGAGTTATGGAGGCTGCACTTAGAACTGTATCTGAAGTATTAACAGGAAAAGAACTAGAAAAAATCGACTTTGAAGAAGTTAGAGGAGAAGTAAATGGAATCAAAGAAGCAACAGTTAAGATTGGTGATTTAGATTTAAAAGTAGCAGTTGCAAATGGATTAAAGAATGCTGGAAAAATAATGGATATGATAGAAAAAGGCGAAGCTCCATATCACTTTGTAGAGATAATGGCATGTCCAGGCGGATGTGTAACTGGTGGAGGACAACCAATACATGATGCAAAAACAATGGCAACAGTTGATATACATGGACTTAGAAAGAAAGCATTATACGAAGCAGATAAAGAAAACAAAGTAAGAAAATCACACGAAAATCCGGTGATCAAAAAGCTATATGATGAATATTTAGAAAAACCGGGTAGCCATAAAGCACATGAATTACTTCACACAAGCTACCATGCAAGAAAATATTTTGAAGAGTAAAAAATAAATACATTATCATTCAGTCTAAAAATTAAAGGAACATAATTGTATTTTGCGAAAAGTAGCTTAAGCTTAGGCGTGCTCCATTAAAAAATATAATTCGGTATTTTTCATAAATTAATGCTGAATGTTAACTAAAATACAGTGCCAGAAAGGGCGCTGTATTTTTTTGTTGCCTCATGCCAAAAAAAGTAATATAATCTTGGTATATAAGGAGGAGAAATATAAATGGATGAAAATCAAAATTTAGATATGGTTGTAAAAGAAGAACCTAAAAGAAAAATTATTATAATATCACTTTTGTTACTAGTCTTTATTTCAATAATTGCTTTTAGTACATATATAGTTATTTCGAATAGATATGTTAAGGCACAGAGATTTGCAGAATTATTGGGTAAAGACCAAGCGGCAATAGAATCTATATCAAAAATAATAGATATACACAAAAATGCTGTAATAGATGGCAAAGTAACAATGAGTATGTATGGCGAAGAAGTAGCAAATGCAGAATATAATATGATAGGCACAAAAGATGGCTTCGACTTAAAGGGAGAATACTTGTTAGAAAATGAAAGTGGAGAAATAAATATAATAAAAGAAGAAAGAACAGTAGCAGCATATATACCAGCACTTTACGAAAAATATTTTGCTGTAAACGATGAAAATTTAGAGCAATTACTATTAAATCTGGGGTATAACATAAAAACAAAAGAAGAAGGAAAAATTAATAAAAGTATAAGAGAAAGATACATAAAGCTTTTGGCAAAAGAATTAGATAATTATATCGAAGTTAAAAGTGATAGTATTGTGACTGAAGAAAGCAAAGAATACAAAACTTTAAAATATGAATTAGTGTTAGATGGCAAAGCATTGAGCCAAATAGCAAAAAGCATATTAGAAAAAATAGAAAATGATGAAGAACTAAAACAAGTGGCAGTAGATTTAGCTAAAGAAAACTTAATGCAAGCATATGGTGTAGAAGAAATATCAGAAGAAGATACAGAAGAAATAAGAAAATCATTAGATGAATATATATCGGATTTAAAATCTGATACAGAATATATAGAAGATTATGAAATAGAAATAAAAATAGCAGTGCACGAAAAAGATGGCAAAAATATAAAAACAGAAGTAATTATAAATTCAGATAATGGCGGACTAAAAGCTGAATTATTAGCCTATACATACAAGAAAAAAGATATAATAAAATTTTCACTAGGAATAGAAGAAAAAACACTTGCTATTTTATTTGAAAAAGGCGAAGAAGAATCTTCTGATGTAGTAAACATATTAGCAAGCTTCGATGGAGAAGAAATATTTAAAATATCTGGCGAGGCTAAAAAAGCTCAAAAAGCTCAAAAAGCAGAAAGAAAAGTAAGAAAACTAGAAAGTTTAGAAACATTTTTATTAAATACAGCTAGCGAAGAAGAACTAGAACAATTTATGCAAAAGATAATGGGTATAGAACCATTAGAAATAGAAGAATAAAATAAAAATCGGGACCATAAAAAGGTCCCTTTTGTGTATAACATGTAACTTAAGTGTGCTCCATAAAAGAGTAACTAGTAGCAAAACTAACCTATGAAAGAAAACATAAAACAGTTGCAAAAATGTAGCGGAGCACAGTGTGCTCCATAAAAAACATAATTTAGTACCTATCATAAACTAAACATAAACTTATTTTTTTGTTATTCAAACTTGTTTTATAATAAGGCTTGTTTTATAATTTTGTTAAAGGTTGTTATATGAAAGGAATGATAATAAAATGAATTTAGATGAAGCTAAAAAAAAGGCTGCTAGATGCTTAGAATGCAAAGAACCAAAATGCGTTGAGGGTTGCCCAATTCATGTAAATATCCCTGGCTTTATAAAATTTGTAAAAGAAGGAAACTTAGAAGAAGCATATAAAGTAATACTAGAAAAAAATTATTTTGGAAGCATTTGTGGAAGAGTCTGTTCACACGATATACAATGCAAAGGTAGTTGTGTACAAGCAGAAAAAGGCGAACCAGTAGATATAGGAGAATTAGAAGCTTTTGTATCAGACTGGGGACTTAGCAATAGCACGATGGGAAAAAGAGATAAATCTGTTTTAAACAAAGAAAGAGTTGCAGTCGTAGGTGCTGGTCCTGCAGGACTTACATGTGCACTTAGACTTGAAAGAATGGGATATGCAGTAACATTATTTGAAAAAACGAGTGAACTTGGAGGCATCTTGCAATATGGAATTCCAGAAAGAAGACTACCAAAGGATATAGTATTTGATACAGTTGATGCTATAACACTTGCAAGAATGGAAGTAGAAGTAGGAAAAACATTAGGAAAAGATTTTACAATAGATGAATTATTCAAAAAAGGATACAAAGCAATATTTTTAGGAATTGGTTGTGATACGCCAAGAAAACTAAACATACCAGGAATAGATAAAAAAGGTGTACATTATGCAAAAGAATTTTTAAAGAGAATAGACCACATGAAATTTGAAAATGTAGTAGTAATAGGTGGCGGCAATGTAGCAATGGATGTAGCAAGAGCAGTAAAAGAAAGAGGTGCTAAAACTGTTAATGTACTTTATAGAAAAAGTAGAGTAGAAATGAAAGCAAACCAAATAGAAATAATAAAAGCAATAGAAAGCGGAATAAACATCGCTCAAAATAGTGTTGTTACAGAAATATTAGGCACAGATACAGCGGGCGGAGTAAAATGTGCAAATGGTTCAATATATAGAGGAGAAACAATAGTTGTTGCAATTGGCTCTATACCAGATTTCACTGTTTTAGATGATTTAAAACTAACAGATAGAGACTTAGTTTCAATAGATGAATATGGCGAAACAAGTAAAGAATTCGTATTTGCAGGTGGAGATTTAACAGAGCTACATCCAAATGTGAGCAGAGCTGTTAATAGTGCAATTCGTGCGGCAGACGGAATTGATAGAAAAATGAAAATAGAAAAAGAAAAGCTTCAAAAATTAGTTGAAGAAAATTAAAAGAAAGAGAGAAAATAAAGATGGTAAAACTAATATTAGCATCTAAATCAAAATGGAGAAAAGAAATAATAGAAATGGCAGGGCTAAAATGCGAAGCAATTCGGAAGCGATGTAGAAGAAAATATAGAGTTTAACAACAATCCAGATGAATATGTTATGGAATTATCAAAGCAAAAGGCAAAAGCAGTTGCAGAAAAAGTTGAAGAGGGAATAATAATATCTGCTGATACAATAGGCTATATGAATAACGAAAAGTTCGAAAAGCCAAAAAGCAGAGAAGAAGCATTTAGAAATATAAAAAAGTTATCAGGAAATGTAAATTACGCAGTTACGGGGGTTACTTTAATAGACAAATACAAAAATAAAAGTGTTACATTTTATGAAAAAGCAGCTGTATATTTTAAAAGCATGACAGATGAAGAAGTTAATTGGTATATAGATAATGAAAAAAATGTTTACGATTGTGCAGGATATTCAATGGAGACAAGAGCATCACTATTTGTAACCAAAATAGAAGGAGACTATAAATCAATAGTTGGTTTGCCAATAAGCAAAATCTATGATGAATTAAAAAAGTGGGGATATAACATAAACGATTTTGAAACAATAATTTAAAGGAGAGAGACCCGTGAAAATATATAGAAAAAGATACATACCAAACGAAATAATCGATATATCTGGGGATAAAGTAGAATTTGTAAATGAAGATTTACTAATAACAAGTTGGCTTCCGATTCATCCAAGAAACGATGTAGCATTTGGAATGTCATATACATATTTGAAAAAAGGCTGGAAAATAAGCAAATTCTACGATAAAGACAAAAACTTTTTATATTGGTATTGTGACATAATAGATGCACAAATAAAAGCTGAAGAATATATCTTAGTTGATTTGTTGGTTGATATAAAAGTCTACCCAGATGGAAGATATGAAATATTGGATGAAGAAGAACTAGATGAGGCCTTAAATCAAGGATTAATAACAAAAGAACAAAAAGAAGAAGCATTAAATAAATTGAATGCATTATTAGAAATAATAAAAAAAGGAGAATTTCCTCCAAGAGAATGTTTATAAAAAAGGGACTATTTTAGAGTCCCTCTTTTTAATATATTTTACTTAAATAAATCAGAATGTGAACCTATACCGATTAACAATAATATCAATTTTTTATCGTACTTTTCATATTCTAAAAGAATATCATTTTGTATGTGACATTCCCATATGCCGCTTACAACTAGGAGTTAATAAATGATTTTTGTATTTAGGTGGCAATATTTCATCATTAGCTAATAGAGTTAAAACTTTTATAAATTCTTCTTCTTTAAACTCTTTTTGTTTTAGCACCTTAGCATATTGCTTAGCAAATTTATTAGTTTTTTCAATATTATATTTCATTATGCAAGTCCTCCACAAGTTCTTCTACACTAGTATAGGTTTTGTATTTTTCAGGGTGCTTTTTCATTTCATCAGCTTCTTTGATACTTTCCATCATTTCATCACTAAACTGTGGAGCTTTTATTTCAAATGGAATACTTGAAGTATTAACAGCTTGCTTTAAAAATAAAGTTATTGCTTGAGACAAAGACATACCGAAATATTCAAATAAATCACTTGCTTGTTTTTTTAAATCATCGTTTACACGAATATTTATATTACTTATTTTTTGCATTTTTAACACCTCTCTTCAATAATAATGTTATCACATTGTTAATACATTGTCAATAATATTATATGCTTAAAAAATGCTTTTATGCATAATAAATAAAAAGCTAATACTAGTAATCCTCTCTTTGTTGAAGCCTTCTTAAAGCGTCTTTTTTAGCAATATCTTCACGTTTATCATAAAGTTTTTTGCCACGAGCAACAGCTAGCTCTAATTTTATTTTGTTTCTGTCCCAATACATACTAAGTGGAACTAGCGTAACGCCTTTTTGTTGAACCATGCCAATTAGTTTTCTGATTTCTTGTTTATGAACAAGTAGCTTTCTAGTTCTCATAGGGTCCTTGTTAAAAATATTTCCTTGTTCAAAAGGACTAATATGTAGATTATAAACCCAAAGCTCGCCATTTTTAATGCCAGCGTAGCTATCTTTCATATTAACCTTGCCTGCTCTAACAGATTTAACTTCAGTTCCAACAAGCTCAATTCCACATTCTAGTTTAGAATCTATAAAATACTCATGAAAAGCTTTAGAGTTAGTAGCAATATTATTTCTATCTTTATTATCAGCCATAAAAAACACCTCCATATGTATAAAAACAGCTTAAAATCAACTAAATTCTAATACAAAGAGGGAAGAAAGTCAAATTGAAAAATATATGTGTTTTTATTTTAATACACTAGTACTGACCGATTTGCTATATTCCTTAACTTCCATTATTTTACTAGCAATCGAAAAAGATAAAATAATAGTGTATTTTTCTACAAAATGTGGTAAAATAATTGAACAAAGACAAATAGGAGGTCAAAAATGCTAGAAATAAAAGACATTTCATTTAGTAGAGATAATAAAAACATATTAAAACATGTAAATTTAGATATAGATTCAAATAAATTTATTGCGATTACAGGGCCAAATGGTTCTGGTAAATCAACCCTTGCTAAAATGATTATGGGTATTGAAAAGCCAGACAGCGGAAAGATTATTTTTAATGGAACTGATATAACAAATATGACAATAGATGAAAGAGCTAGAATGGGAATAGGCTTTGCGTTCCAGCAACCGGTTAAGTTTAAAGGAATAACAGTATATGATTTGATAAAATTATCAGCAGGTCATGATGTAAAGAAAGCTGATGCGTGCGATATATTATCAAAAGTTGGACTTTGTGCAAAAGAGTATATAGATAGAGAAGTTAATGCATCACTTTCAGGTGGAGAATTAAAAAGAATCGAAATTGCAACAGTGGCTGTTAGAAAAAATGCGTTAACAATATTTGATGAGCCAGAAGCAGGTATTGACTTATGGAGTTTTAATAATCTTATAAAAGTATTTGAAGAACTTAGAAATACTATAGAAGATAGCACAATACTAATAATCTCACACCAAGAAAAGATTTTAAATATAGCCGACAAAGTTATTTTGATGAATGATGGAACAGTTGAAAAATACGGAGATAAAGACGATGTTTTAGGCACTGCATTAAACACTAAAAAAACATGTTGCAAACTTTAGAATAATGCATTTTATAAAGCGGAAAGGAATAATAATGGATAGTGTAGATAAAGATTTGTTGAAAGAAATATCAGATATTTCTGGTACGCCAGAAGGAGCATATAACATAAGAAAAAACGGAAAAGGGATAGAAAGAAAAGTAACAGAAAATATAAATATTGTTCCAAAAGAAGAGGGAAAAGGAATAGATATATATGTTAAAGAAAATACAAATGGTGAAATTGTACATATCCCAGTAATTATAACAGAAAGTGGTTTAACTGATGTAGTGTATAACGATTTCTACATTGGCAAAAATGCAAAAGTATATATAATAGCGGGTTGTGGAATTCATAATGACCATCATAAAGATTCTAGACATGATGGAATACACCGTTTCTTTTTAGAAGAGGGAGCAAGTGTTAAGTATATTGAAAAGCATTATGGCGAGGGAGATGGCGATGGTAAGAGAATCCTAAATCCAGTTACAGAAGTTCATATGAAAAAAGGAAGCAACATGGAGATGGAAAGTATTCAGATTAAAGGTGTTGATTCAACAATCAGAACAACAAAAGGTGTATTAGAAGAAGATACAAATTTTGTCGTTTCAGAAAAAATAATGACACATGGCAGTCAAATTGCAGAGACAACGTTTGATGTTGAATTAAACGGCGAAAATTCTAGTACACATGTAACTTCTAGATCTGTTGCAACAGAAAATTCAAAGCAAAAGTTCATGTCAAAAGTATATGGAAATACAAAATGTTTTGCTCATGTTGAGTGCGACGCAATTATAAAAGATAAAGCATCTGTTAGGGCTATACCAGAGATAACAGCCAATAGTGTTGAGGCAAACTTAATTCATGAGGCGGCAATTGGCAAGATAGCGGGAGAACAATTAACAAAACTTATGACACTTGGACTAACAGAAAAAGAGGCAGAAGAAGAAATAATAAAAGGTTTCTTACGTTAATAGTATAAAATAGATTAAAAAATATATGAGAAGAAAGGCTATAAGATTAAAACTTGTGGCCTTTTATATTATATTAACAGTTACAATAATGTAGCGGAGCACAGTGTGCTCCATAAAAAACAATAATATGGAGATGAGTAAATGAGAGTACAAGAGTTAGAAGAACGAAGTAAAGAAACTAAAAAAGTAGGAATTGTTGGAATAATCGGAAATGTATTTTTGTTTGTAATAAAAATAATTGTTGCAATACTTAGTAAGAGTAACGCTATGCTTGCAGACAGTATAAACAGTGGCACAGATGTCTTGTCTTCACTTATGACTCTGATAGGTGGAAAGATAGCAGGCGAGCCATCAGATGAAGACCACAACTATGGTCATGGAAAAGCGGAATACATATTCTCGCTAATCATAAGCTTAATAATGGGTTACTTAGCATTAAAAATCGCATGGAATGGTATAAACTCTTTAATAGATGGTGCAAAATTTGATTTTTCTCTTTCACTTATTATTGTGTGCATTGTGACAATAGTAACAAAGTTTAGCTTGTATCGTTATACTAAGAAAATCGGAAAAAAATCGAATAACATACTAATCCTTGCTAATTCCGAAGACCATATAAACGATGTTTACACAACACTTTCTGTTTTAGTCGGCATACTTGCTGCTTTAGTAAACTTATACTGGCTAGATGGAGTAGTTGCAATAATTATTGCAATCAGAATTTTATACACAGCCATAGAATTTTTTATGCAAAGTTATAACGTGTTACTAGATGTATCAATGAGCGAAGAAGAAATAGGCAAGATAAAGGATATAATAAAAACATATGAAAAAATAGACCACATAGATAAAGTGACATCAAAGGCAGTCGGTAACTCATTTATAGTAATTGTAAAAGTATCTGTTGATGGAAATATGACAGTAAAAGAAAGCCATGAAATCGTAGGAAAATTGAAAGCAGAAATATTGGAACAAAAGAATGTGTATGATGTAATTGTGCATGTAAACCCAGCATAAATAAATTTAAGAAAATTGCAACGTACAATTTATTAAAAATTTTGAATTTGTTTTAAGAATAAAAAGAAAGCTCACGAAAAACATGAGCTTTCTTTTTTATGCCAATATATTTTGAATTTTCTCTTTCATTTCATCTAGAGAAATTAAATTATCAAATTTAACAACATGGATATTTTTATATTTCTCTGAAATTTCATCAGCTAGCTTTAAATAAGCGTTTTGTTGATTTATGCTACTTTCTTTGTTAAATTTTGCATACTTTATAGAAGCCTTGTTTTCTCTATTTAATCTCTTTTCAAATTCATTTTCATCGCTTAAATATAATGCAATAAAGTAAATATCGAAATCCAATTTACTGAGCCTCTCTAACAACTCTTCATACACATCAGAAAAAGAATAATCCTTAAATCCAAGTCTGCAGTACACTTCTTCTGTGAAAAACGTTCTATCAAATAAAAGGTTTATAGAATCGTTTTCTAAGTTTTTTATATAATCTAGTAAAGCAAAATACATCTTCTTAGATTTTTCTTTGCCTGCTACAGTTTTATCAGAGGTGCCACTTAATCTATAAAGATTGGTATATGGAAGATAAAACCTTATAAAATCAGTAACTGTAGTTTTACCAGCACCTTGTGGACCCTCAACAATAATTAGTTTTGAATTTGCCATTTTAAAATCACCTCAAAAAAATTTATATCATATTAGAACAAAATGTGCAATGAAATTTAAACAATTGAAAATGTTGGGATAAAAACATAGTTACTATTTAGTCTTCAAAAATAAAAGTATGTATCAAATGTAAATGTGTTTTATAAAAATGTAGCGGAGCACAGTGTGCTCCATAAAAATAATATTGGCTAGTACTTGTCATAAATTAAGCCTGAATACTAACAAAGCATAATCAAATTTTGAATTTTGAGCATATTATACTATGAATATAAAGTTTGGTAGTGTAAACTGATTTGTGAAAAAATAAAATATGTAGCCAAAAAAAAGTAGCTTAAGCACAGTGTGCTCCATAAAAACCAATTGGTAGCAATAAACTAAAGTTGGGAAAATATTATAATTAGTGAACACAACCTGGATTAGAGAGGGCGTGGGATTATGAGAGAAATTTATGCAGATCATGCTGCAACAACTAAAACAAAAAAAGAAGTTTTAGAAAGTATGATGCCATATTTAACTGAGAAATTCGGAAATCCATCTACGATGTACAAATATGGAATAGAAAATAAAAAAGCAGTAGAAGATGCAAGAAGAAAGGTAGCTCTTGCAATAGGAGCAGAAGAGGCAAATGAAATATATTTTACATCAGGAGGTTCAGAATCAGATAACTTTGCGCTAAGAGGAATCGCAAAGTCTAGGAAAAATAGAGGAAATCATATAATAACAACAAAAATTGAGCATATGGCAATATTAAACACATGCAAAGCATTAGAAGAAGATGGCTTTGAAATCACATATATAAATGTTGATTCGGATGGAATCATAAAAACAAGTGAACTAGAAAGAGCAATAAGGCCAGATACTATTTTAATATCAGTAATGTTTGCAAATAATGAAATAGGATCAATAGAACCAATAGGAGAAATTTCAAAGATAGCCAAAAAGCATGGAATACTTTTTCATGTAGATGCAGTTCAAGCCGTTCGGAAGTGTAAAAATAAATGTTCAAAAATTAGGTATAGATTTAATGTCAATGTCTGGTCACAAATTTTATGGACCAAAAGGAATTGGTGCATTATATGTAAGAAATGGCATAGAGATAGAACCATTAATATATGGTGGTCATCAAGAAAGTGGAAAAAGAGCAGGAACAGAAAATGTACCTGCGATAATTGGAATGGGAAGAGCAATAGAAATTGCTACACAAAATATAGATAGCTACGCTGAGAGACTAACATATATGAGAGATTATCTAATAGTTGACATACAAAGAAATATACCTCTAGTTAGGCTTAATGGCCATATTTACAAAAGATTACCTGGGAATATAAATATGTCATTCGATGGCATAAATGGAGGAACACTTTTATTATTGCTTGCAGAAAAAGGAATATATTGTTCTAGTGCATCAGCTTGCTCTACTAGGGACAGTGTGCCATCACATGTATTAAAAGCAATAGGTCTTCCTGATGAAATAGCAAAAGGAACAATTAGAATAACATTAGGCGAAGAAAATACATTAGATGATGTAAAATATATATCAAAAAATATAAAAGAAATAGTGAAAAGACTTAGGGAAGAGCAAAAAAAATAATATTACAAAACTATTACATTTGTATTACAATTCGATAACAACGCTTGTCTTTATATATGTTTTTATATAGAATATTTATGAAGTGAGAATTGAGTCTAAGTGCCAATATTTCCTCATTTTGCATATACCGCAAAAAACTAGAAATAATATATAAAAGAGCTGTAGTTCCTTATTACATGCTAATATAAGATAAATTGCAAAAGGCAAGGAAGGAATGATATTTAATATGAAAAAATTTTCGAGTATCGCAAAAAAAATTTTAATATTAGTTGTTGTTTTAGTTAATATAGCAACAATATCTTTTGCTGCCTGGTGGGGAACTCCTGGATACGAGTGGTGTTTGTCTAAGGGTATTACAAAAATGATGACACAGAGCGCAATGAACAAAAAAGTAGAACAAGAAGATTTTTATGCGATACTGCTTAGATACTTACAATACAAAAATGTTGATAAGCATAAAAATGTTGTACAAACACTTGGAAATACAGACAACATGAATGCAGCTATTATAGGAATGATGAATACTATAAATAATTATATAACACTAACGGAGTTGTCACCTGACGATTTTAGAAGAGCTATCACTTATATAGAGCATGCAGAAGATATAGCAGAAAAACAACAAAAGTTATTAAGCAGAGAAGAGCTTAAATCATTCTATTTGTATGTTTCTCTTGCTAAATACAAAGCAGCTTCGCTTATAAATGACACAAATTATAGAAAAACAGAACTAGCCAAGTATGGCAATGTGAAATATGCTTCTATCTTAGATTATGGCATAAGCCCATATTATGGTGATGTTACAAGAAGAGAATTTTTAGTTCTGATGTTTAGTTTGCTTTCAGATCAAAAAAACATAACGGCTGATAGCGTTATTACACAATTTTATGAAGCAGGAGTTATAGAAGGATATCAAAATGATTTAATGCTTGACAAAGAATTAACATATGCAGAAATGTTTAAAATACTAAAACAGTTTGAAATTTTTGATTTTAATCCTGAGGCTGAAGAACAAAGCTAGCCATAAAACAAAAATGCAGCACAAAATCTAAAGAAAAGGAGCAAGAGGTATGTCGAGTTGTTTAGGATTCTATACGGATAAAAATATGATAAAGTATGCTAAAATATCTAGCGATCCGAAATCAGATCTATACACACTAGAGGCTTATGGTGTCAAGTTTTACGACAATATAATGACGACAATAGATGAAATACTACAAGAAGTAAAGATCGATCAGTGTACAGTATCTTTAGGACTTTCAAATGAGGGCTATCACGATATAGAAGTATTTAGAGAATTAAAATCAAAAGATAGAAATGACTTAATACAAAGTGAGTTTAATGCATATTGCGAGAGCGAAGGCTTAGTTAACTCAGCACTTGAACTTAGATATCAACTGGTGCAAAATACAGGAAACATGGATAAACTTTTAGCTATATGTTCTTATGTAGCAAAGTCAGAATTAGCGAACTTGAATAAAAACTTTGAAGGATTAAGAATTACAGCAGTTGCACCAGTCGGATTGAGCATAGAAAATATATTTAGAAATAAAGGCATAGATGAAGAAGCAGCAATAGTTAATATAGAAAATAAAACAACTGTAACAATTCTGCTTAGAAATGAGGTACAAGATGTAATAGATATTCCTCTTGGAATGCAAGATATATTAGATAAGTTGGCAGAAAAATATAATTCATATTCTAAAGCCTATGAAGCATGTAAAAAAGTTTCGGTTTATATTGATGATGTTACAACATTAGATGAAGAAAGCAGAGATGTACTAGATGTTGTTCTTCCTGTTCTTTATGATATAAGACAAAGAGTAGATGAAGCAATAACACCATATAAGAGATTGATGAAATCTGTATATCTTTCTGGTTCGGCAGTTGTTGTAAATAATGTTGATTTATATTTCCAAGAAAGTTTTCCAGGTCTTAGATGCGTAATAGCAAAACCATTTTTAATATCACAAAAAGATAAAGAAATGGAAAAAGAAATTGTAGAAGTAAATAGTGCAATTGCTATTGCACTAAATGGATTTGGAATGATGGATCCATCGATTAACTTCCATGGCGCTGCTAAAAAAGCAATGAAAAGCACACCTTTAAAAGATGCTTTTGAAAAAATAAATATAAAAGGAAAAATAAAAGATGCAAAAACAGCAGCAAAAGAATATGTAGAAGAAATTAAAAGAAAAGTGTCTACACCAAAAAGAGGCAGAACGTCTTCTGGCCCTTCAATTTTAGAAAAGATTCATTTAAGCGATAAGCTTAGTTTTTTAAAGAAAGGTGGAGCTAAAAAAGGTTCTAGAGGAAAAGTAAGGGTGGCATATGATGCTGATGTTGGAGACATACAAGCTACAGGAGGATTTGAAGATGGTGGAATGCCAAACGAGCCAACAGCATTAGATAAATGGCTTGTTAGATTAACGATAACATGCGTTGGAGCGTTAGTATTGTATGTGGTAGCAGCAACATATATAACAAATACATTAGAAGCAAAGCTTAGCGAAGCAGACAGCCAGATTAGCAAAGGAAATGCAGAGATAACGTTAGCAGCAAGTAGAGCTGATTATATTAGAACAAAGACTAGTGAGTATTCAGAAAAGATATCAAAATTAGAAGAAGTTATGCAAGAAATTGAAACAGAAAAAATGAAAAGAAGCTTTGATATACCTAATTTCATGAGCCAAGTAATGTTTATAATACCACAAGGAGTTTCAATAACAAGTATAGATGTTTCAGAAACAGGAAAGGTAGATATAGTTGCGACATCACCACAATATGCACAACTTGGATATTTTGTTTCAAGGTTAAAGCTTGAAAAAGTTTTATTAAATGTAGATATGACAGTAGAAGAGATGGACCAAACAATTAAAATAAAGGTAGGGGGGATGCTACCATGATGAAAAAGATTATTTTGGCTGCGGTGTCTGCTCTATCAATTGTTGGTATTTATTTTCTAGTTACACAAGGATTTGTTCTTGAAGGAAGATTACCATTTGACATAAAAGTTCTAAATTATAAAGAAATTATGGCAAAAGGTGATAACCTAACATCAAAGATAAATCAAATAGTAAAAATAAATACTACCCAAATAGTTGAGGCTGAAAACAGAATAAGTGAAGAAAAAGATAGCTTCGAAGAAAAGAAAGCGACATATGAAAAATTAGAATCAAATGCATCAGAAGCAGAAATAGCAGAGGCTAATAAAAAGCAAGAATACTTATTAGACTACTTATGGATTGTTATTGGTAATTATGCAAACGATAACAATGTTAAATTCAAAATGACAACAGATGATAAAAACTTAAGAATCAATTTTGATATCACGGGCTCATATGTATCTATAATAAATTTCATATATGATATCGAAAACGATACAAACTTAAACTTTAGTTTAAACGGAATAGCAATACAAGGTAGTACAACTGATTCAACAAAAGCAAGTTTCTCAGTAGACGGTATAACAGTAAAAACATCAAATGCAGCGAGATAGGACAAATTATGAGGTGGTGTAAACTAATTTGCAAAAAAAATGTAAGATGCAGCTTAAGCTTAGGTATGCTCCCTAAAACCAATTGATGCTACTACACTAAAATCAGCATTATAACTAGTGAACACAACCGATTATGAAAAAGGAGTTGAGTATATGAAGAAATTTCTTAAAGTATTAAAAGAAGTAGGAATAGCATTAGCAGCATTTCTTTGTGTTATTGGCGCTCTTGCATATTTATTTATAATAAAAATTCCGATAGCAGATGAAATACCACAAGCTGCACATATGAATTTACCACCAGAAACTGATTTTGCTGTTGCAACCGGTGGAATAGAAAATGCTCAGAACGAAACCGTAGTATATCAATCAACAACTACAGATTTAGAAAACTATGGTTCAGAGTTAAGATATATATCTGGTAAGACAGAGCCATTATCAAATTCAAGTACTGGCACATCAGATATACCTACAGATGTAATAAACAGAAATTAAAATAGATTATCTTAAAACAAGTAGGGATATGCATAAACTGTATATCCCTTTAACTTTAGAAAGGACACTATAGTGAATGTTTTTATTTATATTATGATTTTTATAGCAGGAACAGTATTTGGAAGTTTTTGTTCTTTGGCGGTATATAGAATACCTAGAAAAGAAAACATTACTTATGTGCGTTCACATTGCGTAAAATGCAATCACAAATTAGCACCGCTAGATTTAATACCAATATTAAGCTATATATTTTTAGGTGGTAGATGTAGGTATTGTAAAGAAAAAATTAGAGCAAGATACATATTATTAGAAGCATCATCAGGATTAGTATTTTTACTAATAGCACTTAGCTTAAAGATAAATGTATTCAGCACATTACAAGAATTCATAAACCTATTTTTAATTTATTTATTTGTAACAGGTTTATTCTTAGTAGGCGGAATAGATAAAGAAAACTATGTAATATCAGATAGTATGTTATTATATTTAATAGGTATTTCAATATTAAAAATAATACTAAATGCAACATTAGGTATAAGTGCACTAACTAACATTGTAGGCTTTTTAGCAATACCAGCTGTATTATTAGTAATTAACTTAGTAAGCAAACTAAATAAAAAAACACCAATAGGTTATGGAGATATAAAATATATATCAGTTATTGGTCTATTTTTAGGTTATGCAGCAGAGTTATATATATTGCCACTATCTCTAATCATTGCGGGAATAGGCTATATAATACACAAATATAAAGAAATACCATGGGGATACTATTTAAGCATAGCAACAGTGATAATGATAATATGTATAAACTGTTTTCCAGTGCTTTCAGAAATAGTAAACATATAAAATGGAGGTGTAAATTTTGAATATAAGATCAAAATCAGGTTACTCGCTAATAGAAATCGGAATAGCACTTATAATAGTTGCAATATTTATGGTGTCAAGCCTGACACTACTTGCAGCAAGCAATGATAACTACAGAAGAATAGAACAAAAAAATATAGCAATGTCATATGCTATTAAAGCGATAGAAGCACTCCAAATAGAAGATAATAGCATAATAAATTTAGATGAAATAAAAAATAAAGCAAAAGTAGAAAATAACATGGAGGTAAAAACAAGTATAGAAAGTCTTCCACCTAAAGATGGAAAAGACTATGGCAATAAAGTACAAATAATAACAGTAAATGTCGATTATAAAATAAAAAGCAATGACGCAGGAAGTGTTGCAACAATGACATTAAAAACTTTAAAAGTAAATAGGTAGTGTAAACTGATTTATGAAAATAGAATATGCTACAAAAGTGTGCTCTATGAGCAAACAAAAAACAGCGCAAAAAAAGTAGCTTAAGATTAGGTGTACTCCATAAATAAAAAACACAACTGAACAATAGGTAGGAGGTAAAAAATGAAAAATCAAAAAGGTGTAACATTAACAACACTTACAATATATATAATAGTTGCAACAATCTTACTTGGTACATTAACATTTATAAATATAAACTTCATGTCTGAACTAGGAGAATTAACTAAAAAAAGCAAAATGACAAACGAAATAATGAAATTTTACTCATTCTTTGCAAGTGATGTAAAGAATGCTGAAAGAGTTTTAGAATTTTCAGAAAATTATGTAAAATTTGATAATGGTGTTCAATATTCAATAAGATATTCAGCTGATGAGAAAAAAGAAACTGGACAAGAATACGATGTATACGAAGTATACAGAGGAAACGCATTAGTTACAGACAAACTTTCAGGAGTATTTTTCAAATATAACATAGAAAATGAATGTATAAATGTAAGAGTATACTCAAAGGATGGAAATGTAACCAAAAGTGATGAACAATACTTTAAAGTAGGAAGAGGGTATTAAAATGAAAAAAAGCAGAGGATCAGTGACACTTGCAATATTTATTGCAATGCTAATATTTTCGCTTTATGGAATAATATTTTATGGCAATAGCGCAAGTAGCTATATAATGCAATCAAGAAGAATAGAAGCAATACAAAAAGTATACTCGGGAGACATAGAAAATGCATATCAAATAGCAGAAACGCTAGAATAAGCAAAATATGGTTATAGAGTAAAAAAATGAACTTAAGCCAAAAATATTGACTTGTTTTTTAAATATCATTAAAATAAATATTAGGAAAGTAGATATTCGGTTACAAAAGAAGAGGAGGAGAACATTAAAATGGCAGTTTTCGATAATAACTCAAACAAAACGCCGCTTGGAGTTTTGCTAATTAGAAAAGGTTTAATAAAAGAAACAGACATAGATAAAGCTATTGAATATCAAAAATCACACAGAGGAGTAAAACTAGGTGAAATATTTCATATATTAAAAGTATGTGATGACCAAGCCTTGCTAAATACAATAGCTGAACAAAATGGTTTTAAGCCAGTACAATTAGATCCTGTTCTAAATTTTCCATTTACACAGTACATATCATTGGATATCGTAAAACAACATAAAGTAATACCATTTGAAATAAATGAAAACAGAATAAAAGTTGCATTTGCAGAACCTGAAAATAAAGATCTACAAAAAATGATAAGACTTATCCTTTTGAGTAAAGGTGGTCTTATGATGGAGCCATATGTTACATTTGGTTCATATATAGATGCAATTATAAAAAACATGGAGGCAAAACCAGAAGATACAAGTGCCTTCGATACATATGGAAGAGATATTTCACAGCTAATAGATAATATAATAAGATCGGGAATGGCAAAAAGAGCGAGTGACCTTCACTTTGAACCGATGGAGAATTTATTAAGAGTTAGGTTTAGAATTGATGGTGAGTTAGTAGAAATAGCTAAAATAGAGAAAGAAAAGCAACAACAAATAATAGGTAGATTAAAATCGATTTCAAACATGCACCAAGAGATTACACTATCACAAGATGGTAGAATTTTAGCATATCCAGATTACAACATCCGTGTATCTTCACAGATGAATGTATACGGAGAAAAATTCGTTCTAAGACTTATGAAAAAAGAAGCATCAATCAAAGGTCTACATGAACTTGGATATCCAGATGATGAAACAGTTATGGAAAAATGCTTCAATAAAAAGAACTGTATAGCAGTTATAGCAGCTCCTACTGGTGAAGGTAAAACAACAACACTATATAGTGCCTTAGCATTACTTAACAAGCCAGAAGTTAATATAACAACAGTTGAGGACCCAGTAGAAATAAGAATACCAGGATTAAATCAGGTCGAAGTAAATAAAAGAGTTACATTCGCTGACTCTTTAAGAACAATCTTAAGACAAGACCCTGATATCATATTACTACGGAGAGATAAGAGATAAAGAAACAGCCGAGATAGCAATACAAGCAGGACAAACAGGACACTTTGTATTATCAACAATCCACACCGTAGATGGAATAGAGGTTGTAACAAGATTTAGAAAACTTGGAATCTCAAGCTACGACATCGGAAGTGTTTTAGCAACAACAATAGCACAAAGACTTGTAAGAAGAATATGTCCAAAATGTGCAAGAAAAAGAGATTTTACACCTCAAGAATTAGAAGTATTTAAAACATTTTCAAAAAGATTTAATGTCGAATTTAACCTAGAGGGAAAAACAACATTTGAACCAGTAGGATGTGAACATTGCAACCATACAGGTTTCTATGGAAGAATTGCGGCAAATGAAATGTTATCAATAAATGATGATATAAAAGATTTAATAATACAAGATGGAACAATCACCGACATAAGAAAAGCAGCATTCGAAAGTGGATATAGACCACTTGTATGTGATGCACTTCAAAAAGTAATACAAGGGCATACAGTAGTTAGCGAAGTAAAGAAGAAGATAGGACTATAATCTTTTATATGAAAGGAGAACGCTATGCCAGTATATTCATATAGAGCCGCAACTAAATCAGGAAAAGTTGTATCTGGAAAAATAGATGATACAAGCAGGCAAAAAGTAACAGAAAGATTAAAAGCAAATAATTTAACCCCAATAAGCGTAGATGAACAAAGAGGACCACAATTTTTAAAAATGTTAATGCCATCCAAAAGAGCAAAAAAGAATCAGGTTTCATCAGCAGCTGTTACAAAACTTGCTAGAGAAAAACTTATAGCAGAGCAACAAAAAAAGCAACAAAACAAAGGCTTAAACCAAGAAATAAATATAGACTTATCATTCATGCAACGTATAAAAAAAGAAGATGTTATCGCATTCACACAAAGTTTATTCTTACTAAAAAGAGCAAACTTTACAAATACAAGAGCGTTAACAACACTTCTAGAAAACACAGAAAACCCACAAATGAAAAGTATTATAGAGGACTTATTAAATGGTGTTGAAGCCGGAGAATATATATACTCAACACTTGAATATTATACAGATGTATTTCCGGCAATATATGTATCAATAATTAAAGTTGGTGAAATTTCAGGAAACTTAACAAACGCTTTGTTCCAAGCGCTAGATTACCTAAGAGAATCAACACAAACATCAAGAGCTGTTAAAAAAGCTATAACGGGACCATTGCTACAAACAGTTGGTATGTTACTTGGTACAATAGTCGGTGTTGTTGTCGGTGTGCCAATACTACAAGGATTATACGATGACATGGGCGCAGGAGATAGAATACCAGCAGCAACAAAAAAATTCGCAGCATTCATTAATGCTTGTGGTGAGAGATGGTACCTAATAGTAGGAGGATTAGTAGTTGCCATTATATTATTTAATATTTGGAAATCAACAGTAAATGGTAGATACCACTGGGATAAATTCAAACTAAAAGTTCCTATATTCGGACAACTTATAACAAGATTGGCACTTCAGAAATTCTTTAAAGCGATGCAGCTAAACCTGGCAAACAATGCAAAATTACAGGACTCACTAGAAATAAGTAAAGGTGTTGTATCAAACTACGTTATACTTTCAGTAATAGAGGCAGCACAAGAAAACTTGCAACAAGGTGAATCGTGGGTAGAACCATTCGAATCACTGCCAAACATGCCACCGATGGCGCTTGAAATGCTTAGAATAGGTATGGAAACAGATATAAACGACATGGTAATAAAAATAGTAGAATTCTTAAACGATGATATAAACATAACAATGGGCAAAATAGTAAAAGTATTACCAGAGGTAAGTATGTCAATAATGGGTATAGTTATGATATTCTTTATTATAATAGTATTAAAACCTATCATGGAACTATACACAGGTGCATTCTTATTTGATGCATATGGAATGTAGATAAGTAAAAGCTTGGATTATGCCAAGCTTTTATTAGTATAAAAACATGTTTAATATTGCCAAAATTATACTACGATTGTTACAATATTGTAATAGTTCTGTAACAAGAATTTAATCGAAAAACATATTGCATTATTAAATCTAATTGTTTATACTTATACTTGTAAACGATTTAAAGTGTTACATTGCCTTGTCAGGGTGCGAGTGCCAGGGCAATTAACAAAGTAAATCAAAATGAGCTAGCCTAGGGTAAGCCCCAAATAAAAAGGCGTAGCCAAAACTTAAGGGTATACCTTAGGAATATGTAAATAAAAAGGGAGGATTTTTATTATGAAAAATCAAAAAGGTGTTTCATTGATTACTTTGGTTATCACAATTATCGTAGTAATCATCTTAGCAGCTATCGCATTAGGTGGAGGAGCAGCAGATACAGCTGGACAAGCTCAATTCTCTGGATTCGCTACTGAAATGGGAGGATTAAAAGAATCTGTACAAACAGCTATAACAACAGCTAAAGGTTCAGAAGCTATTAGAGGTAACTCTAGATCAAATGCACAACTTGCTAACTATGTAGCAAGAGGTGGAGCTGATGTATTAACTCCAAATGATAGTGGTGATACAAAGTGGTTAGTTCAATCAGATGCTGATGCAATTCCATGTACATTGATTAACAAACAATATGCTGCTAACGTATTAGGTGCAAAATTACCAGTTAGAAAAGTTGAAACATATCATGGTACAAACCAAGAAGTTTCTTACTTCGTAACTCCAAAGGGACAAGTATTCTGCTGGCCTCCATACACATATGATGGAAAGAGCTATGTAACAAATAGTATAACAGTAAAAGATGCAACAGGTGCTGAAATTTCTGGAACAGATGCAACAAATGCTACAAAGAATGCAACATTAACAGTTACATTCCCAGAGACAGGTGAATCAGTTATAATAAGCAATACAGCTATAGCAGATGCTGCATTTGATAAGAATGATGGTGCTACTGCAGCTGGTAACCCTTCAGTATCATATGATGCAACATTAGCTACAACATCAGCTCCAGCTGATAGAGGTGTTGCTACAGGTTTAACATTTGACACATATCATAACTAATTTTAGTATATGATTTTAAGAAACCCTTCGGGGTTTCTTTTTTTGTCTAAAAACTGCAATCATTCACCAATATTCCTTATTAAAATCTGCAATTAACAACCTCATAAAAGTTCACGTTCAAAATTTGCACAACAAAGCAGCCAAAAATTGCACAGCAAAATACTCAAAATTTGCACAATAAGCATTGAAAAAAATAAAAGGATGTGGTATTCTATAAATGAGGTGAAGCATATGAAATTAACAAAAAAAGGTTATATGCCAAGATTAATAGACAAAGAAATAGAGGAAAACTTGAAGATATTTGGCGCAATTAGTATTGAAGGGCCAAAATGGTGTGGCAAGACATGGACGGCACTAAATCATTCAAATAGTGTAATATATTTAAATAATACAGCAGATAATTTTAGAGAAAAGCATTTGGCAGAAATGGATGTAAATCTAGTTTTGGATAAAGAAATGCCAGAGCTTATTGATGAATGGCAAGAAGTACCTGCAATATGGGATGCAGTTAGATTTAAGTGCGATCAAGATAATGAAAAAGGAAAATATATTTTGACGGGTTCAAGCGTTCCAGTGAACGATAAAATACATCATTCTGGAGCGGGAAGAATATGCAAAATGAAAATGCGTACAATGTCTTTATATGAATCTGGAGATTCTAGTGGAGAGGTTTCTCTTAAAGAGTTATTTGAAAATAAAGTAAAAAACAAATTAGTAAATAAGGTAGAATTAAAAAGACTTGCCGAATTAATAGTAAGAGGAGGCTGGCCAGAAACAGTTAATATTAGCGTAGAAGGTGCTATGAAAATAGCCAAAAGTTATATTCAAGCAGTATTAGATAAAGATATTATCGAAATAGATGGAGTTAATCGAGATAAAGCAAAAATGGAAATGCTATTAAGATCTCTTGCAAGAAACGAAAGCACTATTTCTGCTAATAATGTAATTATAAAGGATATTGGTGATAATATTACAGAAGATGATATTACCATAAGTAGAAATACAGTAACAGATTACCTAAATGTATTAAGCAGATTACATTTAATTGAAAATCAAAATTCTTTTATGTATAAAATTCGTTCAAGACTAAATGTTGGCAAAAATCCTAAAAGACATTTTGTTGACCCATCATTAGGTTGTGCAATATTAAATATTACACCTGAAAAACTAATAAATGATTTAGAAACAATGGGGTTATATTTTGAAGCTTTATGTGAAAGGGATTTAAAAATATATGCAGAAAGCATAGGTGCAAATTTATATCATTATAGAGAAAATGATACTGGAATAGAAGTTGATGCAATAATAGAAATTGCAGATGGGGAATATGGAGCAATAGAAATAAAATTAGGTTCGAATAAAGAAGAAGAAGCTGCAGCAAGCTTGAAAAGATTTTACGAACTAGCAGAAGTAAAACCTAAATTTATGTGTATAATTTGTGGCTTGTATGATGCAGTTGTAAAAAGACCAGATGGAATCTATGTGCTACCAATAACAGCATTAAAACCATAAAAATATTTTGGCTAGCTTTTTCTCCTTGTATACTTTATTCATTTTGCGATATACTAATGTATATGGATAATTTAACTAAAACTTGAAAGGAATGTGAAAATTTATGGATGAAAAATTAGTAAAATTAGATAAAGGAATATTTCTTCATATTATAAATACAAACAAATTTAAAACCAATTTATTAGCAGCTTTTTTACTTACTGATTTGGTAAAAGATGAGGTTACTACAAATGCTTTGATACCATCTGTTTTAAAAAGAGGCACAAAGAATTATAAAACAATAAAAGAAATATCTAACAAAATGGATGATATGTATGGTGCAATATTTGATGCTAGTAGTGATAAAATAGGAGATAACCAAGCTCTTCAATTTTATATTTCTACAATTGATGATGAGTATGCACTAAATCATGAAAAGCTTTTATTTGAGAGCATAGATTTTATGCATGAGCTAATTTTTAATCCTAAAACGATTGATGGCAAGTTTGATGAAGAATATGTAAATGGCGAAAAAGAAATGCTTAGAGAACTTATTAAAAGCAAAATAAATGATAAAGCATCTTATGCACTTTATAGATGCACAGAAGAGATGTTTAAAGATGAAGCTTATGGTGTTTATAAATACGGTAGAGAAGAAGACCTAGATAAAATAAATGCACAGAATTTATACGAGGCATATCAAAAGCTTATAAATACAAGTGAGATTCATTTATATGTTGTTGGTAAATTCGATGAAAAAGAAATAATAGAATACATGAAACAAAAATTTATTTTAAATAGAAATATAGAAGAAAGAGCAAAGAAAAGTTTTAAACCAGCCGATTTTAAAGTAAATGATGTAAGAGTTGTAAATGATAAGCAAGATGTAACTCAAGGCAAAATTGTTTTAGGCTATGAGGCTTTTGTTAATCCTTCTTCAGAAGATTATTATAAGGTTATGGTGTATAATGCAATTCTAGGTGGAAGTGTGCCATCTAAGTTATTCCAAATTGTTAGAGAAAAAATGAGCCTTTGCTATACAATTAGATCTATGTTTATAAAGCATAAAAGTGTAATGTTTATTACAGCGGGTGTTGAAATGAATAAAAAAGAAGAAGCTTTGAATGGAATAAAAGCACAAGAAGAAGATATGAGAAAAGGCAATTTCACAGAAGCAGATATAGAAGATGCAAAAGTATTTTTGATAAATTTATATAAATCTTATTCAGATGACGCAACAACGCTTGTTGATTTAAGCATGGGACAATATTTATTGGATATGAATTTTGACATAAATCAAATAATCGAAAACATCGGCAAAGTAACAAAAGAAGATATTGTAGAAGTAGCAAACAAAATGAGTCTTAAAGTAGAATACTTTTTAGGTAACTAGTTTAGTTAAATTCTGAAAGTTGAGATGTTTAGCTTTATATAAATAATTCTAAACATTAGTTATAGATAAAGGGAGAATTAAAGATGATAAAAGAATGTTTAAATGAAAAAATGCATGTTTATAAATTAGAAAATGGCTTAGATGTTATAATCATACCAATAAAAAATACAAATAGAAAGTATGCAATGTATTCTACTCATTTTGGATCTATAAATTATAAATTTAAAACAAAAGAGGATAACGATATAATAACTGTGCCAGATGGAGTTGCACACTTTTTAGAACACAAATTGTTTGAACAAGAAGATGGAGAAAATGCATTAGACAAACTTACAAAAATGGGAGCAAATCCTAATGCATACACAAGCTTTAATCATACATCTTATTTATTCGATTGCACAGAGAATTTTAATGGTGTATTTAAAGCTCTAATACATTTTGTTCAAAATCCATATTTAACAAAAGAAAATGTTGAAAAAGAAAAAGGTATAATTGGCCAAGAAATAGGAATGTATGATGATGATCCAGAGTGGCAATTGTTTTTTGGATTTGTTAATTGTTTGTATGGTTCACATGCTATAACAAAAGATATAGCAGGCACTGTAGAAACAATAGCGGACATCACACCAGAAATTTTATATAAATGCTACAATAATTTCTATAAGCCATCTAACATGGTTATTTGTGTAGTTGGCGATGTAGATGTAAATGAAACTTTAAATATAATAAAAGAAAATGTTAAAGAAGATAAAGAAAAATCAAAAATAGAGCGTTTTTATGGCGAAGAAAAAGAAGAAATCTATAAAAAAGAAAATATAAAAAAGATGGATGTAAATATGCCATTATTTATGTTTGGTTTTAAAGATAACTTTAATAAAGAAAGATTAGAAAGTGGATACGAAAAGGACAATAGAGAAGTTGTAAAATATGATGTAGCCCTTCAAATAGCACTTGAACTAATCGCAGGAAAAAGCACAAAGTTGTTTGAGGATTTATATAGCGAAGGCCTAGTAACAAGAGAATTTGGACTTGGTTTTACTTATGAAGAAGACTATGCTTATACTTCATTTGATAATGAAAGTTCAAATTATAATGAGGTAATAAAAAGAGTATCAGAAAGAATAAAAGAGTTAAAAGAAAACGGCCTAGATGAAGAAGATTTTGAAAGAGCTAAAAAAATGTTATATGGTAACTTTGTAAAAGGTTTCAATGATGTTTCAAGAATTGCGACAATGGTAATTAGCGATTATTTTAAAGGAATAAACTCATTTGATTATGTAGAAAGCTATAAGCAAATAGATAAAGCGTATGTAGAAGAAGTTATAAGAAAGCATTTTGATTTTGACAAAATGGCACTTTCAGTAATTGAACCAGCATAAGTTTAAACTAAAGTTGATACGATTCATATATAAGAATCGTATCAATTTTGCATACGAAAGGAGAAAATATAGTGTATCCAATTTCATTTCCAAACTTAAATTTAACTTTTAATATAAACCCTGTTGCAATATCGATATTTGGCATAAACATTTATTGGTATGGAATAATTATAGTCTCATCAATGCTTATAGGACTTTTTCTTGCAAAAAAGTTTGATGGTACATATGGCATAAAATATGATGATGTATTTGACTTTGTTTTAATTGCCTTGTTTTTAGGAATAATATGTGCAAGAACATACTATGTAATATTCAAATTAGATTACTATAAAATGCATCCAAAAGAAATTTTTATGATATGGAACGGTGGACTTGCAATATATGGAGGAATAATAGGAGGAGTCATAGCTGCTATATTTTTCTGCAAGAAAAGAAAAATATCATTTTTAAATTTAGCAGATTATATAATACCATATTTATCACTAGGGCAGGCAATGGGAAGATGGGGAAATTTCATAAATCAAGAAGCATATGGAAGTTTAACAGAAAGTTTCTTAAAAATGCAAATATTTGATAAAAATATTGGAAAATATATAAATGTACATCCTGCCTTTTTGTATGAATCAATAATAGATATAGCTCTATTTGCAATATTGATGTATTTAAGAAAAAAGAGAAAATTCAAGGGCCAGTTACTATATACTTATTTAATAGTATACGGAGCAGGTCGAGCAATCGTAGAAGGATTAAGAACAGACTCTCTAATGATTGGAAATTTTAGGGTATCTCAAATCTTAAGCGTAATACTCATGACCTTCGGGTTAATAGCGTATATATTAGCGAAAAATGTCGACGAAAAATCATCTAAGTAGTATTGACTACTTTGTCCCACTATGTTAAATTTTAAATATAAAAATGAAGATAAGGAAGATGGTGGTTTAATGTTCTTGGATGATAAAATAATCGAATTAAAGAAAAAATTAGATGAATTAGTAGCTCAAAACGCTCCATACGAAGACATCTATAAGATCAGTCAAGAACTAGATGGCTATATAGCCAAATATTATAAAGAAAAGGGAGCGTGAAAAGATTTGAAAACAAATAATAGATAGGTACCAACCGAATTGGCGGTTGGTATTTTTGCGTTTAAAAAAGCAAAAAGTATATATCAAATCTAAATGTGTGCTATGAAATTGTAGCGGAGCACAGTGTGCTTCATAAAAACATTATAATTCAGTTTTGCTATAAATTAAATCTGAACAGTAACACTTCTTGTTACTATTTACTCTTCAAAATAAAAGTATATATCAAATCTAAATGTGTGCTATGAAATTGTAGCGGAGCACAGTGTGCTCCATAAAAACATTATAATTCAATTTTGTCATAAATTAAGCCTGAATAGTAACTACTTCTTTAACAAATTTTGTATTTTTTTCGAAAAAAGCTTGCATTTGTAGCAAAGATATATTAAAATTTAATCAAAGGTGGGGAAAAGTGGAGGAAAGTGGAATAGAAAGGAGGAATCATTATGCTAATTGGTGAGTATTCTCATACAATAGATGCAAAAGGCAGAATGATTGTTCCAGCCAAGTTTAGAACTGAACTTGGTGAAAGATTTATTGTCACTAAGGGTTTTGATGGTTGTCTTTATGGTTACTCTTTAGAAGAGTGGAAAAGCATCGAAGAAAAAGTCAAAACATTACCTTTAATTACAAGTAAAGATGCTAGAAACTTTACGAGATTTTTCTTCTCTAGTGCAACTGAGTGTGAGCTAGATAGTCAAGGTAGAATTCTTATAACCCGGAAATCTTAGAGAACATGCTTCTTTAAGCAAGGATGTTGTAGTTATAGGTGTTTCAACAAGAATTGAAATTTGGAGCAAAGAAAAGTGGGAAGCTTATAATGAAGAACAAGACTCAGATGACATTGCAGAAAAGATGTCTATGCTTGGAATTTAATTAGGCTAAAACCTTATTAAATAATTACAAAAGAAGAATTAAAGCACAAAAGAAAAAATTTTTAAATACTAAAGATAAGTTATTAAAAGTAAACTAAAGAAAAATCAAGAATTGAAAAGGCAAAATATATTACATATGATAAAATGCATTTGCATTGACAAACAAAAGAAAAAGGTTTAAATTACTAAAGATGAAAGAGGATTTAAAAGTTAAAAAGCGGTCACGCTGTGGCCGCTAATCTTTTAAAACAAATAAAAGCTAGAAATTAAATTGAAGGTGTTGCATATGGAGTTTAAACACGAACCAATAATGTTACATGAATGTTTGGAAAATTTAAATATAAAAGCTGATGGCATATATGTAGATGGCACGCTAGGTGGAGCAGGGCATTCATCAAAAATTGTTGAGCATTTAAACGAAAATGGTAGACTAATCGGAATTGACAGAGATCAAGATGCACTTACTGCTAGTAGAAAAAGATTAGAAAAATATAGTAATGTTACATATGTTTGGGGAAAACATGAAGATATAAAAAAACACCTAGAAGAATTAGAAATTAAAGAAGTAAACGGAATCTTACTTGATCTTGGAGTTTCTTCGTATCAAATAGATGAGCCAGAAAGAGGTTTCAGCTACACTAAAGATGCGAGACTAGATATGAGAATGAACAGAGAGCAAGAGTTAGATGCCGAATATATAATAAACAACTATTCAAAAGAAGAGTTAGAAAAGATTTTTTTTGAATATGGTGAAGAGAATTATTCGAAAAGAATAGTTAGCAAAATATTAAAAGTAAGAGAAAACAAAAATATAGAAACAACATTTGAACTTGCAGATATAATAAGAGAAGCAGTGCCAAAGAATACAGTAGACTCATTAAAAAGAATTTTTCAAGCATTAAGAATAGAAGTAAATGGTGAACTAAAGGATTTAAAAAAAGCAGTAGAAGATTCTATTTTATCACTTGCAGATGGCGGAAGACTTTGTATAATAACATTCCACTCGCTAGAAGATAGAATTATTAAAAATACTTTTATAGAATATGAAGGAAGATGCACTTGCCCAAAAGATTTTCCGAAATGCGTTTGTGGATATAAGTCATATGGAAAAATAATTACCAAAAAGCCAATTACACCAAGCACAGAAGAAATCGAAAGGAATCCACGTTCAAAAAGTGCAAAACTTAGAGTTTTTGAAAGAGTAAAGAAAGATTAAAAAACTAGGAAGGGGTCAAAATGCCAGCACTTAAGCAAGAGTATGATTATTATGAATATGCAAGAACTCGTAAAGGCACGGCATCTAACGCTGCGTCTTCTTCTGCTACCAAAAAATCATCTCAAAAAGTAGTGCAAACGATGAATATTAAGACATCACCAACGCGCGATGTTACAAAGAATGCAACAAGAATGGCATTAAGAGATGATTTCATTACGCCAAAGAAAAAAGTAAATAAGCAAGCAAAATCAGTAGCTGCCAAAAATAATGCATCAAAGAAAAAAGAAAAGTTTTCTGATGATTTTATAAAATCTAAAAAGAGTGTAAAAAAAGTAGAAGAATTAAAACTTAAAACACCAAAAAGCAATGTAAAAAAAATCGAAATAGCAAAACAAAAAGAAAAGGTGAAAGAAATGTTTAAAAACTTTTTGGTGACATCTTTAGTGTTTGGAGTATTATTTTTGATATGCTATAGATATTCAACAATAAACGAAGCGTTTTCTGAGTTAAATACTTTAAAAAGCGATTTAAAGAAAAAACAAACTGTAAATGCACAGATTGAATTAAATATTAAGCAAAATACAGATTTGGCCTCTGTAGAAAATTACGCTAAATATCAGTTAGGAATGCAAAAACCAAAAGATTCACAAGTACAAAAGATAAATGTTCAAAAGCAAGATAAGATAACTGCACCTATAGAGATAAAAGAAGAGAAAGAAATAGGTTTTTTTGAAAAAATATTTAATAGTATTCTAAAGGTTATAGAATAAATTTATGAAACGAAGTTAGCCAGGTGCAAAAGTTATCAGGTTATCTTCGTTTTTAGTTACTATTCAGTCTTCCAAATAAAAGTATATATCAAATGTAAATGTGTGCTATAAAAATGTCGAGGAGCTTAGGTGTGCTCCATAAAAACATTATAATTCAGCTTTGTCGTGAATTAAGTTTGAATAGTAACCGTTTTTGTAGTATTAGAGATTTCAAAAATCAAACTATATTGTAATATAATTAAATGTGTTGTAATATTAGTATAAAAAGAGGTGATAATCTAAAAATGGCTAAAGCAACTATTCAAAATAAAAAAAGAATGATGGGAATATTAGGCTTTTTTGCGGTATTTATACTCTATCTAGTTTGCCATATGTTTTATTGGCAATTGATAAAAGGTTCGGAGCTTAGCGAAGCTGCATATAATCAACAAACTAAAAATAGAACGATAAGTCCAAAAAGAGGAATTATATACGATAGAAATGGTACAGTTCTCGCAGAAAGTGTAACTGTTGAAACGATTAGCGTAACGCCCAAAAACATAAAAAGTGGAGACAAAGCAAAAGTGGCTGCTGGATTATCTGAAATTTTAGGTTTAGATTATGAAACTATACTTGCTAAAACTAAAAAGAACACTGCAGATGAGACTATAGCTAAAAAACTAGATAAAGAGGTAACAGACAAAGTTAGAAAATGGATTTCTGATGAAAAAATAAAAGGAGTAAATATATACGAGGACACCAAAAGATATTATCCAAATGGAAGTCTTCTTTCACAAGTGTTAGGCTTTTGTGGTACTGATAATCAAGGTCTAGAAGGCATAGAAATGCAATACGAAAATGTGTTAAAAGGTGTTGCAGGTCAGCTTGTAATTGGAACAGATGCATCGGGTAAGGAATTACCTTTAAATGATGAAAAATATATACCACCAGAAGATGGACTTAATTTAGTTTTAACAATAGATGAAATGATCCAATACATAACAGAAAAATATTTGGATCAGGCAGTTGCTGATAATGCCCCGGTAGATTATGCTTCATGTGTTGTGATGGATCCGAAAACAGGAGATATATTAGCAATGGCGACTTCACCAGATTATGACCCAAATGAGCCGTTTAAACCTACAAGTGAAGAACTTATATCAAAATGGGATACAATGACATCTGCAGAAAAAACGACAGCTCTCCAAAACTCGTGGAGAAATAGAACTATAACAGACGCTTTTGAACCAGGTTCAGTGTTTAAAACAATAAGCGCAGCAATAGCTTTAGAAGAGGACGTCACAAATGACATAGACAAAGTACTATTTAACTGTGCAGGATTTTTAAATATTGAAGGTTGGAAGATGAGATGTTGGAGATATTATAATCCACATGGAAGTCAAAGTTTAAGAAAAGCACTTATGAATTCTTGTAATCCTGCTTTTATGGGAATTGCATTAGGTTTAGGTAAAACAACATATTATAATTACTTAAACGCATTAGGAGTTGCGAAAAAAACAGGAATAGATTTGCCTGGTGAGGTAAACGGTGTAATACATAAAATAAACGCAGTAACAGATTCAACACTTGCATCTGCAGCATTTGGTCAGGGATTTACATTAACACAATTAAATATGTTAAATGTCATTTGCGCTTTCGGAAACGGTGGAAATATAATGAAGCCTCGAATAGTAAAAGAGATAAAAGATAAATCAGGAAACATTGTACAAGAAAATCCACCAGTTGTTGTAAAGCAAGTATTTTCAAGCGATACAGCATCTAAAGTGTTAGAAATGATGAAGAGCGTTGTATCTGATGGAACTGGTAGAAACGGAAAAGTAGATGGATATTATGTTGCAGGTAAAACAAGTACTGCTGAGCAAGGAAGAGGCGAAGGAAAAACATATACAGCATCATTTGTTGCACTAGCACCAGCCGACGACCCAAAGGTTGCTATTATGCTAAGTGTTGCAAATCCTAGAGGTAAACAAGGGCACTCTGGTGGTACAGTTGCAGCACCAGTTGTTGCAAACATATTATCAGAAGTTTTAGAATACTTAGAAGTACCGAAAAACTATGAAACAGAAGATGCAATTAAAAAGGTTAATGTGCCAGATGTAACTAACAGAACTGTTGGAGAAGCTATAAGAATGTTAAATGATGCAGGACTAAAATATGATGTTGATACTACAGATTTAAACGCAATTGTAACTGCACAAATGCCAATTGCAGGTGAAAGTCTAAATGAAAAATCTTTAGTTAAATTATATTTAAAAGGAAATGATACAAGATTTAATACCACAGTGCCAGATGTTAGTAATTTAGACATAGTAACTGCAACAAAAAAATTATCAGACAAACATTTAAATATTAAAATATCAGGAAGTGGAAGATCTATATTACAAGATCCGCCAGCCGGAACATCTGTAGAGCAAGGGAGCATAGTAAGGGTAGAATTTAGACCAGTTGGTATAGATGTAGAATAGAAAAACAAAGGTTGCTTAAACTAAAAAGCAACCTTTAAAAATGTAACAACCATTCAAAAATAAAAGTATGTATCAAATGTAAATGCGTGCTATAAAAATGTAGGGAGCTTAAGTGTGCTCCATAAAAATACTATTGGCTAGCACTTGCCATAAATTAAGCCTGAACAGTAACTCTATTATAATAGCCAAATGTAAAAACGCTTTCATATATTGCATAAAAATATTTAGTATATTATAATTATTTCGTGGCATTATGAATAAGATATAATGACACAAAATATGAAGTCTTGTAATTACAAGAACATATTAAAATTTAATTTTTAAAAAGTAGTTTGTAGTCTACTAAGAAAGGATGGGTAATTATGAAATTATCAGAAATTTTAAAAGGAATTGAAGAAATCAGTGTTAGGGGAGATGAAGAAATCGATGTTACAAACATAGCTTATGACTCAAGAAAAGTTGAAAAAGATGGCATGTTTGTAGCGATAGTTGGGTTTAAAACAGATGGACATAATTATATCGAAACAGCAATCCAAAGTGGCGCTAAAGTTATAGCAATGCAAGAGGGCGCATATGATGCAGGAATGATACCTAGCAACATTACAGTTGTTTTTAGCAAAGATACTAGAAAGCTTTTGCCAAAACTTGCGTGCAATTTTTACAAAAATCCAACTAGAGAACTTAAAGTTGTCGGTGTTACAGGTACAAAAGGTAAAACAACAACAACATACATGATAAAATCAATATTAGAACATGCAGGTAAAAAGGTTGGTCTAATTGGAACAATCGCAAACTATGTTGGAGACAAATGTTATGAAGCAGAAAGAACATCACCAGAGAGCTTAGACTTGCAAAGAATGTTTAGAGAAATGGTTGAAAATAAATGTGATGTTGCAGTAATGGAAGTTTCATCACATTCACTTGCATTAGATAGAGTTGATGGAATAGATTTTGACATAGGAGTCTTTACAAACTTAACACAAGATCATATGGATTTTCATAAAACATTCGATAATTATTTAGCAGCAAAAGCAAAATTGTTTACAATGTGTAAAGAGGGATTTGTAAACTGTGATGATATGTATGCTAAAAAGCTTATGGCAATAGCTACTTGCCCAATAACAACATATGGTATAGATAATAATCCATTTGTTTCGGCAAGAGACATAATAATAACAAATAGTTATTCGGATTTTAAAATGCCATTTAACAAAACAATACAACGTATAAGGGTAGATATTCCAGGAAGATTTACAGTATACAATGCACTTGCAGCGATTTGCGTTTCTATAAGATTAGGAGCTGGTGTAGAGGATGTTCTAGCAGGACTTGAAAATCTTAGAGTTCCAGGAAGATCAGAAGTAGTGCCAACAACTAGAAACTTCACAGTAATAGTGGATTATGCACACACACCAGATAGTTTAGAGAATATATTAAAAGCTTCAAAAGTTTATACAAAAGGAAAAATAATATGTGTGTTTGGTTGCGGAGGTGACAGAGATACAGCAAAACGACCAATGATGGGAGAAATAGCTGGTAGACTTGCAGGATATACTGTAATAACATCAGATAATCCAAGAAGCGAAAAGCCAGAAGATATAGTTGCTCAAATTGAAGATGGAATCAAAAAGACAAGTGGAAAGTATAAAGTAATAGTTGATAGAAAAAAAGCTATCGAACATGCACTTAGAAAAGCAGAAAAAGGAGATTTGGTTCTAATAGCTGGAAAAGGTCACGAAACATATCAAGAAATAAACGGTGAAAAACATCACTTTGATGATAGAGAAGTAGTAAAGGAACTTGTTACAAAATTGCCAGTTCCAAAAGATAAAACAATGTATGCATGGTAAGATTTTGGTAGTGTAAACTAATTTATGAAAAAATAAAATATGCTGCAAAAAATGTAGCTTAAGCTTAGGTGTGCTCTATAAAATTACTATGCGCAACCAAGATTTCTAGGGGGGAATATGGAAGATATTATAAAAACATTATTTGCAAGTACAGGTGTCGAAGTTAAAAGTCTTATAGCAAGTTTTATACTAACAATTATATTGGGAATTATAATTATTCCCATATTAAAAAGACATAAAGTTGGCCAGGTAGTAAGAGATGATGGACCAAAAGAACATCTTAAAAAAAGTGGAACACCAACAATGGGTGGAATAATAATGCTCATATCAATAATAGCAATTTCTATAGTTGTATCATTTAAATACAAAGGTGTGTTGCCAGTTGCACTTGTAACACTGGGATATGGCTTAGTAGGTTTTATAGATGATTTTATAAAATTAGTCTTAAAAAATTCAAAGGGCTTAAAACCGAGTCTCAAAATGCTTGGTCTAATAGTTATTGCAACAGCATTTGTAATTTATTTGACATATATAAATTTTGGCACAGAAACATATATACCAATAATAAAAGAATATGTAACACTGCCTGTTTGGCTCTATATTCCTTGCGCGGTATTTATAATATTGGCATGCACAAACAGTCTAAACCTTACAGATGGGCTAGATGGCTTGGCATCTGGAGTTACAGCAATAATAATGATGTTTTTTGTAATAGCATCATTCAAACTTGGAAACAAAGATATGTCAGCATTTTCTTCGATTGTACTTCGGAAGCACAATAGGATTTTTACTATTTAACATGTATCCTGCCAAAGTATTTATGGGAGATACAGGTTCACTTGCACTTCGGTGGGGCATTTTGTAGTGTTGCGCTAATATTAAAAATGCCACTAATGTTAATAATAGTTGCCGGAATATGCGTTATAGAGGCACTTTCGGTAATACTTCAAGTTACTTACTTTAAAATAACAAAAGGGAAAAGATTATTCAAAATGGCACCAATTCATCATCATTTTGAACTATGTGGAATAAAAGAAACAAAAATAGTACCATCATTTTGGCTTGTAAGTCTAATTCTTGCGATTATTGGAGTCGCAATGATATAGATTTGTAGATTAGTTATATGTGTGCAAAATAAAAAGAGGTGATTATTATAGCTACAGCTGAAAAAAGTCTAGTGCGAAAGGCTGAAAATCAGATAACAAAAAATAAAAAGAAACATCTAGATTTTGGATTACTAGTAACAATATTTGTTTTACTTGGAATTCGGTCTTATGATGGTACTTAGTGCCAGCGCACCTAGCGCACTAACATATGAGGGAGATAGTTATTTTTACTTTAAGAGTCAGGCCAAAAACGCCTTACTTCGGAATAGTTCGGAATGTTTGTATTATCATTTGTAGACTATAGAATATACAAAGGCAGACTTGCCAACATTGGAATTGTATTAGCGCTTGTATTATTAGTTTTGGTATTTGTTCCAGGTCTTGGTGTAACTAGAAATGAAGCAACAAGATGGCTGAACATAGGTGTACAATTTCAACCATCAGAAGTAATGAAAGTAGCGGTAATAATCTTCTTGGCGGCACAATTATCAAAACATCCAGATGCAATGCATCATTTAATAAAAGGCGTATTGCCGTGCCTTTTACTACTTGGCGTTATAGCAGCACTTTTAATAAAAGAACCACACATGAGTGCAACAGTAATAATACTTGTAATAGCAGCATCAATGATGTTTGTTGCGGGATTAAAATGGCGATACATAATACCAGTAGGTGCACTTGGCATAGTTGCATGCGTTATACTTGCAATGACATCAGAATATAGATGGAAGAGAGTAATAATATTCTTAGATCCTTGGCAAGATAAACTTCGGAGATGGTTGGCAAATTATACAATCACTTTATGCGATAGGCTCTGGAGGATTGTTTGGCGTTGGCCTTGGAAAAAGTACACAAAAATATATGTACATACCAGAGCCTCACAATGATTTTATATTTGCGATACTTGCGGAAGAATTAGGATTCGTTGGGGTAATCGGCGTTATGATATTATTTGCAATATTTATTTGGCGTGGAATAACAATAGCAATGAAAGCGCCAGACATGTTTGGAACATTAGTTGCAACTGGAATAACAACAATGGTTGGAATACAAGCATTATTTAGCGTAGCAGTAGTATCTTCATCAATGCCGGTTACAGGTATTCCATTACCTTTCTTTAGTTATGGAGGAACAGCGCTTATAATCCTTTTGTGTTCATGTGGAATATTACTTAACATATCTAGAAACGCTGTAAAATAAGAGGTGGAAAGTTGGATAAAGTTTTTGAAAAAATAAAAGAAGAATATGAGTGGAATGATTGGTTTTAGAAATATTGCAGTACATGATTATAAAGAAATAGATAATGAAGTATTGAAAAATGTTATAGAAAATAACCTAAATGATTTATTAGAATTTGCTAGAACAATGTTAAATATAGAATAATAAAAAGAGTATAACTTAGAATGTAAAAATTCTAAATTATACTCTTTATTTTAAATGCATTTTGCAATTTCATTTGCAGACATATGAAATTCATCTTCGATAAAAGCAGTATCACCGTGTTTGATAAATTCATCAGGATAAGCAAAATATTGTGCATTTATATCTTTATGAGACGAAAGCAAATCTTTTATACTAGAAGAAAGTCCACCATTTATAACATTGTCTTCAATCACAATTACACTTTTAGTCTTTTTTACAGAAGTAAGAATAGTTTCTTTATCAAGTGGTTTTAAAAACCTTAAGTTTATAATTTCAAAAGATTTGTCCTTCCTAAGCTCCGCAACTTTTGTAGCAGTTAATACTGTTTTACCAAATGCAAGAATTGTAATATCAGTGCCGTGAGAGATTATTTCAGACATACCAAGTTTTATAGGAACATTTTCTTCAGAAATCTTTGCAACATACCCATCACGAGGATATCTAATCGCAATTGGACCATTATAGTAAATTGAAAACTCAAGCATTTTCTTTAGTTCATCGCCATCTTTTGGAGCCATTATCACAAGGTTTGGAATATGCGAAAGATAAGACAAATCAAAAATTCCATGATGAGTTTCGCCATCAGCACCAACGATTCCAGCTCGGTCTATTGCAAAAACCACATGAAGTTTTTGAAGAGCAACGTCAATCATAATCTGGTCGTATGCACGCTGCAAAAATGTTGAATAAACTGCAAAAACAGGTATAAAGCCCTGCTTGGCAAGTCCTGAAGCGAATGTTACTGCGTGGCATTCTGAAATTCCAACATCAAAAAAACGATTAGGAAACATCTCTGCAAAGTCATTAAGCCCAGTACCATCTGGCATAGCTGCAGTTATTGCTAAAATTTTTTCATTCTCTTTCGCTAGCGAAACCAAAGTGCTTCCAAATTGTTTTGAATATGAATCAGATTTCTTTGATATAGTTTCGCCAGTGTTTTTATCAAACTTTGAAATAGCGTGAAATTTGTTGGGATTTTCTTCTGCAAATTTGTAGCCTTTTCCTTTTTTAGTAACTACATGAACAAGCACGGGCTTTTTAACTCTTTTGGCTCTATTTAAAATACTTATAAGATCATTTATATCATGTCCATCGATAGGACCTAAATAAGTAAATCCAAATTGTTCAAACATAACTCCATTAGGTAAAATAAATTCACGGATAGCATTCTTAATTCCCTCAATGACTCTAATTAAAAATTTGCCCACAAAAGGAATCAGATTCAAAAATTTTCTAACATTTTTCTTAGTAGATGTATACAAAGGATTTGAACGTATTTCGTTTAGATAAGCAGAAAGATTGCCAACACTTGGCGAGATTGACATTTGATTATCATTTAAAACCACAATTAAGTTTGTATCATCAAGTTTAGCGTTATTAAGTCCCTCGAATGCAAGACCTCCTGTTAGTGAACCATCTCCAATAACAGCTATTGCATAATTATCATTTCCTTTAAGCTTATTTGCCGTGGCAATGCCAAGAGCTGCAGAAATTGATGTGCTACTGTGCCCAGTGTCAAAAGTATCATGAATACTCTCGCGTGACTTAGGAAAGCCACTAAGTCCACCTGTTTTTCTAAGAGTAGAAAACTTATCTTTTCTTCCGGTTAAAATCTTATGTACATAACATTGATGACCAACATCAAAAATAATTTTATCCTCTGGCGAATTAAAAACATAATGAAGAGCCATAGTAAGTTCTACAACGCCAAGATTTGGGGCTAAATGACCACCAGTTTTTGAAATATTATCGATTAAAAATTCTCTAATTTCACTTGCAAGCTCTGGTAGCTTATTTTTATCTAATTTTTTAAAATCATCTAAAGTATTGATGTTATCTAATAAATTCGACATAACAATCCTTTCTTTTTTTAAAACTTTCGTAAATTATATCATGTATATGGCAAATATTCAAACTTATGCTCATATATTTAAAATCTATTGTTAATTGTATCATAATATTGTATAATTTGTTTGATGCAAATATTAGAAGAGGGTGTTTTAATAAAATGAGTGAAAAGAAAATGACTTCGATTGGTGGACAAGCAGTTATAGAGGGAGTTATGATGAGAGGACCTCATAAGATAGCGACTGCTGTTAGAAAACCGGATGGAGAAATAATAATAGATGAAAAAGAAAGCAAAAGCTTAGGCAAAATAGCAAAGGTTCCTATAATAAGAGGAGTTATTGCATTTATAAGCTCAATGGTTATAGGCGTTAAATCTTTGATGTTTTCAGCTAAATTTTATGATGTAGAAGATGAAAATAAAAAAGAGCAAAAAAAAGAAACAAAAGAAAATATGTCAGATTGGATGATATATGGTTCAGTTATTTTGGCTATTTGCATGAGTGTTGGCTTATTTATTGTATTGCCTAATGTTATTTCAAACATATTCGTTCCAAATAAAGAAGCAAATCCAGTAATATATAACTTAGTCGAAAGCATTGTGAAAATAGCAATTTTCTTAGGATATTTGTTTGCCGTGTCACTAATGAAAGATATTCAAAGAACATTTGAATATCACGGTGCAGAACATAAAACTATTTTTTGTTACGAAAATGGAGAAGAGCTAATACTAGAGAATGTGAAAAAATACAGCAGATTTCATCCGAGATGTGGAACTAGCTTTTTATTATTTGTAGTCATAATAAGCATAATAGTTTTTTCATTAGTGGGTGTGTACGAAAATCCATTTATAAATTTAGGTTTAAGATTGCTACTACTACCTTTAGTTGCAGGTATATCATATGAAATAATAAAATTTGCTGGCAGAAGCACAAGTAAGTACATAACATGGCTTAATGCACCAGGCAAGTGGCTTCAAAGATTAACAACAAGAGAACCAGATGAAAAGCAAATTGAAGTTGCAATAGCAGCATTAAAAGCTGTTATACCAGAAAACAAGGACGATGATATATGGTAAAAGATATAAATGAAGTATTAAGAGAAGCGAAAAGTATCTTAAAAGCAAATGAAATAGATGAAAGAGAAGCAAGGTTATTACTTGCTTTTTCTTTAGAAACGACAATAGAAAAATTGTTTATAAAAAAGGATATAACAGGAATCGAATATAACAAATATATAAAAATAATAAAAAAAAGAGCCGAAGGCATGCCTTATGCGTATATAACGGGACATAAAGAATTTATGAAATTAGATTTTATCGTAAATAAAAATGTTTTGATTCCTAGAGAAGACACAGAAATCTTAGTAGAAGAAACAATAAAATTAAACAAAAAGAAAATACTAGACATGTGCACTGGAAGTGGTTGCATAGCAATAAGTCTTGCAAAATACATAGATAATGCAAAAGTAGATGGTGTAGATATTAGCAAAAGAGCGCTTACAATAGCGAAGCTAAATGCAAAGCAAAATAATGTGAATGTAAACTTTATAAATTCAAATTTATTTGAAGAAGTGACTAGTACATATGATGTGATAGTTTCAAATCCGCCATATATAAGAAAAAGGGACATGGAGAACTTACAAAAAGAAGTAATAAGAGAACCAGAAAAGGCATTAGATGGCGGAGAAGATGGATTATATTTTTATAAAAAAATAATAAAAGAAGCAAAGAAATATTTAAATGAAGAGGGATACTTAATATTTGAAATAGGTTTTGACCAAGCAAAAAAAGTATCAGAGTTATTGAAAAAATATAATTATAAAAATATAGAAGTAATAAAAGATTTATCTAAAAATGATAGAGTTGTAAAAGCTCAAAAATAAAAGGGGAGATAGAAAGTGTCTTTTTCATCTGAACTAAAAGAAGAACTAAGTAAAATAAGCAATCATAATAACGAATGTTGCAAAATGGCAGAACTTGCAGGCTATTTAATAACAAATTGTAATGTTGTAAAAGAAAATGGAGAATTTATATTAAAAATGACAACAGAAAATTCTTCAGCAATAAAAAGAGTGTATAATGCGTTTAAGAAAATATATGGAATAGAACCAATAACAAATGTTACAAGAGAAACAACCGATAATGGAATGTTATTTGAACTTTATGTATCAGATAAAAAAGACTTGCAAAAAATATTTGAAAACTCACTTATAAATATAGATGCAAATTTGCAAATCGTGATAGATGATAAAGGAAAAATAAAAGAAAAAGAATGTTGTATGAAAGCATTTTTAAGAGGGGTATTCTTAGGCACGGGTTCAATTGCAACACCTGAAAATGCAAATCACTTAGAAATAGTATTAAATAATGTTGAAAATGCAAATTTTATAAATAGTATATTGCATGAACTTGGAGTAAATGCAAAGATAATAAAAAGAAAAAAATCAACAGTTCTATATCTAAAAGACGCAGAGGAAATTTCAAAATTTTTAGTAATAATAGGCTCTAACATAAGCGTATTATCTTATGAACAAACGAGAGTAATGAAAGAATATAGAAATGATATAAACAGAAAAATAAATTGCGAGGTTGCTAATATGGATAAGGTTGCAACAGCGGCATCAAATCAATTAAATGATATAATGTTAATAAAAAGTAAAAATAGATTTATGGAGCTTTCAAAAGAACTTCAAGACGTTGCATTACTAAGAGAAAAAAATCCAGAAGCAAGTTTAGAAAAAATAGGAGAAATGTTAGAGCCAAGACTTAGTAAAGCAGGGGTAAGTCACAGATTTAAAAAGATAAAGCAAATAGCAGATGAATTGCGTAATGAATAGATACAACTAGAAATAATCTAGAACATTAAGGGAGAATAACCATGAAATCAATATACATACATATTCCATATTGTAAACAAAAATGCTTGTATTGCGACTTTAACTCATATTCGAATAAAGAAGATACAATAAATAAGTATTTTGACGCACTGATAGAAGAAATAAAATCGTATAATATAAAAGAATTAAACACAATATATTTTGGAGGAGGTACGCCATCATTTGTAGATAGCAAGTATATAAGAGAGATAATGTCGATTCTTCCAAAAGCAAACGAAGTGACACTAGAACTAAATCCAGGAACAGTGAATAAAGAAAAATTGGCAGAATATAAAAATATAGGAATAAATAGATTAAGCATGGGACTTCAAGCAATTCAAAATGATATTTTAAAAGAAATAGGCAGAATACACACTCTAAATGACTTTGAAGAAGCATTTAAATTAGCAAGAAGTGTTGGCTTTAATAATATAAATGTAGATTTAATGCATGGTTTGCCAAATCAGTCAGTGCAAGATTTTAAAGATAGTGTAGATTATTTAGTGAAATTAGGACCAGAGCATATATCATGTTATTCTCTTATATTGCATAATGATGTTTTCAAAAACTTGCCAACAGAGGAAGATGAACGAAAGATGTATTATTATGCAAAAGAAAAATTAAAAGAAAGCGGATATATTCATTATGAGATATCTAATTTTGCAAAAAGTGGAAAAGAATCAAAACATAATCTAGTTTATTGGAATCAAGAAGAATATGTAGGCGTTGGTGCTGGTGCAAGCTCATATTTAAACGGCGAAAGATATACAAATGTATCTAGCATAGAAGAATATATAAAACGAATAAATAGAGGCGAAAGTGTAAATATAATAGAAGAAAAACAAAATTCGGAAGATAAGCTAAATGAATATATGATATTAAAATTAAGGCTTATAAAAGGTGTAAATATAAAAGAAACGAACGAAAAATTTAAAACAGATATAGTAAAAAAATACGAAAAAAGTTTAGAAAAACTAAAAAAACTTGGACTAATAAAAATAGATGAAAACATATATCTTACAGATAAAGGCTTAGACCTAGCAAACATTGTGTGGGAAGAATTTATATAAACCAAACCTTTCCAGAATTACAAATAAAAAAACAGTTAATACTATGTGTGAGAGCGGGAAGTGTAAATTAACTTATAAAATAAAATATACTGTATAAAATGTAGCGGAGCACAGTGTGCTCCATAAAATTAACACAACCTGATAGCGAAGGGAGGTAAAAATATGAGAGGATTATATAACACAGCTCTTACACTTTTAATAATCGGAGGAATAAATTGGGGACTTATAGGATTATTTAACTACAATTTAGTTGATGCCCTATTTGGAAGTGCTACTTGGATCACAAGACTTGTATATATAGTAGTTGGTGCATCTGCAATTTGCTCTTTTGGATTATTTGCTAGAACAGCAGAAAGAGATAGATAAATAAAATGCATGGTATTCTAAGACCATGCAAATATACATAAAGGGAGGCAAACAAATGAATAAAATAACTTTAGAAAAAATCGAAAAACTATTTATGTATTTTATCATGTATTCAGTAATAGGCTGGACATATGAAGTGTTTTTAGAAACAGTCATTTATAAATGGGGCTTTTCAAACAGAGGAGTACTATTTGGCCCATATTGTCCAGTATACGGATTTGGAGTGCTCATATTCCTATTTACAGTGTATCCAATCATAAAAGATAAACCAATAAAAAAGAGACTCCTATACATACCAATAGTGTTTATCGGTTGCATGGTAATCGCCACTCTTTTAGAATTGCTTACATCATATTTGTGCGAATTAACGATGGGCTCATGGCCATGGCAAACATATGCAAGAGATTATAAAATACATTTTCAAGGAAGAATAGCATTAAGTCCAAGCATAAGATTTGGTCTTGGCGGAACAGTATTTTTATACATATTGCAACCAGTATTTGAAAAACTAATGCAAAAGCTTCGGAGCAAAGAAGATAAACATTATATCAATATCATTAGCTATAGTAATGCTAATCGATGTGCTTTATACATTTATATTAAAAAAATAAATATTTCAAATCAAAACTTATATATTTTATTAAAAAAAGAAATTCTTTTTACAATAGCATATATAAGTTTTAATTGGATTAACTTTCAAAAAAATATATTTCTTTTTTAATATTATTAGTATATAATGAAAAAGCAGTTAAGGTAATAACTAGCAACATAAGAGAGAGGAAGATTTAAATGTCATTTTTTAACAAACTAAAAGAGGGACTTGCTAAAACAAAAGGAAGTTTTGATGAAAAAATAAACAATGTATTTGCAAATTTTAGAAAAGTAGATGAAGAACTAATGGATGAGCTAGAGGAGGCACTAATATTATCAGATGTTGGTCCTACTACAGCTTCAGATATAATAGATGATTTGAGATTAACAATAAAAAGAAACAAAATAGAAGATGCGGAATTAGTTAAAGAGGAATTAAAAAAGAAAATAGAAGCAATATTAAATAGCAACGATAATGAATTGAAACTAGAAACAAAACCATCAGTTATACTAGTTGTTGGTGTTAATGGTGCAGGAAAAACAACATCAATAGGAAAGATGGCTGCAAATTTCAAAAAAGAAGGCAAAAAAGTTTTAGTGGCAGCCGCTGATACATTTAGAGCTGCGGCAATAGAGCAGTTAGAAGTTTGGGTAGATAGAGCAGGAGTTGATATATTAAAGAGACCAGAGGGGTCAGACCCTGCCTCTGTAGTTTTTGATGCATCTAAAAAAGCAAAAGAAGAAAACTACGACATCTTAATAGTAGATACAGCAGGACGTTTACATACAAAGAAAAACCTAATGGATGAATTGAATAAAATTCAAAGAATAATAGATAAAGAATTGGCAGATTGTTCACAAGAAATTTTAATAGTACTAGATGGTACAACAGGACAAAATGCTTTGATTCAAGCAAAAGAATTTTCAGAAGTTACAAAAATAACAGGAATAGTTCTTACTAAATTAGATGGAACAGCAAAAGGTGGAGTTGTTATAGGAATATGCAATGAACTAAAAATTCCAGTAAAATATATTGGTGTTGGTGAAAAAATAGATGACCTACAAAAATTTAGTTCAGAAGACTTCATAAAAGCAATATTAGACTAAAATCGGGGGTAATTAGATTGCAAAAAATAGGTTTTATATCACTTCGGGTGTAGCAAAAATCTAGTAGATACTGAAATGATGATAGGATATTACAAAGAAAAAGGATATGAGATTGTAAATAATCCAGAAGAGGCAGAAATATTAGTCATTAACACATGTGGATTTATAGAATCGGCCAAGAAAGAAGCAATTGATACGATTCTTGAAATGGCAGATTATAAATCTAAAAGCTGCAAAAAGTTAATAGTGACTGGTTGTCTAGTAGAAAGATACAAAGAAGAGCTAGAAAAAGCCTTGCCAGAAGTGGATTTATTTATACCTATAAAAGAATATGATAAAATATTTGATAAACTAGATTATATGAAGAGAACAATAACAACAGGCCAAAATTATGCGTACTTAAGAATTGCGGATGGCTGTAGCAACTATTGTACATATTGTGCTATTCCGTATATAAGAGGTCCATTAAAAAGTAGAACCTTAGAAGATGTACTAGAAGAGGCAAAAAGATTATCAAAAGAAGGATACAAAGAGATAATTTTAGTTGCACAAGATACTGCAAGATATGGTATGGACATATATGGCGAAAGCAAACTTGTTGAACTTTTAAAAGAACTTTGTAAGCTAGATTTCAAATGGATTAGATTTTTATATGCATATCCTGAAATGATTACAGATGAGTTAATAGATGTAGTGGCAAATAACGAGAAGATTTGCAATTACTTTGATATTCCAATACAACACATATCAGACACAGTTCTAAAAAGAATGGGTAGAAAAAGTAATGGAGCCTCAATACGAGAAGTAATTCAAAAGATAAGAAACAAAATACCAGATGTAGTAATTAGAACCTCACTAATAGTAGGTTTTCCAGGCGAGAAAGAAAGTGACTTTGATGAGCTTTATAGCTTTGTAAAAGAAACTAAATTCGAAAGATTGGGTGTATTTAAATACTCAAAAGAAGAGGGAACGCCAGCTGTTAAATTAAAAGCACAAATACCAGAAGAAAGAAAAGAAGAAAGATACGATCAAATAATGTCTTTGCAACAAGAAGTGTCAGCTGAAAACAATCAAAAAATAATAGGTCAAAAATTAGAATGTATAATAGATGGACTAACAGACGATGGTGAAATGTATGTGACACGTTCATATAGAGATGTGCCGGATACAGATGGATTTGTATTTGTAAATAAAGAGAAAGAACATAAAGTAGGCGACTTTATAGAATGCATCGTAAAAGAAGCATACGAATACGATTTGACAGCTGAAGAATCAAAATAAATTAACAGCATAAACTAAAGATGAAATATGCCATGTAAAACTGTAGCGGAGCACAGTGTGCTCCATAAAAACTAATTGTTGGCAGTACAATAAAATTGGAAAAGTATTATAATTAGTGAACACAGCCAATAAATCTAAGGAGGAGTAATAATGAATTTACCAAACAAAATTACAGTTGCAAGAATGCTTTTAATCCCAATAATGATAATAGTTCCATATTTAGGCTTTAATAACATTTTATTCGGGAGCGTTACAATAGGAAGTTTTATAACGCTAATCATCTTTCTAATAGCTTCATTCACAGATTTTTTAGATGGATACTTAGCAAGAAAAAACAATTTGGTAACAACATTTGGTAAATTTTTAGATCCTATAGCGGATAAACTATTAGTGTTATCAGCACTAATAATGCTTGTTGAACAAGGAATAATTCCTGGTTGGATTCCAATAATAATAGCAGCGAGAGAATTTATAGTATCAGGAATAAGGATGTTAGCTGCTGGTGATGGCAAGGTAATTGCAGCTAGCTGGTATGGAAAAGTAAAGACAGTATCGCAAATGGTTGCAATAAGTTTGGCATTCTTAAGCACAAATACATTTATGCAATTTACAAGTGTAGAAATGGGCACAGGAACACTTATTTTAAATATACTTATGTCGCTTGCGATGATAGTTGCTGTTTTAATGACAATACTGTCTGGAGTAGACTATTTTATGAAATCAAAAGATATCGTATTAAAATCAAAATAATTTATGGCGGCACGTTTTATCGTGCCGTATTTAATATTGGGAGGAACTATGGATAAAATAAAATTAAGATACGAAGAACTAAAAAAGCAAATCGAATATCATTCAGATAGATATTACAATCAAGATGACCCAGAAATATCAGACTTTGAATACGATATGCTTATGTTAGAACTTAAAAATATAGAAAAGGAGCATCCTGAGTTTGTAACCAAAGATTCTCCAACACAACATGTTGGTGGAAAAACAGACTCACACTTTGCCGCAGTCACGCATAAAGTTCCGCTTCAAAGTTTGCAAGATGTTTTTAGCACGGCAGATGTAATAGCATTTGAAGAAAGAATAAATAAAACAGTGACATCACCTAGTTATGTAGTAGAAACAAAAATAGATGGTCTTTCAGTTTCGCTAGAATACGAAAAAGGAATTTTCATAAGAGGAGCAACTCGTGGAGATGGACTAGTTGGTGAGGATGTGACATTGAATCTAAAAACAATAAAAAACATTCCTCATAAACTAACAAAAGATGTCGATATAATAGTTCGTGGCGAAGTATTTATGCCTAAAAAGGATTTTGAAAAGTTAAATGAAGAAAGAGAAGTGCTTGGAGAAAAACTATTTGCAAATCCAAGAAATGCAGCAGCAGGGTCGCTTAGACAATTAGATCCCCAAATTACAGCAGAAAGAAATTTAGATATATACATTTTTAATGTTCAAAAATCAGATGATATAAAATTCACATCACATTATGAATCGTTAAATTATATGAAAGAATTAGGTTTCAATGTGAATCCATATGTGAAAAAGTGTAACAATATAAAAGAAGTTTTATCCGCAATAGATGAAATAGGAAACAAAAGAGGCGAGCTTACATTTGATATAGATGGTGCTGTTGTAAAGGTAGATAATTTAGCGCAAAGAGAAGAAATTGGTGTTACAACTAAGACTCCAAAGTGGGCAGTAGCATATAAGTATCCACCAGAGAAAAAAGAAACCAAGGTGTTAGATATAGTGGTACAAGTAGGAAGAACAGGCGCGATAACACCAATGGCAATACTAGAACCAGTTAGAGTTGCAGGCTCTGTAATATCAAAAACAACGCTTCACAACGAAGACTTTGTGAAAGAAAAAGATATAAGAATTGGCGATAAAGTCCTAATTCAAAAAGCAGGCGATGTTATTCCGGAAGTAGTTGAAGTATTAAAAGAAAAGAGAAATGGTGCAGAAAAAGAATTTCAAATGCCAAAAACATGTCCAGTTTGTGGAGCTGAAGCTGTAAGAGAAGACGGCGAGGCTGTCACAAGATGTACAGGAATAGAATGTCCAGCAATGCTATTTAGAAGTTTAATACATTTTGTATCAAGAGATGCAATGGATATAGATGGCATGGGACCAGCTATAATAGAACAATTATTAGATAAGAAATTAGTAGAAAATATTGCAGATATTTATTCTTTAAAATATGAAGATTTAGTATCACTTGAAAGAATGGGCGACAAGTCGGCTAAAAACTTGCTAAATGCCATAGAAAAGAGCAAAGAAAACTCTTTAGAAAAATTACTTAACTCATTTGGAATAAGACATATAGGATTAAAATCAGCCAAGATACTTGCAAAAAAATATAATAATATAGAAGAAATAATGAACGCAAGTTATGAAGAACTATGCGGTATAAACGAAATTGGAGAAATAATGGCAGAAAGTATAGTTAAATTTTTTGAAAGCAAACAAACAAAAGATTTAATAGAAAGACTTAAACAAAATGGCGTAAACATGGAAAGTAAAATGGAAAAATCTCAAGATGAAAGATTTGCTGGAAAAATATTCGTACTTACTGGCACTCTTCCAACACTTTCAAGAAACGAAGCAAGTGAAATAATAGAAAAGTTTGGTGGAAAAACATCTGGTAGCGTTTCAAAGAAAACAAGTTTTGTGCTTGCTGGAGAAGAAGCGGGAAGTAAATTGAAAAAAGCTGAAGAACTTGGCATACCAATAATAACAGAGGCAGAATTCTTAGAAATGATAAAATAAGTAGAAAAAACAGTTTCAAAAAAGTAGCTTAAGCTTAAGCATGCTCCATAAAAGAGCAACTAGTAGCAAAACTAATCTATAAAAGAGAATATAAAACAGTTGCAAAGATGTAGCGGAGCTTAAGTGTGCTCCATAAAAGAGCAACTAGTAGTAAAAACTAATCTATGAAATAAACATAAAACAGTAGCAAAAAGTAACGGAGCTTAAGTAGGCTTCATAAAAATAAATTGGAGGGATACAATTGGAATTTTTAGATTTTATGTTAAAAGGAAATTATAAAAAGTTTTACCAAAGCTTGAAGGAAATAAGCAAAAAGAACGGAAAAAATCCAAGTTTAATGTTTGTCGATGCAGCATTTTCTTCTATATTATATGGCTCTCGGATTATCAGACTATCTAAATTACAAATTTTATGATAGAACAGCAAAAGAAAGAAGAAAGTATGTAACAATAAAATACGCATCTAAATTCTATGCAGAGTATTCACCAAAAGAAGCAGCAACAAATCTTAGAATAAAACCGAAATTTCATGAACATTATGGAAAATACACAAGAAGAGACTATTTTATCCACGAACATGGAATAGAAAAACTAAAAGAATTCGTAGAAAAACATCGCGAATTCATAGTAAAACCAGTTGATGGTCTTGGTGGAAGCGGTGTTAGAAAAGCGTCAATTGATGAATACGCATCAATAGATGAACTATATAATAAGATAGAAACTAATAGAACATTTCTAGAAGAAATAGTGGTACAAAACGAAGAATGGGGAAAAATCTGCCCTAAGAGTGTAAACACGATTAGAGCAATGACTCGTATAATGAATGGAAAGGCAGAGCTATTCTATGCCGCTGCTAGAATTGGTAATGGTAAAGTTATAATGGACAATTTCCATCAAGGTGGAGTTGGCGTTAGCATAGACATGGAAAAAGGAACCTTAGTAGGAAACGCCGTGTCAAAAGACCTAGAAGAAATGGAAGTGCATAGTGCAACAGGAATTAAATTCGATGGATATAAAATACCTTATTGGAATGAAATAAAGAAGATGGTTTGCGAAGCAGCAGAAATAAACAAAGAAGTAAGAGTTGTAGGTTGGGATGTTGCAATAGCAAAAGATGGGCCGTTACTAATTGAAGCAAATAGAAGACCAGGATTTGATTTGGTGCAAGTTTTATTAAATCATGGTGCAAAGTATATGCTTGAAGAAGTGAAAAATATCGACGATAAAATGGCACTAAAAGTTCACATAAATTTCAAGAAAAAATTACCATTAAAAAAGTGTTGACAGCACTAAATAATGATGTTAATATAGTGCATGTCGCTGATGAAAATGCGACAAAAAATGAGTCATTTTTTGGTGACAATTTATCGATTTTTTCATCTTGAGATGAATGAGAAAAAAAGATAGAAAAAAATCGAAAAAACTTGTTGACAATCTTTCAAAGAGATGTTAATATAGGACATGTCGAAAACAAAAAACGACAAACCGCTATGGCAAATGTCCGTAGCAAAAGCGAGATTTTAAAAAAATAAAAAATCTTGAAAAAATGATTGACTTTTGTCGAATAAGATGTTAAGATTATAACTACCGTCGAGTAAGAAAATTATCTAATAAATCAAGATAAAAAATAAATAAAAAAGAGGTTGACAAACCTCAGACGAGATGGTATACTAAACAAGACTTCTACGGAAAGACAAAATTCAAAAGCACATTGAAAAGTAAACAATGAGAAATAAGAGAAACCAAGCGAAAGTTTGATATGCTATGACATTAAAAACTGATGTAAAGCATATCGAGTTTAAGTACTATACAGTACAATAAATAAAACAAACCTAGAG
>CAKPEF010000010.1 GCA_934149305.1 uncultured Clostridia bacterium
GAATCAGTATGAAATATACTTGGTACTCGAAATATTTAATTTTAAATATTTTGTGACATATGATTGACTAACCTACATGTGTCAATCATTTTTGAAAAAGTTTCGATTGTTTTAAAAATGTATTATGATATAATGAAAATAATGATATATAGTGTGCAAAGATTTGTAATCCTATAAGATATGAGGTGTGATATGAGAAGGTTTGAAGTAAAAAGAGAAATGCGTGATGGCGGTAAAATAAGACCAGATGATACTCAAAACGATAAAGAAATGAGTATAGAAGATTTTCCGGAACTTTATGAAGAAACTCAAAGGGTTGGCTTTGATGATGACATGAGTTTTAATTTGGAAACAACACTAGATGATTTAAGCGAAGATGAAATAAGAGGGCTTATAGCTGGATATAAAAATATGGCTATAGGTGGTGAGCTTGATGCTAATTCATATCTTGCAACTCAATCTAAAAAACTTGGTGTAGATAAAAAAGAATTCGAAAAATTTTTGAAAAAGAAAATTAATGGAGAGATAAAATCACCTGAAAAAGTTTTGCATTATCACAGAACATCGAAGGAATATGCACAAAAAATTATCGAATCGGGATATTTACTAAATAGAAAAAACATTTTATTAAATGGTGGTGACATAAGTGAGTTAAATGGTTCATCATCAGTAAATGTTCAATTTACAAGAGATGTGTATGATGAAAATGGTATTTTACAATTACCTGGTTTTGATATGGAAGATGACAAAGGTGCTAACTCTAGAGAAGTTGTTTTTGTAATGAATCCAGAGCTTATGCAAGAAGAGAGTTATAACAGTGCGTACAGGTATCCAATAGTTGAGAAAGCAGATATAAAAAGATGCTGTTCTGCAATTTTGGCTCAAACTCCAGAGATAAAAGCACAAATCGACATGTGTTTGGCGAGTAATGGAATTACCACAATAGCAACGATGTTGCAGAAAGAATTTGATAGAGAAAAGTTGTTAGAATGCATAAACAAAAAGAGTTTGCAAAATATTTTTAGCTTAAAGAATGATAGATTAGATGATATAGATACGCATGAAAATTGTATATATAAATATACTGATGAAATTAGTAGGCTAAATGCAAATTGTTTTAATTTATATTGTGATTATATAAATCAGAACGATATTGATATGACAGAAGAGGGCCAGAAAGAATTTGTAGGAAAAGCTTTAGGTGAAGAGTATGCTAAGGCATTTAGAGATAGTGACAAAAAACAATTAGCACAGATATTTGGAAGTTTGGACTATGATTGTTTATATGATACGCAAATGAATTATAATGAAAATTCAGTTTTAGATGGTGCTACACATCAAAAGTATTTGTTAGGATTGCAACAAATGAAAACGGATAAAGGTGATATTTTCGTAGCACAGTACGAGGAAAGTTTAGAGGATGGAGAACCATTTGAAACGATATATAAATATTACACATTAGATGAAAGCGGAAAATTAGTGCTATTAGAAGAAAAACCACAATTTGAACCGTACCAGCAACCAATTGCTTGTATAACACAGGATGAAATTGCTGAATGCTTAAGAGAAAGAGGAGATATTCTTATTGATTCAGATAAAAAGGTGCTAGATGGAATTGAATTAAGAGAAAGTACTGATTTTAAAAAGAATCAAGATAAAGAAAAAATAGATGTGGTGCCGACGAATGAAGAACAGAATTCTAAAGTGGATAAGCATGCTTCATTTGAACAATCGCTAGAAGCGGCAGGATTTGGCAAAGAAACTATAGATGGTTTAAAACATGCAATTCAGGCAGTGCCTCTTAATGTATTATATAGAATGGATAATACGTTATCAAAAACAAAGGAAAAAACTCTAGTAAGAGGAGGTAAAAGGGATGCAATCGAGCCAGACGAGAGATAGAAATGCTTGTGCATACAAAGAAATTTATGAGATATTAAAAATTTTTCCTCATGAATTGGTTTCAAAAATTCCACAAGAAAAAATAACTTTTTTTAAAAATAATATGGATACTAGCTATGAATACAATATATCAAAAGAAACGTTTGATGGGCGAACTATGTTAAGAGAAACACAGGCAATATTAACAATTTTATTTAGAGATTATTGGGCAACACCGACACAAAAAGAAAAGATACTAAATTATGAAAAAACATATAGAAGTAGCTTACAGGGAAATTCGAAAGTAAAATACAGTTCGGATAATTTGTTTAGAAGGCAAGAAACTTTGACGGAACAATCAAATGAAAAAGCAGTAGAAACAGCATTAGTCGAGCATAAAGAAAGTTTTTTGAAAAAAATTATAAATAAAATTTTGAACTTTTTTAGAAAAGTATCTTAATAAAAAACATGTAAATGCAGGCATTGAGGTAAATCACTTTAATTTTCAATTATCATAAAGTAAGGAATGAAATAATAGTGACTAACAGAAACTTTATAAAGTGTCTTTTAAAATCTGACTTTGAGAGTGCGTACGAGCTTTCAAAAACGATGACGGGTTCTGATGTTTTGGAAAGTTTATATGCTTTGGCAGATCCAATTGAGAAAAAAGACGCTTTGTCATACAATTTGTTATCATACGCGTATGTGACAAGTATTTTAGCAAAAGAAGAAAGCATTACTTATCACATATTTGCATCAGAATTAATGATTACAGCATACAATGTCTTTCCAGGTGCTGCAGAGACTGCTCTTTGGCATCTATGTCGTATACTATCACTTGATAAGAAAAATAAGACAGCTGTGGATTTGCTTGCTATGCTTTATCAGCAAGCTGATACGGATTTGACAAAAGAGGAATACGAAAACGCCTTGAAAATGGTGCAAGACTAGTTGCATCTAATTTAAAAGCAAGCTAAAGGATAAAAATTTTTATCTTTTGCTTGCTTTTTTATATGATAAAAAATGTAGAATATTTTTTGTTTATAGAATGTGGGGATATTTTGGATAAACAGAAAAATTCCTATATTTGCATTTACAAGCTCGAAATTTTGCTTTATTTGTTTACAAATGTATTTTTTTGTTATATAATGAAACTTGTTAAAGGCATTGAACAAGAGGAGTAACTAAAATAAATTAGTAGAGATGAAAACTCAATTGGGCTGAAAAGTTTTCTTAAATATATTTTTAGTGAAGGTAGCTTGGGAGCTTTATAGCTGAAGATAGTAGGTTATAACGAGTAACATGCGTTAAATGTTTTGAGGTAGCATTGTTTTAAATAATGCTATAAATTAAGGTGGTAACACGAGTAGATTCGTCCTTTGGATGTATCTACTCTTTTTGTTTTAGGAGGGATTTTTATGTGGCTTAAGATTATTGGCTCAATAATTGCACTTTGCCGGTCTTTGCATACTTTTTGATGGTAGAAGACTCGTGAAAAAGTATTTTGATTTTGGCGAAGAAAATGATGCAACTAAAGGCATGAAAATAATAGGTTTTGTCGTCGCCGTGATTGGCGGAATAATGATGGCAGTATAGCCACAAAAATTTTTTTAGATAGTGCAATTTAACTTATGAAAAAACACTATTTAAAATATAACTTAAGATTTGGTGTGATTTATAAATAAAAAATTAACACACATGAAAGGAAGGAATAGAAAATGAATTTACTAGGTAAAACATATGAACCTAAAGAGTTCGAAGAAAAGATTTATAACAATTGGTTAGAAAAAAGATATTTTGAGGCTAATGCGGATAGCAAAAAAGCACCATTTACAATAATGATGCCACCTCCAAATATTACAGGTGTTCTTCACATGGGACATGGAATGGATAACACACTTCAAGATATTATAGTTAGATACAAGAGAATGCAAGGATTTGAAACTTTATGGGTTCCAGGTATCGACCATGCAAGTATCGCAACAGAGGCAAAAATAGTTGAACAAATGCGTAAAGAGGGCATTTCAAAAGAAGACATAGGAAGAGATGGATTCTTAGAAAGAGCATGGGCTTGGAAAGAAAAATATGGTGGAACAATTTTAAATCAGCTTCGTAAAATGGGTGTTTCTTGTGATTGGTCTAGAGTTAGTTTCACAATGGACGAACATTTGACAAAAGCAGTAAAGAAAGTTTTTGTTGATTTATACAATAAAGGCTTAATTTATAAAGGCGAGAGAATGATAAACTGGTGTCCTAAATGTTTGACTTCTATTTCTGATGCAGAAGTTGAATATGAAGAAGAGGCTGGTCATTTATGGCACATAAGATATGATGCACCAGATAAAAGCTATTCTATAATTGTTGCTACAACAAGACCTGAGACAATGCTTGGAGATACAGCTATAGCAGTACATCCAGATGATGAAAGATATAAAGATATTGTTGGAAAAACAGTTGTACTTCCAATAATGAATAAAGAAATTCCAATAATTGCAGATACATATGTAGAGAAAGAATTCGGAACAGGTGCCGTTAAAATAACACCTGCACACGATCCAAATGACTTTGAAGTAGGCTTGCGTCATAACTTAGAGGTTATAAAAGTATTTACAGAAGACGCTCATATGAATGGTTTAGTTGCTAAATATGAAGGAATGGATAGATTAACAGCTAGAAAAGCAATTGTTGAAGACCTAGAAAAATTAGGCTGTCTAGTAAAAACAGAAAATTACACACATAATGTTGGAAAATGTTATAGATGTCATGAGACAGTTGAGCCAGCAGTTTCAAATCAATGGTTTGTGAGCATGAAAGAACTTGCAAAGCCAGCAAATGAAGCTGTTAGAAATGGTGAGATGAAATTTATACCTGAGAGATTCGATAAAATCTATTTCTCATGGATGGATAATGTTAGAGATTGGTGCATATCTAGACAATTATGGTGGGGACACAGAATACCAGCATATTATTGTGATGATTGCGGAGAAATGGTTGTATCTGAAACAGACGTTACAACATGTCCAAAATGTGGCGGAAAAATGAGACAAGATGAAGATACACTAGACACATGGTTTAGCTCTGCGTTATGGCCATTTGCAACACTTGGTTGGCCGGAAAAAACAAAAGATTTTGAAAAGTTCTTCCCAACAGATGTATTAGTAACAGGTTACGATATAATATTCTTCTGGGTTGCTAGAATGTTATTCTCTAGTATCGAAAATACAGGAAAGCCACCATTTAAAGAGGTTTTAATCCATGGATTGGTAAGAGATGAGCAAGGTAGAAAAATGTCAAAATCATTAGGAAATGGTGTAAATCCACTAGATGTTATAGATAAGTATGGTGCGGATTCATTTAGATATGCATTAGTACAAGGAACAACACCAGGTAATGATACAAGATATTTGCCAGACAAGGTAGAAGCTGGTAGAAACTTTGCAAATAAGCTTTGGAATGCGTCAAGATTTGCAATGATGAATTTTGGAGAAGATGAATTAGTTCATGATGAAAGTAAAATGACAATTGAAGATAAATGGATAATATCTAAAGCTAATAGAACTGTAAAAGAAGTTACAGAGGCAATGGATAAATATGATTTTGGTATAGCAATTCAAAAAATAATGGACTTTACGAGAGATGAGCTTTGTGACTGGTATATAGAGATGATTAAGCCAAGACTTTACGATATGACAAACGAGACAAGAAGCGAGGCTTTATATACGATAAACGAGATATTAAAAATTTCGCTTAAATTATTGCATCCATTTATGCCATTTATAACAGAAGAAATATATATGAAATTAGATCATAACGATGAAAGCATAATGATTTCAAAGTGGCCTGAATATAAGGCTGAAAACGATTATAAGGCAGAAGAAAACGATGTTGAGCTAATAAAAGAAATTATCAAAAATATAAGAAATATCCGTGCTAATATGAATGTTGTACCATCAAGAAAAGCAAGTTTGATTTTTGTTACAGAAAATGAAAAGGTAATCGAAGAGGGAAGAGGATTTATTGAAAAATTAGCATATGCAGATAAAATAACAATACAAAAAGATAAAACAGGAATCGCAGATAATGCAGTTTCAATAGCAGTTCCAGGAATAGAAATATATATTCCATTTAATGAATTAGTAGATATTAGTGCCGAAATAGAAAGACTTGAAAAAGAAAAGCTAACATATCAAAATGAAATAAACAGAGTAGAAAAAATGCTATCAAATGAAGGATTTGTTGCAAAGGCACCAGCAGCAAAAATAGAAGAAGAAAAGAATAAAAAAATAAAATATCAAGAATTACTTGCAAAAACAGAAGAAAGAATAAATGCTTTAAAGGCATAAATAAAATAATATAAATTCTCTCTATAATCTACTTTAAAAGGTATTTTTGTAGAGAGATTTCTTTTTAATTATGCAAAAAAAAAAAAAGCCCCCCAAAAAAGGGGAAGAGCAATTATCAGCAATTCGCGTGACCGCAAGAATGATAATAATCTCTTTAATAGGATGGCTCAGAGACATATGCAAACTCCATTATCCTATGCAGATTGCACAGATAATAATGATTGTGAGCATAAATCTAAAGCAAATTCCTATTGTTTTGGCGAGCTCTTCTGCTGTGCTGTGTGGAAAACCACCGGCAACACAGTAAATAAACTCAACCGGCGAATAGACAAGCTTTAAGATTGTCCGTACCAACCAACCTATGGCTTTTATAAATAAATACGCATTCAACATATTTATTATTTATCCTCCTTTCTGATAAATTCTATAGTAGTGCAAGGATCAACAGCACTACAAACAACACGACTAGTGCTATTTGCAGGCAAGCTGACATGACCTTCCACAACATCCGCACAATAAAGCGGAATATTGCGAAAAGTATTGCCAACTTTATAATGGTTATAATCATAACTTTAACCTCCAAAAAAATTCTATAAATGTATTATACCACGAAAAAGAATAGTTTGCAACACTACTTTACATAAGCATTTGACTTAAAAGGTTAAATGTGATATAATAAAAACATACACATACCTTATCCAATGTTAGTTTGGCATTATGCACAACTAGCAAATAATTCAAATACACAGGAGGTATTATTATGTGTAACTTTAGAGCGATAAATGTATCCGAGGGCAGACGTGGAACGAAGGCAGTGGGACGGCAGAAAGGTGTAAAGGTCATGAACCTTACATTCATGCGACAAGAAATTGTCAGCATAATCCTGAAGGCCCAGGCTGAAGGTTGCGATCGCGAGGAACTTAAACGGTTCTATTGCGAGATGGGCGAATTCCCTGCAAAGGACTTCGACCAGCTGTGGCCTCTTCGGGAGTAAGCCCCGGTCACGCTCGGCGTGAGCCAGGTCCCCATGTATGGGGGCTTCTTTTTTTATGTAATCAAATAAAAACCTTCCACTCTAAAAAGACTGGAAGGTTTTTAAGTATAAAATTAATTAGTCACAAAAATTATTTAATTTCTGCATAATCTCAATTTCTTTGTTAGATAAATCTACTTTTTCAAGCGAATGGTATTTGGCTTCGAAAAAGGCATCTAAGAGAGTACAAAAATTATAGAACTCACCATTTCCCATTTTTTCATCAAAATCATCAATGATATTATCAAATGAGAAAGAGATAATGCTAATCCAAAATAAGTTAAAAAACGCTGTGTCATTATCATCAAAAGTCACAGGATCAATTTTGTTGGTATCAAAAATGCTTTTTCCATAATATGTCTCAAATCGATAAATTAGTGTCCTTTCAAAATTGTTATTAGCGTAGATAGTATCAAACTGCTTGGTTTCATCAGTATATTCTGGAATCTTGCTAACTATAAAGAAAGCTAAATAATCTGCAAGCATTTCTTCTAATGAATAGCCATATAACAAATCATTGTCCAAAAAACGTGTTACAGCAGAGTAATTTGTGCTGTTATCGTGTGCTTTACCAGAAAGTGAGAAAGCATCGAACGGATTTAAAAAGAGAAAATGCGCAAATTCGTGAGCAATTACATATGCTATGTATTTTTTTGAATCGTTAGGGTTTATAAATAGTTTAATTTCAATTGTGTTTGAGTAATTATCACTCCTACAAGAACCGATAGACCTTGAAAATGTTATTGGTGCGATTGATACTTTAAGTCCGAATAATTTGTTTCGAAAAACAAAGGTGTTTTCGAGAGAATTAACATACTCTGAAACTACTCTTGTGACGATGTCTTTAGTAAACATTACACTTTCATTCGAAATTTCGAAATTGCTGAACAAGGTATTATACCTTCCTTTCATTTTTTATTATTGAGTTATGTTCCGAGGTAATATTATATCAAAATAGTATGCAAATGTCAATTATGTAAACATATTTTCAATAAAAATTAGTTTACTAAATTCTTTGACTTTTACCATTATTTATGATATAATGTAAACGTGCCGTAGGAAAAGGAAAGTTTTTCTTACGAAAACATAAATAGGAAGTTGGGGAGTGATACTAATGTTTAAAGTAGGAGACAAAATAGTATATCCAATGCATGGGGCTGGAACTATCGAATCTATTGAAGAGCGTGAAATACTAGGCGAGAAACAAAAATATTACATAATGAAAATGCCAGTTGGAGACATAAAAGTAATGGTACCAACAAAGAATGCTGAATTGATAGGCGTAAGAGATGTCATAGGTAGTGAAACAGCAGAGAATGTATTAGAAGTTCTTAGTGCGGGTCCTACGGATATGTCTTCTAATTGGAACAAAAGATATAGAGATAACCAAGATAAAATGAAGAGCGGTGACATTTGCGAGGTTGCTGATGTTGTTAGAAATCTTACATTTAGACAAAAAGATAAAGGTCTTGCAACAGGAGAAAAGAAGATGCTAACAAACGCAAAACAAATCCTAATAAGTGAGTTAGTTCTAGCAGAGGCAATGACAAAAGAACAAGTTGAAGGTTTAATTGATGCCAAAATAGAAGAAGCGTACAATTCTTCTAAAAATATTATGGTTTAAGAGCGGATTGAAGGGTAGTTTTAAACGAATGTGTTTAAAGCTACTCTATTTTTTTAACTCTTACTTGTAAAAATCAGTTTTAAATATATAATATATTTATAGTGAACACAACTAGAAAATATTAAGGAGGATTTTTATGTCAGAAGCAATTTATGATGCAAATGGAAATGTAATTGAAGGAACGGTAACAAAATATTATGAAGATGGCAAGGTTTTATCTGAAATACCATACAAAAATGGTAAAATAAATGGAGTGGTAATAGAATATTACTACGATGGCAATGTAAGTAGTAAAAGTGAATATGTAGATGATATTTTAAATGGTGTAACATATATATATTATTCATCTGGAATTATATCAGAAGAAATACCATATAAAAATGGTAGAATAAACGGAGTTAAAAAAAGATATTTTGAAACTGGCGTAATAGCAGAAGAAGCTGAATACGCAAGAGATGTTTTGAATGGCGAAGCTAAAGTATATAATTTAGATGGCACAATTGCACAAGTTAAATATTTTAGAAAAGGCGAAGAAATTGAAAAAGAAGATGTTGGAAAGCATAGAGAAGAACTAGAGAAAGAAAGAACTGCCGAAGAAAATATAGAATATTTGTCAGAAGATGAAATGAAAAGACTACTATAAGTGACGGATATTTCTATTGACAATAATAATTTTTATATATAAAATAGAATGGCAGTGAAATATATTATTCTAATGATTTATTTGTGATTTTTAGTATTTAAACGATACTTTAAATGATAATATATTGAACATTGAAAAGTAAATAAAGGGAGGTGGACGATATTTTTACTAGAGAAATGATTGTCCCTTCTATTATTATCGCTATTGTAACAGCAGCGATTGTGATCTTTGTTTTCTTAATGTTAGAAAAAAGCAGAGCTAAAAAAGGCATGTCTAAAATTAAAAATGCAGAAGATGAGGCAGACAAAATTATAGAAGATGCAAATAAAAAGGCTATAGAAATGGCTAAGCTTGCAGAGGCAGAAAGAAAAGAAAAGGTTATTTTAGCTAAAGAGGAAATACAAAAAGAACGTGCAGTATTAGAGGGCGAAATAAAAGAGAGAAGGGCAGAAACAGCAATACAGGAAAAGAGATTGCTACAAAAAGAAGAGACTTTAGATAAAAAAATCGAAAAATTAGAGAGAAAAGAATTAGAATTAGTAGACAAAGAAAAGAAGCTAGATGAAGAAAAGATAGAGCTTGATAGCTTTAAAGAAAAGCAAATAATAGAGCTAGAGAGAATTTCAGGTCTATCTCAAGAAGAAGCTAAGAAATATCTTTTAAGCATTTTAAATGAATCTTTGACACATGACCAAGCGCTTATGATAAAAGACTTTGAGTCAAAGACAAAAGAAGAGGCAAATAAAAAGGCAAAAGAGATAATTACTTATGCAGTTCAGAAATGTGCTGCAGACCACACTTCTGAGACTACTGTTTCGGTTGTACCGTTACCAAGTGATGATATGAAAGGTAGAATTATAGGTAGAGAGGGTAGAAATATCAAAACATTAGAGACATTGACAGGAATTGATTTGATTATTGATGATACTCCAGAAGCAGTTATATTATCAAGCTTTGATCCAATAAGAAGAGAAGTTGCAAGAATTGCTCTTGAAAACTTAGTTACAGATGGTAGAATTCATCCAGCTAGAATAGAAGAAATGGTTGAAAAAGCAAAAGAAGAACTTGAGACAATAATTAAAGAAGAGGGCGAAGAAGCAACAATGGAGACAGGCGTTATAGGCCTACACCCAGATGTAATAAAACTAATTGGTAAACTTAAGTATAGAACAAGTTATGGTCAAAATGTTTTAAATCATTCAATAGAGGTTTCACAACTTGCTGGTATTATGGCAGAAGAACTTGGCTTTGATTCTAAGCTTGCAAAAAGAGCTGGATTGCTACATGATATAGGAAAAGCTATAGACCATGAAATAGAAGGTACACATGTTGAGATTGGTGTTGACATTCTTAAAAAATATAAGGAGAGCAATGCTGTTATCAACGCAGTACAAGCTCATCATGGTGATGTAGAACCGCTTACTATGGAAGCAGTTTTGGTTCAAGCTGCAGACGCAATATCTGCTTCAAGACCAGGTGCTAGAAGAGAGACTTTAGAAAATTACATTAAGAGACTAGAAAAATTAGAAGAAATTGCTGATTCTTTTGAAGGCGTTGAAAAATCTTTTGCAATTCAAGCAGGTCGTGAAGTTAGAATAATTGTTAAACCAGAAAGCGTAGATGAAGACAAAATGACAATTATGGCAAGAGATATAGCAAAGAGAATTGAAGATGAAATGGATTATCCAGGACAAATAAAAGTCAATGTTATAAGAGAAACTAGAGCAATAGAATACGCTAAATAGTTAAATAAAGGAGATGAACTTATAAAGGTTTGTCTCCTTTTCTTTTGTTTAAAACTGTGATATACTTTTGGAGAATAAAAAAAGGAGGTTGAAGTTTAAATGAACTTTTTAGTTATAGGTGATATAGTAGGAAAGACAGGCATAGATGCAGTAAAGAAAAACATATCAAAACTAAAACAGGAATATAAAATAGATTTTACAATAGCAAATGGTGAAAATGCCGCGGACGGTATGGGCATTACTAAAAAAATAGTAAACGATTTATATGCATGTGGTGTAGACGCAATTACAATGGGAAACCATACATGGGGCAAGAAAGATATATTTTCTTTTATAGATGATGAACAAAGATTAGTAAGACCTGCTAATTATGCAGAAGGATTGTGTGGAAAGGGCAGTATATTACTAAATTCAAATGGAAAGAAAATAGGAATTATAAATTTGATAGGAAGAGTAAATATGGGTGGAAGCTATGACAGCCCTTTTGTTGCAGCAGATAGAGAGATTGAAAAATTAAAATCTAATGGTGCTGACATAATAATCGTAGATTTTCACGCTGAAGCTACAGCAGAAAAAATAGCATTGGCATATTATTTAAAAGAAAAGGTAAATATGCTATTTGGAACACATACTCATGTTCAAACAGCAGATGAAAAAATATACGATACAGGTATGGGATATATAACAGATGTTGGAATGACAGGACCTAAAAATTCGATTATAGGTATGAATGTTGAGGCTGCAATGAAAAGATTTTTAACACAGATTCCAGAGAGATATTCATGCGCCGAAGGACCTTCAATGTTAAATGGAGTTGTTTTTGAACTTGACGAAGGATGTAGAAAGGTTACGAATATAAAGAGAATATCTCTATAAATACTGAAATATAGCGATTTGTGTCGAACGATTCCTTGATTTTTTTAATGGAAATTACTGGCTTTTTATAAAAAAGTCTATATAATTTATAGTGTAGTAAATAACAAAAATAAAAACAAGGAGGAATAACATGGATATTTTAAAAATTTCAACAAAATCAAATCCAAATTCAGTAGCAGGTGCGATAGCAGGTTTAATTAAAGAAAAAGGGAGAGCTGAGATGCAAGCAATTGGCGCTGGTGCATTAAACCAAGCGATAAAGGCAATAGCAATAGCGAGGGGCTTTGTTGCTCCATCAGGTGTTGATTTAATTTGTATCCCAGCATTTACAGAGGTTAAAATAGAGGATGAAGAAAGGACGGGTATAAAACTTGCAGTAGAACCTCGATAAAATAAATACATAAAATAATGTATCCCTAATTGCTAGAAAAGACTAGTGATTGGGGAATTTTTTTGTCATTACAAAATGTAATATAAAGTAAAAAAATGGACATATTATTATTGATTTGAAAAAAATGTGGTAGTGTAAACTAATTTATAAAAATATAAAATGGCTACAAAAGTGTAGCGGAGCACAGTGTGCTCCATAAAAAATGATAGCAGTAGAATAAAAATAAAGTTAAAAAAGTATTATAATTAGAAAGCACAACCAAAACTGGAAAGGATGATATTTTATGAAAAAATATGTTGGAATAGACTATATTCATGCTAGAGAAGTGTTAGATTCGAGAGGAAAACCAACTGTTGAAGTAGAGGTTTATACTGAAGATGGAGATATAGGAAGGGCAATAGTGCCTTCTGGAGCTTCTACACGGTAAATTTGAAGCTTTAGAGATGAGAGATGATGATAGTAATAGATACAATGGAAATGGTGTCTTAAGGGCAGTGAACAATGTAAATGAAGTGATTGCTAAAAATATAGTTGGAGAGAATGTATTTGAGCAATCAAACATAGATGAAATAATGATAAATGTTGATGGAACAGAAGATAAATCAAAGCTTGGTGCAAATGCAATCTTAGGAGTTTCAATGGCTGTCTCGAATGCTGCTGCTAATAATCTAGCAATACCGCTTCATGTATACTTGGGTGGAATATCAGGCAGGACCATGCCATATCCAATGATGAATATTTTAAATGGTGGAAAGCATGCAGATAATAATGTAAATATTCAAGAATTCATGATAGTGCCACAAGATATTGATTTTTTTTCAGACAGATTAAGAATGTGTAGTGAAGTATATAGTGCATTAAAGAGCATTTTGAAAAAGAATAACTTATCAACTGGAGTTGGTGATGAAGGTGGGTTTTCGCCAAATTTAGAAAATGATGAAGAAGCATTAAAACTTATAGTTGAAGCTATCGAAAAGGCTGGATACAAAAATAACTTTGGTATAGCATTAGATGTTGCAGCAAGCGAGATGTATACAGAAGATAAAAAGTATAATTTTTGGAAAACAAACGAAGAGAAAACTGCAGAGCAAATGATAAAATATTACGATAATTTAATATCAAAATATCCGATAATATCAATTGAAGACGGCCTAGCTGAAGAAGATTGGAAAGGTTGGGCAAAACTCACAAAAGAATTTGATGATAAAATAATGTTAGTGGGTGATGATTTATTTACGACTAACACAAAACGTCTGGAAAAAGGAATAGAAAAGAAAGTGGCAAATAGCATTTTAATAAAGCCAAATCAAATAGGAACAGTAACCGAAACAATAGATACCATAAAAATGGCGAAGGCAAATGGATATACCCCAATAATGTCACATCGTTCAGGCGAAACAGAAGATACATTTATAGCAGATTTTGCAGTAGCACTTAATATGAAATACATTAAAACAGGTGCTCCATGTAGAAGTGAGCGAATAGCAAAATATAATCAACTTTTGAGAATAGAGGAAGAATTTATTTAATTTGTACAAAAGGGGGCTGACCAGTCGGTCGCCCTCTGCTAGTGCAAAATTTTGGCAGAAAAAATCACCTACATTTGTTTGACACATACTAAGAAATATAATGAAGCGTGCTAACTTGACTTACTTTACATAATATGATATAATAATACTTGAGTGTAAAATATTTTTTTATTTTTAATGAAAGGAAACAGGTTATGTTCACAATCAGAAAGACGACAGAAGGATTCCATTGGTCTGTAAAGGAGGTAGAGTTACTGAACTACAGCAGTATTGGTGAAATGGAAAGAGATTTCACCAGCGACGAGATTGCGCGCCTCTTTTTTTGGGGAAACTGCGTTAAGGAACATGTTGAATCGGATTATTCTCAATGTGTTGCTCCGAGGAGAGGATGGGAAGACTATGAGCTTACGACATGGTATGAGCTTTGGCTGGAGAGAATAAAAGGGGATCCAGTCATCGGAGGAAAAGGAGCCATGGTTAATGTGGCTAAGGAAGACGTAAGAAGCTTCTTTGACCTTAGTAACTTTAAATATTTTATTGAGCGTGGCTGGTGCGTTCGTCGCGATACTACAAGGGATGATCCTCAAAAGGTCGAGCATTGGACCTACATACTAAGAAATATTTGGGTACCCAAGAAGGACCTCGACTAACACTCACGCCATCCCACTTTTGTGGGATGCATTTTTTTAGCATATATAAGTTTTCTATACAGTAATTTAATAAACTTCAACATTTTAAATGCTCTATACCATTTGAACTTTATATTCTTACAATTTATTTGAGCGTCAATTTGAAAAAGTAAGAATACAAAAATACATCATCTTTTTAAGTATAATAAAAACTTGCAAATTTGAGTATTTCGGTATATCATAGTAATGTTAAAAGATGAATAGGAGGAAAATATAGATGATAGATGTTCATTATAGAGATTTAAGAGATATGCTAGAAAATACAGAAAAGTTATACAGAGACGAAGTTGCATACAAACTAAAATTTAGAAGCGAAATTGTTGGAATTAAATATTCAAAATTTATAGATGATATAAAGGCTTTAGGAGCATATTTATTAGATTTGAATATGAAAAATAACAGAATAATAGTAATATCAAAAAATAGATACGAGTGGTGTGTAAGTTATTTAGCAACAGTAACATCTGACTTAATAGTTGTTCCGCTAGATAAATCACTTCCAGAAGAAGAATTTTATTCATTAGTAGAACGCGCAGAAGCTGATGTAATTATTTATGACAATATCTATGAAGAAAGAATAAAAAAATTAAAGGAAAATGAAAAAACAACATTGAAATATTACATAAATATGGACACAGACTTGAATAAGTGTATAGAAGAGGGAAAAGTTAGTTATTCGAAAAATAACTGTAAATATAAAAAGGTAAAAATAGATAGTGAAAAAATGAGATTTATGCTTTTTACATCTGGAACAACTTCTACATCAAAATGTGTTATGTTGTCGCACAAAAATATATGTGCAGATATAGAGCAAATCAGTGCAACACTTGATGTTAACAAAGATGATACATTATTATCATTTTTACCACTTCACCATACATTTGAATGCACAGCTGGATTCTTATATGCGATAAGCGTTGGAGCTAAAATCGCTTTTTGCGATGGAATAAGACATATGGTTGATAACATGAAAGAATACGAAGTTTCTGCAATGATAAGTGTACCAGCGCTGTACGAAAGCATATATAAAAGAGTATGGAAACAGATAGAACAAGGTAAGAGAGAAAAACAAGTAAAGGTTGCCCTAAAAGCTAGTGAAGCACTTTTAAAAGTTGGTGTAGATATGAGAAAACAATTATTTAAACAAATTCATGAAACTTTTGGCGGACACGTTAGATTTCTAGTTAGTGGTGCGGCAGGAATTGATCCAAAGGTTGCTAAAGGGTTTAATGATTTTGGAATAATAATGTACCAAGGATATGGTCTTACAGAAACATCTCCTGTTGTGTCTGTAGAAAATATGGAGTTTTCAAGAAATGGTAGCGTAGGAAAACCAATGAAGAAAAATGAAGTGAAAATTGATGAACCAGATGCAGACGGAATCGGTGAGATTCTTGTAAAAGGACCTAACGTAATGCTTGGATACTATAAGAATGATGAGGAGACTAAAAAAGTATTATCACATGGATGGTTTAAAACAGGAGACCTAGGTAGAGTCGATGAAGATGGATTCTTATACATAACAGGTAGAAAAAAAGATGTTATCGTACTAAAAAACGGTAAAAACATATTTCCTGAAGAATTAGAGGCACTAGTAAATAGAATAGATTGTGTAAAAGAGTCAATGGTTTACGGTGGCAAAGACAAAGATGGCGATGTCGAAGTAAAGGTAAAAATAGTATATGATAAAGATGCTGTTTTAGATAAATTAGGAGTAATACAAGATGAAGAACTAGAAGAATATTTCTGGGAAAACATAAAAAAGGTGAATAAAGAAATGCCTACATATAAATACATAAAAGGCATGATATTAACAGATGAACCTTTAATAAAGACAACAACTAATAAAGTTAAGAGATACGAAGAATTAAAGAAGATAAATGAAATGAAATAAAACTAAGAACCCGAAGATACATACTTCCGGGTTCTTTCAATATAGTGAAATCGTTATGTAACATATCTGTAATATAAACTTAATAATTCTGTAATTGTAATAAAAGCGCGAAAAATGTATAATCTAAGTAAAAGAGTACTAATGAGAATAGGAGGAAATTTAAGTTTATTAAAAGTAAGCTTAGATAATTGCGTATGGAAAATAATGATGTTAGTGTTGTTTCTGTTGAATTACAAAAATGTATTCAAAAGTTAGATAAATTAGAGAAAATGATAAATCCAAATAGTAAAAAGTCACTTATCTTGTGGGAAGAGGATGATGCATTCAAAAAGCTTATTACAGATATTAAAGAATATGCATTGACATGTGATACATCTGAATTTCCAATTGAACTTTTAGATAAATTAAAGGCTTTGCAAAGTGATGCTTCAAATCAAATAATTGAAGGAACTACAAAAATAGTTTCATTAAATGAACAAGCAAAAACAAATTTAGAACTTAGCAGAACTTTGTCGACAATGTATATTTCTGCAATGGCTGCGAACCCTTTAGCTGAATATGAAGAAGAACTTTCAAACCCAGAATTAGCACCAATGAAAGAATATTTAGAAACTATATGCACAGCAGTTCCAGAATCCGAAGAATATACTAAAGCAGAGAAAGCAATAAAATCGAAAATAAGTAACTTAGAAAATAGTGTTCATATAACAATAGATTTAGAAAGAACTACAAGTAAAGCAAGCGCTTTGGAATATATAAAAAGCGAAATCGTACCTGCAATAGAGAGATTACAATCTGAATACGATGCTAAGTATGTTATAGTTGAAGAAGAATCAAATGATGAGATGGCACTTGCACTTAGAAAAACATTTAAAGAAAAAATGTATGATGCGATTGTTAAACCATTTGCAAGTTTATTCAAGAAAAAATCAAAAGTTAAATAAAAAATTAGTTACTATTCAGTCTTCAAAATAAAAGCATATATCAAATGTGAATGTGTGCTATAAAAATGTAGCGGAGCTTAGGTGTGCTCCATAAAAATACTACAGTTTAGTATTTGTTATAAATTAAGGCTGAATAGTAACAAAAATTATTACCTCTAGTTTAAGTGCTAGAGGTTTTATTTTTGTTATGCTTAATTTAGATGAAAGCCGAGTATAAACATGAACTTGAAAAAATACTGATTTTATGACATAATACTGTAAAATAGCAATTTAAATTAACCTATGAAAAAATTGTGCTCCATAAACAAAATAAAAATTAGAGCAAGAATAATTATTAGCGCCAAAAAAGTGTAGTCGGAGCTTAAGTGTGCTCCATAAATAAAAGCACAACCAACAAAATGTAAGGAGAATGTATATGAAAGCAAGAGACCTAAAAGCATTAGAATACAATAAAATAAAAGAAAAACTCGCGGATAAATGCGTTACATATTTGGGCAAAGAACTAGCACTAGAACTTTTGCCAGAAACCAACATAGTTAAAGTGAAAAAATATCAATCTGAAACAACAGAAGCCGTTTCACTAACACTTAGAAAAGGAATGCCGCCGATTTTTGCATTGCCAAATTTAGAAGAATCATTAAAAAAAATAAATGTTTCAACAATGCTAAATATGAAAGAATTATTACAAATTGGCAATTTGCTTTCTAATATGAGAAAATTAAAAAGATACTTAGAAAGCGGCGATACTACATATAGCGATTATAATATTATCTTAGAATACTTTGAAAATTTGTATTCTAATAAAAATGTCGAAGATGAAATATTTAAGTGTATTAAGTCAGAGGATTTAATGGATGATAGAGCAAGCAAAACCTTATATGATATAAGGCGACAAATAAAAGAAAGCGAATCAAAAATTAAAGAAAAATTAAATAGTATAATAAAATCTAGCGACACAGCTAAATATTTGCAAGATGCAGTTGTTACTTTTAGAAACGATAGATATGTTATACCGATAAAGCAGGAATATAAAAACGAGGTACAAGGTTTAGTGCATGATTCTTCAGCATCAGGAAGCACAATCTTTATTGAACCCACAGCTGTTTTTAATATAAACAACGAAATAAAAGAATTAAAAATAAAAGAACAATTAGAAATAGAAAGAATACTTGCGCTTCTTACACAAATGGTATCACAAATAGTAGAAGATATTAAAAGAGGCATATACAATGTTTCTAAAATAGATTTTGCATTTGCAAAATCTAAGTTAAGTTTAGAAATGAACGCTTTTGAGCCGATTATAAATGAAAATCACTATATAAACTTAAAAAAAGCAAGACATCCACTTATTGCAGATGATAAAGTTGTGCCAATAGATATATGGGTTGGTGATAAGTTTAATGTACTTATAATAACTGGTCCAAATACAGGTGGAAAAACTGTTGCACTAAAAACAGTAGGTTTATTTAGCATGATGACGCAAAGTGGACTTCATATTCCAGCAATGGAGTCATCAGAAATGCCTATATTTGATAATATATACAGTGATATAGGAGATGAACAAAGTATAGAGCAATCACTAAGTACATTTTCATCACATATGGTGAATGTTGTAGACATCTTAAATAATGTAACCTCAAAAAGCCTTGTACTTGTTGATGAACTTGGAAGTGGTACTGATCCGGTTGAGGGGTCAGCTCTTGCACGAGCAATATTAGAAAAATTATATAATTCAAAATGCATAACAATAGCGACAACTCATTATAGTGAACTAAAAACATTTGCAATTCAAAAAGAGGGAATAGAAAATGCATCTTGTGAATTCGATGTTGAATCGTTAAGACCAACATATAGACTTTTAATAGGTGTTCCTGGAAGAAGCAATGCTTTTGCTATTTCGAAAAAGTTAGGACTAAGCGAAGAGATAATAAAAGATGCTGAAAAATATTTAAAAGCAGAGGATATAAAATTTGAAGATATATTAAGCAACATAGAAAAAGATAAAATACTTGCTAGAGAACAAAAAGAAGAAGCGAAGAAGCTGTTAAATGAAGCCAAAGCTAAAAAAGAAAAAGTAGATGCTGCAGAAGATAAGTTAAACAAAAAGAAAGATGAAATAATACAAAAAGCTAAAAAAGAGGCAAGAGACATACTTCTAGACACAGAAGAAGAAGCAAATGAAATAATAAAAGAACTTACAAATTTGAAAAATAGTAAAAATTCAGATAAATTTAAAAAAGCGGAAGTGGCTAGAGGAAAAATAAAAGACAATATATTTGAGATGCAAAAAGATTTAGTAATGCCACAAAAAGAAACAAAAAATGCAATAGATACAAATAAGATAAAAAAAGGAATGAAAGTTTATGTTCCATCTTTAGAAGAAGAAGCAACTATACTCGAACTACCAGATAAAAAAGGTAATGTCCTAATACAAATTGGCGTATTAAAGATGAGCGTTCATGTTTCAAAATTAGAAGAAACAAAGGTAAAAGAAAAAGAAGCAAATGTTAAAATAACATCCATGATAAAAAGCAAGTCAGCAGAGATTAGCACCGAGATAAAATTACTAGGCAAAACAGTTGATGAAGCCGTTGAACAATTAGATAAATATATAGATGATGCATACTTAGCAGGGCTTCATACAATAAGAGTGGTTCATGGTAAGGGCACAGGTAGCTTAAGAAAAGGAATACAAGAATATTTAAAGACAAATCCACACGTAAAAAATTATAGAAGTGGAGTTTATGGAGAAGGAGATTTGCGGAGTTACTATAGTAGAACTTAAAAATTAAATAAAGAGATAATGTATAAAAATCTCTCTTTTGTTAAAAAATATAAATTAACAAAGGAGGGATTTTTTGTGAGAAAAAATATTATGATTTTTACAATAGTACTAGCACTTATAGTTATTGCTAATGTGATTTTTAGTGTAAAAAATGATACTTATGAAACTTTATCACGCTTTGGTTCTTCACGGAAGCGAAGTAAAACAAATACAGACAAAATTAAAAAATTGGGGATATTATAATGGAACTGTTGATGGCGTTTATGGAAGCAAAACAGTATCAGCAGTAAAAGCTTTTCAAAAATCGAATGGACTAACTGTAGATGGAATTGCAGGAAGCAAGACATTAGAAAAACTAGGAATATCAAGCAAAAGTAATACAGGAACAAATTCAGCAAACATAAATTTACTTGCAAGAGTAATATATGGAGAAGCAAGAGGAGAACCATACACAGGGATGGTTGCAGTAGGAGCGGTTATCTTAAATAGAGTTAAAAATCCTAATTTTCCAAGTACAATAGCAGGCGTTGTCTATCAAAACGGAGCTTTTGATGCTGTGGCAGACGGGCAAGTTAATTTAACTCCAAATCAGCAGGCATATAATGCGGCACGCGATGCAATGAATGGTTGGGATCCATCTGGTGGTGCAATATATTACTTTAACCCGGTAACTGCCACGAATAAATGGATTTGGTCTAGACCAATGACAATAACGATAGGAAAACATAGATTTTGCAAGTAAGACATGGAAAATACTGGCAAAAAGATACAAAAATATTGACATTACAAATTAAATATGATAGTATTCACTTGTCGAGACAAATGTTTTGACAGACAAACCAACACAATAATTTGGAGGTTACTATGGAGAGAAACTTGACAGAAGTTTTGAAAACCGCTTTTGATTCTGCGAATAGACATCAAACGGATTTGTTCGTTGTGTTCAAGTTCGAAGATGTAAAACCTGTTTTTGAGGTTTATTCGACAGACTACGGTTTCAAACTCAAGGTCGAACGGGCTATGTCAGAATGCGAAATTTCTGATAGCGAAGTTGAAAAAGCAAGGTTGTGTTTTGCAGGCACACCTGATGTCAAGACAAAATATCACGAGGCTGAAGACTATGTCGCAGTCGACCGTGAAAGAATCTTTATGCTGACCAACTGGTAAGCTAAAGTTGCATAGGCACCAAACAAGGTGTTATGTGTAGAAAAAAGCGCAGACTTTTTTATAAAAGCCTGCGCTTTTTCTTGCTTTTTAAGATTCACTTTGATAAGATATTTATTGTATGAATAGTTTAAATAAGAGGTGATTTTATAATGGCAAGAAGAAAAAAGAAGAAGTCAAGAGGCGAGGTCAACATCGATTTAACATCCATTATAATGATAATTACAGGTATAATCTTGGCTGTTGTCATATATAGTAGAGATTTAGGAAATGTGGGTACATTTATTAAATATGGTATCTTTGGAGGACTAATTGGAAAGGTTACAATGGCGCTTCCAATCATACTTATATTACTTGGAATATATGTTATTTTTCAAGACTTTTCAAGACTTAAAGTCAAAGCATTCCAAGTTATAATTTTATGTCTTTCTGTTGCAGGATTATTTTCAATATATTCAAAAGGAACGATTTTGCAAAATGATCCTCAAGGTGTATTTGAATATATAAAAGCATTCTACACATCTGGAGCTTCAATGTCACCAGCAATGATTGGCGGAGGTGTTATAGGCGGAATAATGGCTATTCCCATTTCAGGATGGTTTAATGATTTAGTTGCAAAAGTTATACTATGGGGACTTGCAGCATTTTCAACAATGATAATAACTGGCATAACAATATCTGCTATCGTTGTTGCAATTCAAGAGCTATTTGCAGGAATGATGGATGCTACCAAAAAAGAGTATGCCAATAATGTTATAGAATTTAGAAAGGCTCAAAATAATGTAGGCTCAGGAAAAACTAGAAATAGTCAAAAATTTAAAGATATAGTAGATCAAACAGAAGTTGTAGAAGCAGCAGAGCAATTGAACTTCGATTTAGATGATACTGGAGATGGCGAAGAAGAGGAAAAAGAAACAGAAGAAGATGAATTAGAAGAACTAAAAAAAGAAAAAGCTAAAACTAAAAATAACATAAAAGAATTGTTCTCAAAGAAAAAGAAACAAGTAGAAGAGGAAGAAGAACAAGAGGAAACAGATGAAGAGTCTAATGAAGAATTAGACTTGGAACACAATACAGTTGAAGAATACGAAGAATACGAATTTCCACCAATTGATTTGTTAAATCAATCAAAAGCCGCAGGAAAGGATTATAGCAATAAAGAACTAAAAGAAATAGCAATTAAACTTCAAAAAACTCTTGCAAGCTTTGGTGTAGAAGCAAAGGTTACAAATGTTACAAGGGGACCAACAGTTACAAGATATGAATTACAACCTAGTGTTGGTGTTAAAGTTAGTAAAATACTAAGACTTGCAGATGATATAGCACTTAACTTAGCAGCAAAATCAATAAGAATTGAAGCCCCAATACCAGGTAAATCTGCAGTAGGTATAGAAGTTCCAAATAAAGTTACAGATACAGTTTCACTTCGTGAGATAATAGAATCTGATGCATTCCAAGATGCTACATCCAAAGTTTCATTTGGACTTGGTAAAGGAATAGATGGGGAGCCAGTAATAGCAAATATAGCAAAGATGCCACACATGTTAATTGCTGGTAGCACAGGTTCTGGTAAGAGTGTATGTATAAATTCTATAATAATGAGTATTTTATATAAAGCAAATCCAAGCGAAGTTAAGCTTATATTAGTAGATCCAAAGGTTGTTGAGCTTGGAGTATATAACGGAATCCCACATCTTTTAATTCCAGTTGTTACAGACCCTAAGAAAGCTGCAGGAGCACTTAACTGGGCAGTTCAAGAAATGGTAAACAGATATAATTTATTTGCAAGCAAAGGTGTAAGAGATATTAAAGGGTACAACGAGCTATTGCAAAACGAGGGCGAAGAAGGAGTTTTACCTCAAATAGTTATAATTATAGATGAGCTTGCAGATCTAATGATGGTTGCACCAAACGAAGTTGAAGATGCAATCTGTAGATTAGCCCAGATGGCTCGTGCTGCTGGTATGCATTTGATTATTGCAACACAAAGACCTTCAGTCGATGTAATCACAGGTATTATTAAAGCAAACATCCCTTCAAGAATAGCATTCACTGTTTCATCACAAGTAGACTCGAGAACTATTTTAGATATGGGTGGAGCAGAGAAACTTCTAGGTAGAGGTGATATGCTATACAACCCAATTGGCGAATCGAAACCAGTGAGAGTCCAAGGTTCATTTGTTTCAGATGCAGAAATAGAGAGTGTAGTTGATTTTATAAAAGAACATAATGAAGTTAAATACAACGAAAACGTTATTGAGACATTAGAAAAAGCAGGTGCACCACAAGTTACAAATTCTGATGAAGATGATTGCGATGAGTTATTGATGGAGGCTATTGAGCTTGCAGTTAATATGGGACAAGTTTCAGCTTCAATGATACAAAGAAAATTTAAAGTTGGTTATGCTAGAGCAGGAAGAATAGTTGACCAAATGGAGGAAAGAGGCATAATTTCAGGACATGAAGGTTCTAAACCAAGGCAAGTTTTAATTTCTAAAGAAGAATGGGAAGAGATGCAAGAGCAAGGCGAAGAAAGCTTTGATTCTGCTTCAAATGAGTAGTAATAAAAATTACAAAGGAGGAAGAAGATGAAAATTACTTTTTTGGGTGCAACGAGAACAGTTACAGGTTCTAATGTGCTAATCGAGACAAAAGATAAAAAATTTCTTTTAGACTGTGGATTATATCAGGGACAGCAAAAGGAGATAGCATTAAATACAGATGATTTTTTATTTAAACCATCTGAGATTGATTTTATGCTTTTATCACATGCACATATAGACCATTCAGGAAGAATTCCAAAGCTATATGTAGAGGGCTTTAGAGGACCAATATATGCAACTAAAGCAACATGTGATTTGTGCGAAATAATGCTTCCTGACAGTGGTTACATTCAAGAATCAGAAATTGAATGGTTAAACAGAAAAAGAAAAAGAGAAGGTAAGCATGAGGTTCCACCTCTATACACTTATCAAGATGCAATTGATTCTTTGGTATTATTTGAGAGAGTTCAATATGATGAGACTATTCAAATAGATCAAAATATTAGAGTTCGTTTTAAAGATGCAGGACATATGCTTGGCTCTAGTATTATAGAGCTTTGGATAACAGAGGATGGAAAGGAAAAGAAAATAGTTTTCACAGGAGACTTAGGAAATAATGATATTCCTCTTCTTAGAGAGCCAACGATGATTGATGACGCTGATATACTTATAATGGAATCAACATATGGTGATAGACTTCATGAGAAAAAAGAAGATAAAGCAGCAGAATTCTTAAAGACTGTTTCTGAAACTTTAGAAAGAGGCGGAAATGTAGTTATTCCATCATTTGCTGTTGGTAGAACACAAGAAATATTGTATGAACTACAAAAGAGCAAGCAAAGCGAAAACGAAGAGTTCAGGCGTGAGTATGATGAGATAATGAGTGCTCCTGTTTACGTGGATAGTCCGCTTGCAACTTCAGCAACAGAAGTGTTTTTAAAGAATTTAGATTGCTTAGATGAATTTGTTCAAGAAGATATTAAAGATGGAATTAAACCATTAGATTTCCCTGGTTTAAGATTTACACAATCTGTTGAAGAATCTAAATTACTAAATGAAACCGCTAACAGATCGATTATAATTTCAGCAAGTGGAATGTGCGAGGTTGGAAGAATAAAACATCATTTAAAACATAATTTATGGAGACCTGAAAGTACTATTTTGTTTGTTGGATATCAAGCTATTGGTACACTTGGTAGAAAGATTGTTGATGGAGCTAAAACAGTAAAAATATTTGGCGAAGAAATTGGTGTAAATGCACAGGTAAAATATATTGAAGCTTTTTCAGGGCATGCTGATCAAAGAGGACTTTTGAAGTTTGTTGAATCATTTAAAAAGAGACCTATGCAAATATATTTAGTTCATGGTGATGAAGAGGCACAAAATGTTTTAGCTGGAAAAATTGGAGAAGAGTTTAATATTCCTGTCGATATTCCAATGCGTGGGGATGTATATGAAGTATCTGATTACAGAATAAGCAAAGTTGGAGAATTAAGGTCACCAAATGAATACAAGTTTATTAGATTAGAATTACTACAAAAGTTAGAAAACTTGAGAGACGAGTTGGATGATATGACGACTTACTTAAATGCAGATTTGAAGAAAGAGACAACTGATGAAGAAATTTCAAAGAAGATGGAAAGATTGAGCGAGCTTGAGAAGCAAATAGTTGAAGTTATAAAATAAATAAAATTTAAAAATGCGTGAAAAACTTCACGCATTTTTTGTGTTAATTTTTAAATTTACATTGCTTGTTTTCCTGGAATTATTGATGCAACTATTCCATATATTAGTGCACCAATTATTGCTGAAATCCAAGTGATTGAATAACCAGACACAAAGAATTGGGTTGCATAAAGTACAATTGCAGACACTACAAATCCAATTATGCCCCTTCCAAAAGGTGTGGTATTAATTCCAAGTATAGCATTTGCTAAGTAATCAAGTATTGCTAGAACAACTGCTGATAAAAGTAGTGTTAAAAATGATGCTATTTGAAAACCAGGTGTGAAGAATGCTGTTATAGCAAGGACAATGGCAGATGTTATAAATCTTAAAATTACGCCTCCTATTGTCATAGAGTTTGTGGCACTTCTAATATTATTACTCATATAAAAACCTCCTAAAATTTAAAATGTTACTTATTAGATATTATTTGCCACGATGCATAGTTTATGCATAAAATTTCCATTTTGGTTAAAAATACGAATTAAGTAGGAGGTGCGAAATGGCAACCATATTTTTAAGAACATTAATTGTTTTTATCTTAGTTTTAATAGCTGTTAGACTAATGGGTAAAAGAGAAATTGGACAGTTACAACCATTCGAATTAGTGGTTATAATAATGATTGCAGATGTTGCTAGTGTTCCAATGCAGGATATAAATATTCCGTTATTACAAGGCTTAATTCCAATAGTATCATTGCTAGTTGGACAACTTACATTTTCGTATTTAAATATAAAGATTCCGCTCTTTCATAAGTTATTTACAGGTAAATCAACAATACTAATTGAAAAAGGAAAAATACTAGAAAATAATTTAAAAAAGCAGAGGTATTCGCTTGAAGGTTTACTAGAGCAAATAAGAGTTGCTGGATACCCAGACATTAGAGATGTTGATTATGCCATCTTAGAGACTAGTGGACAAATAAGTGTAATACCCAAAATGGAGAAGAATCAAGTTACAGTTGGAGACATGAATATACAAGCAGAATATACAGGGTATCCAAGAGTGCTGATTTTGGAGGGAAAGATAATAGAAAATAATATTTTGGCTATAAAAAAAGATGATAAGTGGCTAAATGATAGAATAAGAGAAATAAAATTAACGCTCAATAAAATACTAGTGCTTATTGCAGATGAAAAAGGCAATATATACTGCCAAAAAAGAAGAGGGTAATGTAATGAGAGATTTAATTATTATAACTGTAATCGTAGGATTAATAATATCAGGAAGTTATTTTACTTATAAATATTATGAAGATATAAAAAGTGAGTTTGATGAGAAATTGACTGAAATGTCAAAAGAACTTGAAGACAATTTTTTTAATGAACAGATGATAACTGACCTTGAGAATATTTGGCTTTCAAACGAAGGTACTCTTATAATTTTTCAATCTCACGATTTAGTTGGAGATATAGAGGAAAATTTATATGAATGCTTTCATTACTATAAAAATATGAAGAAAGAAGATTTTGACCTAGAAAAGCAAAAGGTTATATCGGGTTTAGATGATTTAATAAAAAGAGAATGTCTTTCAATTGTAAATATTTTGTAATTGAATTAAGAATAGCATTAATTCGGAAAAAAAGTTTAGTTGACCTATAACTAATAAAATAATATTTACATTCGATACGAATTGTGTTGATTTTTGGTATGAAATATAATAAAATGACCTTGGAATTTAGGTTTAGCGTATACTTTTAAAACTTTAAAGGGAGGCTTTGATATGACAAAGTCAGAATCTGGCAAGAAACCTACAGTTAAGCTTATGTTTTTGGGAGGCGTTGGTGATGATGTCACGGGTTCTTCAACGTTGGTTTCGATAGAAATCGATGGCAAGAACCGGTACGGCTTGATAGATGTTGGAGGCCATCAAGGAACAGACAATCGCAACGCATATTTTCCAGTTGATGCGACAAAGATTGAATTTGTCGTGATAACGCACGCACACTATGACCACATCGGACTGCTTCCTAAGCTTTACAAGGATGGTTTTGCTGGCAAAGTGTATATAACGGAGCAAACAAGAGCTCAAGGAAAGCTTATACTTCAGGATGCAGCAAATATCAATCTTCGAAACTCCGAGTATAGCAAATTTGGAGGAACAAAGCTCAAGACTGAGAAAAGAAAGTATGAAAAAGAGAGGAAAAAGGCGGTAACGTGTAGAGACGTCAAGAATTATGATGTTGCAATCTCTCAGTTGGATGACATCATAGCCTCTGTTTTGTACTCGTTGGAGGATGTAAATGGATTAACACCACTTTATGAGGTTATTAAGCCTAACCAGCTTTTTACCATATTTGATGGCAAGGTATTTGGAAGGTTCATTCCTACAACTCACCAAAATGGCGCAATACAGTTCGAATTGTATTATAAGGAGAATAATGAAAGGTTAGGTGTCTTATTCACAGGAGATATCGGACCGTACAACTCGCTTCTTTACGAAAGTAAGGATGGATGCATTAATACCGATATTGAATATGGTGTAATTGAATCTCTCCATGGTGTCGAGCAGCCAAAAGAAACTCTGAAAGATTCGATTAGCATCCTTGAAAAGCTAATCAACAAGTCGATCAGAAAGGGCAAAACAATCGTACTCTCGGGTTTTTCTTTGGACAGGGATGCGATGATTGTATATCTGATAAACAAAATGTATGCTAAAGGTGCGAGGTTTAAGACGTACTTTGATGCTCCGCTTGCATTTAGTGAGCTGGTTTGTTATCAGAACTTTTACAAGCAGGAGTATGAAAAGAGAATGAATTCAGATAACACGGATGACCTCTGGTTTAAGGACCTTGGAAAGGATCCTTTCAGTCTTGAAAACTTTGAGGTTATCACTAAGATGTCTGAACACACACAGCTTCTTAATACTCCCGGCCCGAAGGTGATTGTTACCTCTTCTGCTAATGGAAATGGTGGAAGAGTTGTCGATTTCTTCGACAGGCTCATTCAAGAGTCTGATGCTGTTTTCGTATTTTGTGGCTGGATATATCCCGAGAGTCCAAGCAACATTTTGCTTAATACTGAGTGTGGGCAGATTGTTGATTTAGGGTATTCGAGATACAAGAAGCACTGCGAAACGATTCAGCTTCACGGTTTCTCTTCGCATGGTTATTGGTCAGAGGTCCTTGAAAAATTCTTCATGTACCCAGCTATGAGAGGAGTAATTCTTAATCATGGAGAGTGGGAAGTGAAGGAAAAACTGAAAAAGCAGATTGTTGAAACATTCGAAATAGGTGTTCATATTCCTATGCTTTATGAGGCATATGAGCTTTCAAATGAATCCATAAAGCCTTTGGAAGAAGTGGAAGTGAGCAACTTCTTTGGAGATGTTCTTGAGGAATACAACATGAAATGTGTTCTTGAGGAAATCGAAAAAGAGAAAGAATGAAATTATGAGAGGGAGTGACATATGTCATTCCCTTTTTCTTGCATAGATATGGCGATTATGGTATACTATAAAAGTTGAGATTACATTTGAAAGGGGTACAAATGAAGATATTAAGAAGAATAGTTTTATTAGCAATAGCGTTCTTTTTTGTTGAGTTATACATAGATAGCAATGTTTTGACAACATCTGAGTTTTGCATTAAAAACAAGAAAATCCCAAGTAAATTTGATGGATATAAAATATTGCATTTATCAGATTTGCATAACAAGAGTTTTGGAAACAAAAATGAAAAACTTATTGAAAAAATAAATGAAATTAATCCAGATATAATAGTTATGACTGGCGACATGGTAAATTGCAACGATACCAATTTCGATAACTTTTTTGAACTAGTAAAAGTTCTAGTCAAAAAATACGATATATATTATATTGTTGGAAATCATGAACAAAACATGAAGAAAGTAAATAAGAATGTAATAATAGATTTTCTAGAAGCGAATGGTGTTAGAGTTTTAGACAATGAAAAAGTTGAGCTTGTAAAAGAAGATGAGAAAATAAATTTATACGGATTGTGGTGCAATTTAAGATATTATTCAGCAAAAACTGAAGGCGAAAAAGAAGAATTTACATTAGAAACAATAGAAAAGATAATGGCTAATACCAAGATAAATGATGATGAATACAACATACTTCTTGCACATAACCCTAATTTTATAGAAAGCTACGCTGCGTGGGGAGCTGACCTAACTCTATCTGGACATATACATGGTGGAATGGTTAGAATACCATTTATCGGCGGAGTATTTTCGCCAGACACATTGCTATTTCCAAAGTACGATTCACGGATTGTATGAAGTTTCAGGAAAACAACTGATAGTAAGTAGAGGCTTAGGAAAAGGTGTTAGGGGATTTAGATTTTTTAATAGACCAGAAATAAATGTAATAACTTTAAAGAATAAATAAGGTGATAATAATGAATAAAAAAACAGTAGCTATATACACATTACGGGTGTAAAGTTAATCAATATGAGAGTAACAAAATGATAGAATTGTTTAAAGAAAATGGTTACGAAAGTGTTGATTTTGAAGAAAAAGCGGATATATATATTATAAATACTTGTACAGTAACTAATATGAGTGAAAGAAAATCAAGACAAATTTTGAGAAGAGCAAAAGAATTAAATCCAAAAAGTATTCTTTGTGTTGTTGGATGCTATGCACAAGTAGCAAAAGATGAACTTTCTAAAATGAAAGAGATAGACATAGTTCTTGGAACTAATGATAGAGCAAATATAGTAAAATGTGTAGAAGATTTTATAAAAAGCAAAAGTAGAATTCAAGAAGTAAGCGATATAATGAAACAAAGAGAATATATAGAATGGGGAAGTGTAGCTTATACAGATAAGGCTAGAGCAGAAATTAAAGTGCAAGATGGATGCGATAGATATTGTACATATTGTTTAATTCCATACGCAAGAGGTCCTGTACGCAGTAGAAAAATGCAAGAAATATATGATGAAATTGTAGAAATAGCTAAAAGTGGAATAAAAGAAATTGTAATAACAGGTATACATATATCATCATATGGCAAAGATTTTAGTGAAAAAGTTACTCTTATTGATTTGCTAGAAAAAATTCACGATATTGATGGAATCGAAAGAATACGACTTGGTTCTTTAGAGCCACTAATAATAACAGAAGAGTTTGTTAAGAGATTGAAAAATCTCCCAAAGGTATGTAATCATTTTCATTTATCACTTCAAAGCGGATGTGATGAAACTCTAGAGAGAATGAACAGAAGATATAAAACAGAGGATTTCAAGAAAATTGTTGGAATATTACGAAATAATATCCCAGAAGTTGCATTAACAACAGATGTGATCGTTGGATTTCCAGGTGAGACTGATGAGGAGTTTGAAAAAACATATGAGTTTTTGAAAGAAATTAAATTTTCAAAAATGCATGTTTTTAAGTATTCACCTAGAAAAGGAACCAAAGCAGCCGAGTTTAAAAATCAAATCGATGGAAACACAAAAAATAAAAGAAGTGATATTTTGATTAAACTCTCAGAAGAAAACGAAGAAGACTTTGCAAAACCATACATAGGCAAAGAAATAGAAGTGTTGTTTGAAAACGAAAACGAGGGACACACAAAAAATTATATAAAAGTAGAATCAAATGAGAAAATAAAAAATGCACCAATAATAAAAAAGGTGATGGTTAGAGAATATAAAGATGGGGCACTTAAAGTGTAGAAACATTGACCTAGAGCATAAAAAAATATATAATGAGCAAGGATGGTAGTGCAAACTAATTTTTGAAAATAAAACATGCTGTAAAAATGTAGCTTAAGCACAGTGTGCTCCATAAATTAGTAAACACAGCCACAAGAAGAAAGGAATGATATAAATGAATATCAAAAAAGAAGATATAGAACATATAGCAAAACTAAGTATGCTAAATTTATCTGAAGCTGAGATTGAAAAATATAGAGCTAGCATGGAAGAAATTGTTGGTTTTGCCAATAAAATAAATGAGCTTGATACAGATGGAATAGAAGAATCAGCATTTGCAAGTAATATGTGCAATGTTTTTAGAAAAGATGAAGTTAAAGAATCTTTTGATAGAGATGAGCTTTTAAAGAATGCACCAAGTAGCAATGGTGAAGCATATTCGCTTCCTAGCATGATGGAATAAATATAAAAAGAAAGGACTAAAAATACATGAAGAATATATGTGAATTAACAGCTCACGAAATTCGTGAAATGTACGATAAAAAAGAAATAACAGTGCCAGAAGTTGTAAAGGCTTTTTTAGATAAAATAAAAGAAAAAGATGATAGCATAAAAGCATATATAACAGTATGCGAAGAAGAAGCATTAAAAAAGGCAGAAGAGGTACAAGCTTTATTCGATAAAGGCGAAAAACTTGGTAGTCTTGCAGGAATTCCAATAGGAATAAAAGATAACATATGTACAAGAGGAATAAAAACAACATGTGCATCAAAAATGTTAGAAAACTTTGTATCACCTTATGATGCTACTGTTATAGAAAAATTAGAAAAAGAGCACGCAATAATACTTGGAAAGCTAAATATGGATGAATTTGCAATGGGTGGTTCTACTGAAAACTCAGCATTTTTCACAACAAAAAATCCAGTAAACCTAAATAAAGTCCCAGGAGGTTCATCAGGTGGTAGTGCAGCTGCTGTTAAAGCAGATATGGCACCGATTACACTTGGAAGTGACACTGGTGGTTCAATTAGGGAACCAGCATCTTTCTGCGGAATAGTAGGAATGAAACCTACATATGGACTAGTTTCAAGATATGGATTAGTAGCATTTGCATCATCACTTGATCAAATCGGTCCAATGTCAAAAGATGTTACAGATAATGCGATTTTGTTAAATGCAATAGCTGGTCACGATGCACACGATTCAACATCAGCAAATGTTGAAGTAAAAGATTATACAAAATCTTTAGTAAATGATGTAAAGGGCTTGAAAGTTGGTTTGCCAAAAGAATTTATGGAAGATGGCGTAGATAAAGAAGTTAAAGAAGCAATATTAGAAGTTGCAAAAAAACTAAAAGAGCTTGGGGCTACAGTAGAAGAATGTTCACTTCCAAGAACGAAATATGCACTTCCAACATATTACATAATCGCTTGTGCAGAAGCAAGTTCAAACCTTGGAAGATATGATGGAATAAGATACGGATATAGAACTAAAAATTATGAAAATTTACATGATATATACGCAAACAGCAGAACAGAGGGCTTTGGAGAAGAAGTAAAGAGAAGAATAATACTTGGAACTTATGTATTATCTTCAGGATACTATGATGCATATTACAAAAAAGCTCAAAGAGTAAGAACATTAGTAAAGAAAGATTTTGAAGAGGCTTTTTCAAAATACGATGTGCTACTAACACCAACTGCACCAACAGTAGCATTTGATATAGGTTCAAAAATAAATGATCCACTTCAAATGTATATGGCAGACTTGCTTACAGTTCCAATAAACATAGCAGGAGTACCAGCAATATCAGTACCATGCAAAAAAGACAAAAACGGAATGCCAATAGGAATGCAACTTATAGGCAAGCATTTCGACGAGGAGACTTTGTATAGAGTTGCATATACATTTGAACAAAATAAAAATAACTAAAATATATTAGACACAAAAACTTATATACGAAAAGGAGAATTATATAATGGAGTATGAAGTTATAATTGGACTTGAAGTTCATGCGGAGCTTTCAACAAAGACAAAAATATATTGTGGATGCACAACAGAATTTGGTGGTTCACCAAACACTCATTGCTGTCCAGTATGTACAGGTATGCCGGGGGCACTTCCTGTATTAAATGAAAAAGTAGTTGAATATGCTGTAAGAGCAGGTTTAGCTACAAATTGTGAAATTGCTAGATACAGTAAGCAAGATAGAAAAAATTATTTCTATCCAGATTTACCAAAAGCTTATCAAATATCACAATTCGACTTGCCATTATGCCAACATGGTAAATTGGAAGTTGATGTAGATGGAAAGAAAAAAGAAATAGGAATAACAAGAATACATATAGAAGAAGATGCAGGAAAACTAGTGCACGATAACTATACAGGTGGCACACTAGTAGATTTAAACAGAGCATGCGTACCACTAATAGAAATAGTATCTGAACCAGATATGAGATCGGCAGAAGATGCAGTAGCATATGTTGAAAAATTAAAAGGAATATTAGAATACATTGGAGTATCAGATTGTAAAATGCAAGAGGGTTCACTTCGTGCAGATGTTAACCTTTCACTTCGTCCAGTTGGACAAGAAAAATTCGGTACAAGAACAGAAACAAAGAACTTAAACTCATTTAGAGCAATAGCAAGAACAATTCAATTTGAAATAGAAAGACAAAAAGAAGTATTAGAATCAGGCGGAGTTATATATCAAGAAACAAGAAGATGGGATGATGAAAAAGGCGAAGGATATGCAATGAGAACAAAAGAAGATGCGCACGACTATAGATACTTCCCAGAACCAGACTTATTGCCAATCAACCTATCAGAAGAATATATACAAAACATAAAAGACACATTGCCAGAACTACCAGAAAGCAGAAGAAAAAGATATGTAGAAGAAATGAAATTGCCAGATTATGACGCTGGAATAATAACATCATCAAAAGCATTATCAGACTTTTTCGAAGCAGCAACAAAAGAATGCGGTAACGCAAAAGCAGTAAGCAACTGGATAATGGTAGATGTAATAAGAATAGCAAAAGAAAAGGGAATAGAATACACAGAATTGCCATTTACAGCTACGCAACTTGCAGAGTTAATAAAGTTAATCGACAAAGGAACAATAAGTAGCAAAATAGCAAAAGAAGTATTTGAAGTAATGGTGGAAGAGGGAAAAGACCCAGAAAAAATAGTTGCCGAAAAAGGCTTAGTGCAAATATCAGACGAAAAAGCAATAAAAGAAGTAGTAGATAAAATAATGGCAGCAAACCCTAGTTCAATAGCAGATTATAAAGCAGGAAAAGACAGAGCACTTGGATTCTTAGTAGGACAATGTATGAAAGAAATGAAAGGCAAAGGAAACCCACAAATATTAAATAAATTTATATTAGAAGAACTTAATAAATAGAATAATACATTAAAAAAGCTTCCCTAAATGAGAAGCTTTTTCTGTAAGCAAAATTTATTGAGCGTTTGATGATTTATTTATTATTTTTTTAATTATAAATATTACAAAACATATTATTAAGTATATGGCAAGTTCAAATTCCCAACCTATGGGAGCAACTATAAGCCAAAGATCATTCCAGCCAGGAAAGGTGCCTAAAGGTAATAAGAATGTTATAAATGAAAAAATAGCATTTATGACTGAATATAAAAGTATTATTGTAAAATAAAATGTTCGACTTGAAATATTCAAATATTCGTTTTTAATAGAATTTGCTACAAACAAAGAAATAAGTGGAAGAAGAGTTGCAATCAGTGGGGATAAAAAGCTATCAAACTCTTTTATGCTAATAATTAAGCAGACCAAACTTATAAAAAATGTTATTGCCAAAAGAGAAATAAGCCTCCAACCATTTTGCATTTTTAAAGTTTTTATAAAAATATGTTGTGCAAAGTAAGTGACAAATCCTATGATAGTGCACATCACTAGATCAGAATAATAATATTCTTCAAAAAAGTAGGGATATATTACAATAGTTAAAAAATGAAAAAGCAAACAAGAAGGTATGAAAATGATGTTAAATTTAAAATCTGAAATGTCTAAATACTTTCTCCTTATAGTATCGATCTTTGATAACCCCCAAGCCATCAAAAGAAAAATTGCTAAAGCATAGAAAGCTTGAAAATCACTGCCGTGGTATATATGATGATATTTTTGGAATAGCAAATCCTGCAACAATGCTAGAAACATAAATCAATAAATTAAAACCTAAAATTTTCAAATAAAAGCCCCCTTTTAAAACAATATATATACATGATATACTATGGGTGATTTTGTGTAAAGAGATAAAAACAAAAGCAACTCAAAAATGGTTACAGTCCTGATGTATGTAATCCAATAAAAGAGTTTAATTTATTATGTAAGTTACTATTCAGTCTTCAAAATAAAAGTATATATCAAATCTAAATGTGTGCTATAAAAAGTAGCGGAGCACAATGTGCTCCATAAAAACATTACTAGTTAATGCTTATTTACCTTAAGGCTGAACAGTAACTTATGTAACAAGTAATTTAAATAAAAGCAAGAAAAAACACTTGCTTTTATTGATTAAAATTGTATAATAAATAGTAGTTGCCAATATGGCTCAGTTGGTAGAGCAACTGATTCGTAATCAGTAGGTCGCCGGTTCGATTCCGGCTATTGGCTCCAATAGTTTTAAAGATTTAATGTAGCCCATTTTTAGGCAGTAAAGGAGATTTTTATGAAGAAACTAATACTAGTATTATCTATAATATCTGTTCTGTTTTTAGTAGGATGTGACACAAAGAAAAATGTAAACAGTGATATGCAAGAAAACAATAGTAATCAAAATCAAGAAAGTATTGCCAATTCTGGTGAAAACACATCAGGTGAATATAAATTGTATAGTGAATTTAAAAATATTACATTAGATTTAACACAGCCAATTAGTATATCTGAATTATTAGAGAGAAATAAACTAGAAATACAAAGTAATCAAGAACATGAATTAAATTTGGGAGAATTTAAAATAGGTAATAATAGTGGCGAATTATCAATATCAGTAAAAAATCAATTAGTAGTAAAAATTAATGGAAATATTGTACATGAGTATGAAGCAAACTTAATAGATTGTGCTACTTTGGTAATGTTTAAAAATTACATAATTTGTACAGATAACTATGATTTTGCTGGCGGATATGCTTATGTGTTTAATGAATATGGTGAAAAAGTATATGAATTTTTCATCGATCATGAAAAAATAAAAGTAGAAAATGATGTAGTACTATATTCTATTTACCAAGGAAAATTACTAGAAAAATCTGAAGAGGGAATAGGTATATTTGCAAGGGGACATTATGAATTAAGAGAACAAAATGGAGTTTTTACTGAAAAATTAATTAATATAGATGAGAATGATCTTAATAATTTTACGATTATAGACTAATTCAAAAAACCTTATAAACTTAATTGTTTGTAAGGTTTTTTGTAGTTTTGCAAAATATATGTTACCAATTTAGCTTGATTTTATTGACTAATGAGAACTAAAGTTCTATAATATATGCGAGGATGTGATGATTTTGAAAAAAGAACTTATGAAAGCAGAAATGAATGTAAATGATAACTTAGTAAGTATAATTAGAATAAAAGATATTGATTATATTTCTTTGACTGATTTAGCCCGATACAAAAATCCTTTAGAGCCGAAAGATGTGATAAAAAATTGGATGAGGGCAAAAATGAATATTGAATTTTTAGCCCTTTGGGAACAAATGCATAATCCGAATTTAAAAGGGGTCGAAATCGATTCCTTTAAAGCAGAGGCGGGTACCCATTTTTTTACAATGTCACCGCAAAGGTGGATAAAGGAAACGAATGCTATAGGCATTATTTCTAAATCTGGTAAAAATGGTGGTACATATGCACATCCGGACATTGCTTTTGAATTTGCAAGTTGGATAAGTCCAGAATTTAATTTATATTTGATTACAGAATTCGAAAGATTAAAGAAAGATGAAAGTTATCAAAAGAAAATAAATTGGTCTGTTAGAAGAGAACTGGCGAAAACAAATTATAGAATACACACTGATAGCATAAAAGAAAATTTAATTCCTAAGTTGACAGAAAGTCAAAAATCATATGCTTATGCTAGCGAGGCAGATATATTAAATGTTGCTTTATTTGGGATGACAGCTAAGGAATGGAAAGACAAAAATCCTAATGTGAGTGGTAATATGAGGGATTATGCTAATATTCTTCAACTTGTAATTTTAAGTAATTTAGAAAATGTTAATGCGGAACTCATAAATCAAGGGATGGAACAAAGTAAAAGGTTAGAGAGATTGAATGAAATTGCTAAAAAGCAATTACAAACTTTACAAAATAGTAAAAGCATTGAGAAGATCGAAAATTTGGCTGATAAATAATTGAAAAAATCGTCATTGAAAGGAGTTTTATGTGAAAGAAATATTAAATGAATCAATAAAAACACATTATGAAAATAAGGATTATACCGAAGTTGTAAGAGACGCTTTACTATGTTTAACAACTGAAATAAGAAAAAAATCAGATTTAAAAGATAATGATGGTGTCGACTTAATTAATAAAGCATTTTCTGAAAAAAATCCTTTAATAAAGATAAATAAGTTAGAGACTGAGACCGATAAGAATAAACATAGGGGTATTATGGACTTATCAAAGGGATTAATTGAATATTTTAGAAATCCCATGAGTCATTCTAAACAAGAATATTCAAAAGAAATTGCAGATGCAATATTAGTTCTTTTAGATGAAGTGATTTTAGAAGAAGTAGTTGGAAGTAAAAGTATAAATAGCATAGATGATTGGTATCTAGAAGTTACAAATGAATTATTCCCCAATACGGAAAGGTATGCCAAAAACTTGATTTCTACTATTCCTAGTAATAAATATTTTGAATTAGCAGTAATGCTTTATAAAAACAGAAATAATATAACAAAATTAAAGGATAAAATAATTGATGAATTGGTGAATAATTTATCAGAAAAAGAGTTTCATGATTATTGTGAAGTAATAGAAAATGATTTATTTGGGGATATAACTGAAAAGGACATTATTTCATCTTTAAAATTTATATCTACAAATATTTGGAATAAATTATCGGATTTAACAAAGACTAAAATAGAAGATGTAGCAAAGGAAGATATTTCTAATTTGGAATTGGATTTCGAATACGATTGTGGAGAATATGTACCAGTCGAACAGAAAAACGGTTATATTTTAGAGAATTCAATACATATATTAGAAAATTTCAGCAATTTACAAGAAATTATTGATGTTATAGTAACAAAAGCAACCGTCAATTCAAATGGGTTTTTGCAAGATTATTTGTTGAAAAACTACTTTTTTATAATTGCTGGTAAAAGTATTAAAAAGCAAATTGATTTAGTTGATATGATATCTGATAGGTTAAGATATAGAAATAGACCAATATGGTATGAATTTGTTAAAAAATCATTAAAACAATTGCCAAAAGATAATTATTTGTATTTAAGTCTTTCTGAAATGTTTGGGCTAGAAATAAAAAAAGAGAAAACACTCGAAATATTTGATGTAGATAACAGAACACTGGAAAATTTGCCTTTTTAACTTGAATTAAGTTAAAATTTATACTTTATAATCAACGGAAATAATATAAAATTTGAAATTTATCTTAAGCTGTGATATATTATTGCCAAGCAAAATCGCATATATAAAAAATCAGATTGTAATCTGAGAAAGGAAAAAGTTATGAGCAAAAAGCGGATAACGTCTTATCTGGTATTACTTGTGGTAATTGTAGCGCTTATGAACATGATTACGGCATGCGTTATATCAGAGGAAATACCAATTCCAACAGTTGAAGAGAATGTTTATATCTACGATGAAGATAATATCGTTGATGATGATGTAGAAAAAATTCTCAACCAAATGCTAGTAGAACTTGAAGAGAAAACTGGAGTTGAGTTTGCTGTTGTCTCAGTAAAAAGTCTGCTTGGTCGAAGTGTTGAATATTATGCAAATGACCTATTTAACACCTTGGGCATAGGTAAAAAAGAAAAAGACAATGGAGTATTGCTTTTATTCTCTCGCTCTGATAAAAAAGTCAGACTAGAAATAGGTAGAGGATTAGAAGGATGCTTAAATGACTCCAAATGTGGTCGGCTACTCGATGACTACTTCGTTCCTTATCGCGGAGACGATGAGTACACTAAAGCAACAGAAATGACGGTGAAAGCCGTTTTAAATGTTCTTGCTAAAGAGTATGAAATTGATATTCAAGGATTGGAAGAAAATATGTCGATCGAAAATGATGAAGAGATAACTTTATCGAAAGTATTACTACTGATCTTTATTCTTTTCCTTGTAATGATAATTATTTGGCTCCTTTGTGATAATGGTAACTCATCTGGTAGATACCATAGAAGTTATATAGGAGGCTCATCAGGTGGCAGATTTGGCGGAGGCTTTTCTGGAGGCGGAGGCGCTTCACGATAATAAATTGTAAATCAAAAACAAAACAACTAGGAGGTAACTCGCAATGAAAAGTAGCACAAGAATATTAGTTGGTATCGTTGCTGTAGTAATGGTGGTATTTTGGATCTTCGGTACAAGAAACAATTTGTTAACCCTAAAAGAAGACGTCAAAATGCAACAAGCTCAAATTGAAACAGCGCTTCAAAGGCGGAGCGATCTTATTCCAAACTTAGTAGAAACGGTTAAGGGATATGCAAAGCATGAAGAAGAAGTATTTACAGCAGTTGCAGACGCACGAACGAAACTTGCAGGAAGCATCGAAAGTGGAGATATTAAAAGCATAAGTGAAGCAAACGATGTTCTAGATACTGCACTTAGTAGATTACTTGCAATTTCAGAAAATTATCCAGAACTCAAAGCAAGTGAACAATTTATAGCATTGCAAGATGAACTCGCAGGAACAGAAAACAGAATTGCAGTAGCACGACAGTATTACAATGAAAAATTGAATGCTTATAATACGGCAGTTCAGAGATTTCCTAATGTCATAATAGCAGAAATGATTGGATATTATCCAATGGAATACTTTGAAGCAGATGAAAGTGCAAAAGAAGTACCAAAAGTAAATTTCGATTAACTTAAAACCTAAAAACATAGATAGCTAAAATAAGTTATCAATAAAAAGTAGCACCTATTAGGTACCCCCAATAGGTGCTATTCTTATCCATACAAAGGCATCTGCTACTTAGCTATACACTAAACATGCATTGCATGTAGTATCAGATTACGCATAAACTGAAACGGAATCATATATATTTATAATCAACAAACCTTGCAATCTAAACCAAAAGATGATATACTCTCTTTATTCTAATATGTTATATCCTTTTTTGCAAAACGACATGAGACAGTTTTATTAAAAATAATTTTTTAGGGGGAATTGCTATGGAAAAAAGTGTTTTTAGGCAAATTTTTAAAGGAATTCTGGATTTAGTAACTCTTTTTATTTTGATGTTTTTTGGGGCGACCACTTTGGTCATCTGTGTGGCTGGAAATTATCCGATAATTAACAAAGTAATACTTGTTATTATTTTTTATGTTTATGCGGTAGTATGGTTTACAATGTTTGCAATAACAACAAGCAAAAGAAAAAAACAAGAAGCGCAGATAATAAAGGAAAAAAAGATATTAGAAATAGAAGAACGGTATAAATGTTATATAGACTTGGTAAATGTTCAAGTTCAAAAAACATTAGAAAAACTCGGCGAAGAAGTGTTTAGAGCATTTGACGTTAATACAAGTCCAGAATATTTAATTTCTTTTGATAACTATAAGGATTGGATATGTGAAAGTAGAGTTGTCAATAAGCTGGACAGTTTTACTATAGCTAGTTGCTTAATGTACAGTATTATAGACGATCCTATAATTACAATTAAGGGTAACAAAAGGATTGCAGAGCTAGAAGAACTTGAGTTTAATATCAATCTTGATGTAGCAATGAATTGCGCTTTACAAATCATATCCGAGCCGACCACTTATTATGATGACCATTTTGCAAAGGTAGAAAGAAAAGATCAAAAGGTAAATGCATCCGATTGGCTTAATAAAAATAGCGATTTATATCAAAGAATAACCGAAGCTATTTACCATGATGAACAGGAAGATGAAAGAACTTCAATTATGCAGTTTTCGAACTTGCTACGACTTATTTACTTAAATTGTGAATAAAACTTAAAATAGAAAAGCTAGATATTTTAATTAGGTATCTAGCTTTTCTTGAAAATATCAATTGATGGTATGGTTACCATTCATCCTTAACTTATGACAAATGTTGAATTATAATGTCTTTATGTAGCACACCTAAGTTTAAGATGCATTTTTGTAAAATACAATTATGTTCTATATACACTTTTAACTTTTAAGATTGAACAATAATATGGTATGAATTGTTTTAACAATTTTTAACACATAAAGCTTTACATTATGTAAATTCAATGATATAATTGCCGAGTACGAATGTTAAACATTAAGAAGTTATGTATTATAACTTCAAGTAACACAAAAAAAGGAGAATTATTATGGCAGTTGACGTTGTTCTTGGCGCTTTTTATGGCGACGAGGGAAAAGGAAAGGTTATTGACTACTTGGCAAAAGATGCTGATGTTGCTCTTCGGGCGACTGGTGGCAATAACGCAGGGCATACTATTAAGGTAGATGGCACTGAATTCAAATTTCATTTGATTCCTTCGGGAATTTTGAATGAGGGCACGGTGGCAATCATCGGCAATGGCGTTGTTATTGACCCCGCAGTTCTTGTTGAAGAGATTGAAAATCTCGAAAGCCATGGATACAGTGCAGAAAACTTAAGAATTAGCTCGAAAGCGCATCTGATTTTTCCGTACCATGTGCAGATGGATAAGCTTCTTGAAGACCGGCGTGCGGAAAATAAAATTGGCACTACCAAGCGTGGAATTGGTCCTGCGTACTGCGATAAGTATGAACGTTGTGGCATTAGAGTTGAAGACCTGTACAAGCATGATTTTTTAAGTAAGCTTATGAATACTTTGCGGTGGAAGAATGAGACTTTCGTTTATAGTACTTCCGCTAGCAATCAGTATGATGTTTTCAATGTCTATGAGCTTTATGACAAGTATATGGTTTATGCAGAGATCCTTAAACCTTACGTGACAGATACAGTTTCGCTTCTTCACAAGTATATAAGAGAAGGCAAAAAGATTATTTGTGAAGGAGCACAGGCCACTTTGCTTGACATTGACTTTGGAAGTTATCCGTATGTGACATCGTCGAACCCGACAATTGGTGGAATTATCACCGGAAGCGGAATAAATCCTCAGAGTTTGGGCGAAATCTACGGTGTGATAAAGGCGTATTCGTCCAAAGTTGGAGAAGGACCGTATCCTACTGAGCAAGATAATCCAATCGGCGATTTGATTCGTGAACTTGGTCATGAATACGGCGCTACAACAAAGCGACCTAGAAGATGTGGTTGGCTAGATTTGCCTGCTCTTCAGTATGCAATCGAAATCAATGGTATCACTGCTTTGGCAGTAAATCATCTTGATACAATTGGAAAACTTGAAAAGTTTAAAGTTTGTGTCGGTTATGATTTTGATGGTCAGGAAGTGGACTTCGACATAAGTAAAATCGGAGACAGTAATGTAAAACCTGTTTACAAAGAATTTGAGGGCAACTTTGGCAATATTTCAAATTGCAGAACTAGAAGCGAGCTTCCTTGTGAAGCAAGAAAGTATATTGAATTCATCGAAGCATATACAGGAGTGCCGGTGAAATTCATTGGTGTCGGTCCTGAACGTGAGCAGATGATTATCGATTAAACCCTAGAGGCAAGAGTTATTATGACTCTTGCCTTTTTGGCGCTGAGAAGAAAAATGCTTGCAATTCTTGGTAAATCATGTTATCATGAAACTGAAATTTATATCTAAAAAGGAGAACTAATTATGAAAGACTCTAAAAGACGGCTTACCAATGTGGAACTCTCGCAGTTCATCGTTTACATCTGTGTTTTGCTGGCGGATATACTAATGTTACCGCTTGTATGTCTGTCAAATGTTGAAACTTTTCCAAAGATCTTGCTTTTGGTGATAGGTTCTCTACTGGCTATTTTGATAGCGATACGAATAGCAATATTTATCAAGCATGTCATAAAATGCGGAGAGGAAGACTCTAAAAAATGAATATTGCAGAATCAACTGTGGCCAATGCAATAAGGTACTGCATGCGAAAATACTGTCATGCAAATATCATTATTGCAGGACCAATTGGTGCTGGTAAAATAGCTTTATGCAATGAAATGAAAGATTGGTTTGAAGCGATTGAGGGTAGTAATGTAGCAGTTCTTTCACAGTACAACTATTATAAAGAGCTGGAGGATATCCCTTGTGAAAAGTATGGCAAGAAAATTGATTCGATAGAAGCCTTTGAAAAAGAGGAATTTATTGATGATGTGAAAGAGTTTCTAGAAAGAGGATATACTTACACACCACATTATTATTCGAATTGGTCACGTAAAAACCCAATTATCATTCAAGCAGACAAGATGAACCATAAAGTAGAGATTTTGCATAAAGGGCATATAAATATTTTTGTAGGTCCGCATGCGATAACTCTATTAAAAGGCATTGTTGTAGATGCAATTACAATTTACGTAAATACTACTTATTCAAAGTGTATTGCGAGAAGAGTTGACAGAGGCCTTTTTTTACCAATGCCGTGTGAGTTAGAAGCTGATTTGCAAGTTAACTATTTTGAAAGTTTCGTTTTGACACAAATTGCAGAAGAAATATTTCCGCAATTAGATGAGGCTGACTTAGTAGTTAAACTGGACTAGAGCAATCACCACTAGAAGTATATATTTCTGGTGGTGAAATTTTTTTGTGAATTTTTAGCACTTGCTATTGACAAGTGCTAAATGTAGTGATATTTTTATTATGTTGTTAGCACTCAGATGATTTAAGTGCTAATACAAAGAAGGTGATAAAAATGATATTAGATGAAAGAAAAAAGAGAATTTTAGAGGCTGTAATTGAAGAATACAATGCAACGGCAGAACCAGTAGGTTCTACCAAAATTGCAAATGAATATAATTTAGGTTTTAGTTCTGCAACTATAAGAAATGAAATGGCAAGTTTAGAAGAATTAGGATATTTAGAGCAACCACATACATCTGCAGGCAGAATTCCATCTAGTAAAGGCTATAGATTATATGTAGACTTAATAATGAAAGAAAAAACATTAACGCCCAAAGAGAAAGAATTCATAGATAACACACTAAAAGAAGATGTTATAAAATTAGATGAACTCATAAAAGAAGCTTCAAATATTTTATCTAGAATCACCAACTACGCTGCAATTGCTGCAGGGCCTCAAACGGAGTCATGTACAGTTGAAGAAATAAAATTAGTAAAAATTGGGCAAGATAGACTAATGATAGTTATACTAGCTGACAATGGACTAATAAAAGAAAGTGTTGTAAGGTATGATGGTGCAATTCCAGAAGAAAATATACAAATATTTAATAACTTGTTAAATTACAAATTTAAAGGAATGAATTTTAAAGATGTTTATGAAAATATAAACATGCATATAGAAAATGAACTTTATAACATTAGTAATACAATAGTTCCTCTAGTTATGGAGCTAAACAACTTACTTACAGAAGAAAATTCTGAAATATATTTAGATGGCACACGAAATATGCTTAATCTTCCAGAGCTAAAGAAAGAAAAAACATTAAAGAACTTTCTTAACATAATAGAAACACAAGATGCAATAAAAGAGCTTATAAAGACAGGTTATGATGGCAATATAAATGTGTATATAGGTCAAGAGACTGCATTTGATGATTTAAAGGATTTTACAATAATAACATATAAGCAATCTATAAATGAAAAAGAAGTTGGAACGATCGGGGTAATAGGGCCAAAAAGAATGGATTATAAAAAAGTTATTCCAGTAATTAAATATATTGGCGACTCTATACAAGAGAAAATAAAACAAGGGGGAGATACAGATGGCAGAAAACGAGAAGAATAAAGCAGAAGAACTAGAAGAACAAGAGGAAATTACAGTAAGCGACTTAAACAAAGAAATAGAGAAACTGAAAAAAGAAAATGAAAAATATTATGAACATTTGCAAAGAACAGCAGCAGAATTTGACAATTACAAGAAAAGAGTTATGAAGGAAAAAGAAAAAATTTATTCATTAGCAGTTGGTGATGTTGTCACAAAGTATATTGCAGTTTTAGATAACTTAGATAAAGCTGTTGTGGCAGAAACAACTGACCCAAAAGCAAAAGAAGGTTTTGAACTTATTCATAAACAAATGCAAGATGTAATGAAAGAATTCAATGTCGAACTTATACCTACCGTTAAAGAAACATTTAATCCAGAATTGCATGATGCTGTTATGCACATAGAAAGCAAAGACTATGGCGAGCAAGAAATCGTTGAAGAACTTAGAACAGGATATAAAATCGGCGATAGAGTATTAAGACATGCGATGGTTAAAGTAGCAAACTAGTAATATAAAATATAATTAAAATTAAGCCATATAAATGGCGAATAAAAGAAGGGAATGGTATTTATGTCAAAAATTATTGGTATTGATTTAGGAACAACAAACTCATGTGTAGCAGTTATGGAAGGTGGAGAACCAGTTGTTATACCTAACGCAGAGGGAGACAGAACAACTCCTTCAGTTGTAGCTTTTACAAAAACAGGAGAAAGATTGGTTGGTAAAATTGCTAAAAGACAAGCAGTAACAAACCATGATAGAACAATATCTTCTATTAAAAGAGATATGGGAACAGATAGAAAAGTTAAAATAGATTCTGCAACATATACACCACAAGAAATTTCAGCAATGATACTTCAAAAATTAAAGTCAGATGCTGAAAACTATTTAGGACAAAAAGTAACTCAAGCTGTTATAACAGTTCCTGCTTACTTTAGTGATTCTCAAAGACAAGCAACAAAAGATGCAGGTAGAATAGCAGGTCTTGAAGTTTTAAGAATTATAAACGAGCCAACAGCAGCATCACTTGCTTATGGACTAGACAAAGGCGACGAGCAAAAGATAATGGTTTATGACTTAGGTGGTGGTACATTTGATGTATCTATCCTAGAGATTGGTGATGGCGTATTTGAAGTTTTATCAACAAGTGGTAACAACAGACTAGGTGGAGATGACTTTGATGAAAGAATAATGAAATACTTAGTTGAAGAATTTAAGAAAGATCAAGGAATAGATTTGTCAACATATCCAGATGTTATGCAAAGACTAAAAGAAGCTAGTGAAAAAGCCAAAATTGAATTATCTAGCATGAGCCAAACAGATATTAACTTACCATATATCACAGCAGACAGCACAGGTCCAAAACATATGAACATAACACTAACAAGAGCAAAATTCGAAGAATTGATTAGAGATCTAGTTGATTCAACAGTTGGACCAATGAATCAAGCTTTGAAAGATGCTAACTTAACAGCAGATAAGCTAGACAAAATAATTTTAGTTGGTGGTTCATCAAGAGTACCTCTAGTACAAGAAACAGTTAAGAGAGTTACAGGTAAAGAACCACATAAAGGTATAAACCCAGATGAATGTGTTGCAATTGGTGCGGCTATTCAAGCAGGTGTATTATCTGGTGATGTTAAAGACCTAGTTTTACTAGATGTAACACCACTATCACTTGGTATTGAAACATTTGGTGGTGTATTTACTAAATTGATTGAGAGAAACACAACAATCCCAACAAAGAAATCACAAATATTCTCAACAGCTGCAGATGGTCAAACAAGTGTAGAAGTTCATGTATTACAAGGTGAAAGAGAAATGGCAGCATACAACAAAACACTTGGTAGATTCCAATTAACAGGAATTCCAGCAGCTCCAAGAGGAGTACCACAAATCGAAGTTACATTCGATATAGATGCTAACGGTATTGTTCACGTATCAGCTAAAGATATGGGAACAGGCAATGAGCAAAAGATTGTTATCACAGCAAGCACAAACTTAACAGAAAATGAAATAGAACAAGCTGTTAAAGAGGCTGAAGCACATGCTGAAGAAGATAGAAAGAATAAAGAAGCAATCGAAGTTAGAAACAATGCTGACTCACTTGTATACAATACAGAAAAAACATTAAATGATTTAGGCGATAAAGTAAGTGCAGAAGAAAAAGGAAAAATCCAAGCAGAATTAGACAATGTAAAGAAAACACTGGAAGGAACAGATACAGAAGCTATTAAATCTGCAACAGAAAAATTAACACAAGAATTCTATAAAATTTCTGAAAAACTATATGCAAATACAGGTGCAAACGCAGCAAATACTGGCGCTGATGCAAATACAACTGGAAATGCAAATGGTGGAGCAACACAAGGAAACGATGGAACAGTATACGATGCTGATTATAAAGTAGAATAAATCAAAGTATCGTAGTTAACCGAAATAAATTAGGATTAGTTTTATGAGGGCGAAGTTGATGCTCGCCCTCATGGCGACTATAAAATATAATATATAAACTATTGAACATGAAGTGTTCAATAATCGGATAAAAAGGCGACAGTACTGTCGTCTATTCGTGTAAGTATATAAGCTCTATGATAGAAAGTGTAATAATACACTAAGGGGGATAAATATAAATGGCAGAACAAAAAAGAGATTATTATGAGGTTTTAGGGGTTTCAAAAACAGCGACAGATGAAGAGCTAAAAAGAGCATATAGAAAATTAGCAAAGAAATATCATCCGGATGCAAATCCAGATAATAAAGAAGAGGCCGAAAAAAAGTTTAAAGAAGTAAATGAAGCATATGAAGTACTATCTGATAAACAAAAGCGTAACATGTATGATCAGTTTGGTCATAGTGGCACGAATGGATATTCAAGTGATTTTAGTGGCTTTAGCGGATTTGATGGTTTTTCAGGTGGAGCAGGATTCTCAGGTGTAGATTTTGATTTAAACGATATTTTTTCATCTTTTTTTGGTGGTGGAGGCTCAAGAGGACGTTCTAATAGAAATGGTCCAGTAAGAGGCAGAGATCTAAATGTAAGAATAGAAATAACATTTGAAGAGGCTGCATTTGGAGTCACAAAAGAAATAACAATAAATAGAGAAGAACAATGCGAAACATGTAAAGGTACTGGTGCAAGACCAGGAACAAAAGCTGAGACATGTAGGGCATGTAATGGAACAGGACAAGTAAGAGTTACTCAAAATACAATTCTTGGTTCATTTGCAAGTGTTAGAACATGTGATACTTGCGGTGGAACTGGAACTGTAATACCAACACCATGTGATACCTGTAAAGGAAGAGGAACTGTAAAAAGACAAAGAAAAATTAAAGTTACAATTCCTGCAGGTATAGATAATGGTCAAGTAATATCATTGAATGGTGAAGGCGGACCAGGACTTAGAGGAGGAGCTTCAGGTAATTTATATATAACTGTCAGCGTTAAAAATCATGCCATATTTACTAGAAAGGGCGATAGCATATTCTGCAATGTTCATGTTACTTTTGCCGAAGCTGCGCTTGGCGCAATAATTAAAGTTCCAACCTTAAAAGGAGAAGTACAATATGATTTAGCTGAGGGTACTCAAACAGGCTCAATATTCACATTAAGAGGTCAAGGTATAAAAAACTTAAACGGTAGAGATGTGGGAGATATGTATTTTACTGTAATAGTTGATGTGCCTAAAAAACTTAATAATGAGCAAAGAGAACTATTGAAAAAGTTTGCAGAAATCAGTGGCGAAAACTTCGAGACAGGAAAGAAAAGAAGATTTTTTTAATATAAAAGATTAGAAATTATTCTATAGTATACATTAAATTTGTTATGGATAGTATGAAAATAAGGAGAAATCAATGTCTACATTCTATGTAAAAAATGAACAAATACATGGTGAAAAAATATATATAGTTGATGAAGATGTAAATCATATTAAAAATGTATTAAGATATAAAATAGCAGATGATATAGAAATTTGTGATGAAAGTGGAACTAGGTATTATTGCAAAATATCTAATATAGAAAAAGATAAGATAGAGGCAACTATGTTTGAGATTTCAAAAGAAACAACAGAATCAGATATCAATATAACTTTATTTCAAGGCTTGCCAAAATCAGATAAAATGGATTTTATAATACAAAAGTGTACAGAATTGGGAGTAAAATCCATAGTGCCAGTTATTACAGATAGGGTCATTGTTAAGATAGATGAAAAAAATGAAGATAGAAAGCAAACTAGATGGCAAAAAATAGCAAAAGAAGCAGCAACACAAAGTGGAAGGCAACTGGTACCTTCTATTGAAAAAAGTGATAATTTAAAAAATATGATTGAAAAACTTTCAAAATATGATATAGTTATAGTGCCGTATGAATGTGAAAAAGAAAGGCATATAAAAAATATATTAAAAAGTTTTAAATCAAAGCCTCAAAACATTGCGGTTGTAATAGGCCCAGAGGGTGGTTTTTCAAATGAAGATATAAAAATCTTAGAAAATTTGAAAAATGTCCAGATAGTTTCACTAGGCCCAAGAATACTTAGAACAGAAACAGCGGGAATAGCTACAATTGCAATGACGATGTACGAATTTGATGGCTTTTAGTAATTAGTAAGAAGGAGTAAGAAAAATGAATTATACAGATAGAAATAAATTGATAGATTCGCTTTGTGGAGTTGGCTTAATGTTACTTTTGGTAGAAGTATTTTATGGTATAGTAAGCAGTGCGTACACTGTATTTAATTATAACATAGAAACTGTAACAATGTGGACACAAATAACAGGAGCAATTTTTCTATTGATAGCTGTAGTTACGCTTGTAAGAGCATATAAAAAAGATGATATGAACATGGCTCTTTATGGTGTAGAATTAGTTGTCCTTGCTATTTCAGCGGCATTACTTCCGGGTACATATCTAAGTTTTGAAGCACCATTTAATAAGCTAAATGTAGCTTTCCCAGTTTTATTTCTTGTGTATTATATGATTAAAGCAATTGTAGTTATTGTAAGTATAAGCAAAAAAGTGAATAAATCGAAAGGAAAGAAAAAATAATTATGATAAAAAGCATGACTGGTTTTGGTCTTGGTAGATTCGAAAATAATGGAAGAGAGTATACCGTTGAGATAAAAGCAATAAACCACAGATATAATGATATTTCTATAAAAATGCCAAGATATCTTAATTCACTTGAAGATAAGGTTAGAAGTTATATATCACAAAATATCTCAAGAGGAAAGCTTGATGTTTTCATTTCTCTTGTAAATATGAGTAATGAAGGAAGAAACATAAAAGTTGACCGTGAACTTGCCGAAATTTATATAAGAGAAATGAAAGCTTTAATAAATGAATATGGTATAGGTGATGATATAACAGCTACTTCGCTAATGAGAATGCCAGATATGGTAATAATAGATAACGAGGCAGAAGAAGAATTATATTTAAAAGAATTGATGGTTGCGCTAGAAATGGCTGTTAATAATTTAAAAACGGCAAGGGAGCAAGAAGGAAAAAGACTTGCTGATGATATTAAAGCAAGACTAGAAAAAGTATCAAAATATGTTTTAGAAGTAGAGCAAAGATCTAGTAGTTTGTTAGAAGAATACAAAGCAAAGTTAATAAATAGAGTAAATGAGTTAAACGCAAATGACATAATGGATGAAAATAGACTTGGACAAGAAATAGTGTTATTTGCAGATAAATCTAGCATTTGTGAAGAAGTAACAAGACTAAAAAGTCATATAAAATTATTGGAAGACATGCTAAATGCAGATGGACCGATTGGAAAAAAACTTGACTTTTTACTACAAGAAATGAATAGAGAAACAAACACAATAGGTTCTAAGGCCAATTGCTTGGATATAACGAATGCAGTTGTAGAAATGAAAAACGAAATAGAAAATATAAGAGAGCAAATACAAAACATTGAATAGATAGTGTAAGCTTACTTATAAAAACACTATCCTAAAATAAGATACGAATAGCATAGTGTGTCACAGGAAAAAATCCATATAGTAAGGGGTGGTATTATGAAATTTATAAACATAGGTTTTGGAAACATCATCTCGGCAGATAGACTTATCGCAATAGTTGCACCAGAATCAGCACCGATAAAAAGAATAGTACAAGATGCTAGAGACAATGGCAAGTTAATAGATGCTACATATGGTAGAAGAACAAGAGCAGTTATAATAATGGATAGTGATCATGTAGTTTTATCTGCAGTTCAACCAGAAACAGTTGCAAATAGACTAGAAAAAGATACAGATGAAAATGAAGTTAATGAAGATTAGTAATTAAAGGGAGGAAATTAAAATGATAGTTAGACCTACAATGCAAAATTTATTAAAAAGAGTACCAAGCAAATATTCTTTAGTAATTGGTACAGCTAAAAGAGCAAGACAAATTTCACAAGGTAGTCCAAAGCTTACAAATGTGAAAGTAGAGTCAGATGTAACAACAGCTGCAATCGAGATTGACGAAGGAAAAATAAAACTAGAAAAATAGGTAAAAAAGGGGGCTTCTTTAATTGTTAGATGGTAAAAGAGGGTATTAAAGACATCTAACATTATTTTGAGTGCTCCCATTTTTTATGCTGAGAGTATAGTATAGATGTAGTGTAAAATGAAAACATTACAAATATAAATATATTAAAAATGAGACTTAGCTAGAGTAGTGTAAACTAATTTATGAAAAAATATAAAATTGCTGCAAAAATGTAGAGGAGCTTAAGTGTGCTCCATAAAAACTAATTGCAAGCAGTACAATAAAATTGGAAAAATATTATAATTAGTGAACACAACCTAGCCTATATACAGGGGGATAAAGATGGGTTTTTTAAGTAAACTTTTTAAAAGTTATAGTGAAAAAGAAATAAATAGAATAAGACATTATGTTGATGACATAAACAAATTAGAGCCTGAAATGGAAAAATTATCAGATACTGAGCTAAGAGCGAAAACAGAAGAATTCAAAAAAAGACTTGCAAATGGTGAAACATTAAATGATATTTTGGTTGAAGCATACGCAGTTGCAAGAGAAGGATCAAAGAGGGTATTTGGAAAAAGACCTTTTGATGTTCAATTGATGGGTGCCATAATCTTGCATCAAGGAAGAATTGCAGAAATGAAAACAGGAGAAGGTAAAACTTTAACAGCATCACTTGCACTTTATTTAAATGCACTTGAGGGAAAAGGAGCGCATTTAGTTACTGTAAATGATTACTTAGCAAGAACACAAGGAGAAGAAATGGGTAAACTATATAATTTCCTTGGACTAAGTGTTGGCCTTATTTTGCATGACTTGTCACCAGAGCAAAGAAGAGCTGCTTACAATTCAGATATTACTTATGGAACTAACAATGAATTCGGTTTTGACTACTTAAGAGACAACATGGTTATACAAAAAGAGCAAATGGTTCAAAGGGACTTAAATTATGCTATAGTCGATGAAATAGATAGTATTTTAATAGATGAAGCTCGTACTCCACTTATTATATCAGGACCAGCAGACAAGGCAAATGATTTGTATAAAACAGCAGATAGATTTGTAAAGGGATTAAAAGCGAAGATAATAACAAAAGATGATGGAAAACAAGAAGAAACAGAAGAGGATATGCAATATGATTATATAGTAGACTTAAAAACAAGAAGAGCAACTTTAACAAGTACTGGTACTAAAAAAGCAGAGAAATATTTTGGTATAGAAAACTTATCTGATTTGGATAATATGACATTGCTTCACCACATAAATAAGGCATTAGCTGCAAATGGTGTAATGAAGAGAGATGTAGACTACATTGTTAAAGATGGAGAAGTTTTAATAGTAGATGAACATACAGGAAGAATAATGTATGGAAGAAGATATAGCGAAGGTTTGCACCAAGCAATAGAAGCAAAAGAAAATGTAAAAGTTGCAAACGAAAACAGAACACTTGCAACTATCACGTTCCAAAACTATTTCAAATTGTATAACAAACTTTGTGGTATGACAGGTACTGCTCTAACAGAAGAAGAAGAATTTAGAGATATTTACGGCTTAGATGTAGTTGAAATACCAACAAATAAGCCAATGATAAGAGATGACAAGAATGATGTAGTTTACAAAACAAGAATCGCTAAACTAAACGAAGTTGTAAAAGATATTAGAGCAAGCAACGAAAAAGGACAACCTGTATTAGTAGGTACTACAAATATAGAAAAATCAGAAGAATTAAGCGACATGCTAAAAAAAGAAGGAATCAAGCATGAAGTATTAAATGCAAAATATCACGAAAAAGAAGCTGAAATAGTAGCTCAAGCTGGTAAATTTGGAGCTGTTACAATAGCTACAAACATGGCTGGTAGAGGAACAGATATAATGCTTGGTGGTAATACAGAAGCACTTGCAAAACATGAATTAAAGAAACGTGGCTATACAGAAGATGTAATAATGAATGCCATAAGCTTAAATGAAACAGATGATGAAGATATTTTAGCCGTTAGAAAAGAATATAAAGAAATATATGACAAGTTAGATAAAACAGTAAAAGAAGATAGAGAAAAAGTAATAAAAGCAGGTGGTCTAAAGATAATAGGAACAGAAAGACATGACTCGAGAAGAATAGACAACCAGCTTAGAGGACGTAGCGGTCGTCAAGGAGATGTTGGTGAATCAAGATTTTATATCTCACTTCAAGATGATTTGATGAAATTATTTGGTGGAGAAAGAATTCAAATGCTAGCAGACAGATTAAATATGGATGATAGCATGCCACTAGAAATGGGAATGCTTACTAGCGCAATACAAAGAGCACAAAAAAATGTAGAATCTATTCATTATCAAGCTAGAAAGAATGTACTTCAATATGATAATATAATGAATGAGCAAAGACATATTATATATGGAGAAAGAAGAAAAGTATTAGAAGGTGAAAATCTAAGAGACAACATAATGAATATGTTAAAAAGAACAATAGATGAAGTTGTTGATTCATATTTTAATGTGTATGATACATCTACAGTAAATACAGAAGCGTTTGAAAATTACTTAGAAACAACATTAACAGTAGATTATAAAGTTGGCGAAGAAAGAGATCCTGAGACAATAAAAGAAAAAGTATTAGAGTTAGCAAAGCAAAAATATGAAGAGAAAGAAAAAGAACTTGGTGACAGAGTAAGAGAGTTAGAAAGAATAGTAGTATTAAGAACAGTAGATGACAAATGGATAGATTATTTAGATGCAGTAGAACAAATAAAAGAAGCAGCTAGACTACAAGGCTATGCACAAAAAAATCCAGTAGAAGAATTCCAAAGAGAAAGTTACGATTACTTTAATGAAATGACATCAAGCATAGATGAAACTGTTGTAAAAACAATGTTGCACTTAGTTCCAAGAGAAAGAGTAGAAAGAGCAAATTTAATAAGAAATATGGTAATGAATATGCAAGCAGCACAACAAGCTGGTGGCCCAGAAAAACCACAACCAAAAACAAACAAAGGAGGCAAAGTTGGCAGAAACGACCCTTGCCCTTGTGGAAGTGGAAAAAAATATAAAAACTGTTGTGGTAAATAGCCCATAAAATAAGGGCTTGTGAGATTTTGAAA
>CAKPEF010000011.1 GCA_934149305.1 uncultured Clostridia bacterium
AAATACAACAACAGAAGTAGCAACATCAAAAACGGTAAATGGCAAAACATTTGAAGAAGAAGTAACAGAAAACGCAAAAGATGTTGTAGGTTATACAAAAGTAGAGCCAACAACAAAGACAATAAAAATAAGTGCAGATGAGAGTGAAAACGTAATAAATTTCTATTACACAAAGAGAACAGACTTAAGCTACACAGTAAATTACTATTTAGAAAATACAACAACAGAAGTAGCAACATCAAAAACGGTAAATGGCAAAACATTTGAAGAAGAAGTAACAGAAAACGCAATAGATGTTGCAGGATATACAAAAGTAAAGCCAACAACAAAGACAATAAAAATAAGTGCAGATGAGAGTGAAAACGTAATAAACTTCTACTATAAAAAGAATGAAGGTAAATTAATTGCAAACATTGAGTGCAATTATCCAACAAAGGACGGTGTTAAGGCTGAACCTGGAGATACTTTGAAGTATAAAATAACTCTTGAAGAAGATGGGGAGGCTGTTAGCTATCCAAAGACAATTAGCATTAAATTAGATGCTGATGTTGAAAAACCAACAAATCTACCACCTTCAAAGGCCTCATATGACGAGACAACTCACACAATAACTTGGACAGCAAGCTCAAAAGATGATAAATTAACATATAACGTTAAAGTTAAAAAAGAGACTCCAGCAGGTTCGAAAGCAGAAACAACAATTACGGGTGCAACTGCTAAGGGAGCAACAAGCGTTGATATTGAATCAACAGTTTCTGTAAAAGTAGACAAAAATAAAAATGTTGTTCTTGTATTAGATATATCTGGAAGTATGAATTGGTGCGTAAAACATGGAGAAGAATTTAGAAATCAATTGATATATCCATATGCAAAAGGACATGGATTTGGAGCTGGATTTTATGCATGTTCAGCACAAACAAGATTAGATGCAATGAAAGAATCTGCTAAAAACTTTGCAAAATCTATAATTGATGAAAGAAACTTGGAAGATATAACAATTACAATTGTTACATTTGAAAATAATGCTGTAAATAAAGGAACACTAAAAAATCCTACAGTAGCACAAGTAAATAAAGTAATTAACAAATTAAGTGCTGATGGTGGAACAAATATGAGAGGTGCAATTAAAGCTGCTACTCAAGTACTAAACAGTTCAAGCATGCTTGAAAATGCGGTAGATTATGTGGTTGTTTTATCAGATGGTGATCCAGAAGCAAGCCAATATTACTGCGATACAACAACATTAAATGCTTTTTATGCTACTAAAGCTAATGCTTATGCAATCGGTTTAGGAAACAGTTATAAGAAAGATGAATTATTAAAGATAGTTAATAATGATTCAAATAAAGTATTTGATGCAGCAAATGCAGATAAACTAGAAGAAGCATTTAAAAAGATTGGCTCAGAAATCAATAAAGCACAAACAGCAGAAGGAGAGATTGATGTTAATGTAACTGGAATAGTATTATATCCAATAAAATTAAGTTATAAGGATAAAACTTCAAAAACAGTTACTGTTACAATTAATAGCGAAAGCGAATTAACAGCTAATAATCTTTCAATAAAAGATGGTAAATTAGTATGGGATATTTCAAAATATCCAGGATGCAAAGGTTTCCAAATAGAGGTTAACAGAACAAAGACAACTAAGACAACTAAGACAACAGCAACACTTATGTTGCTAGCAGAAGAGTACGGCTTAGAAGATGTTATTTTAGTATATGGAGATCCAACTATAACTGATAAACTTCCAGAAGAAATTGAAGACGTTTCTGGCGAAGATGAGGAAGTTATTGATGATACAGTAGTAGAGCCAGAACAACCAGTATCTGGAGAAACAAAGGTATCAGAAGAAACTTCAGGTGATACAGAAATAAGACCAGAAAAAGAGACGTCAGGAGATTCAGAAATACAACCAACAGATGAAGCATCTGGTGATTCAGAGAAAACAGAAATTGATGACAAGACATCTGGTGATGTGGAAGAAAAGACTGAAGAAGTAATATCAGGAGATACAGAACCAAAGCCAACAGAAAAAACATCAGGCGATTCAGAAAACAAAACAGAAGAAAAGCCTGATGATAAAGATATAGAGCCAACTCAAGAAACATCAGGAAATGTGGCAAAAGAGGAAACAAAGCAACAAGAGAAAAAGACAGAAGAACCTAAAGTTGAAGAAACAGAGCAAATAGAAGAGCCTAAAAGCGAAGAGACTAAACAACAAGAAGAGAAAAAATCAGAAAAAATTATCGAAAAGGAAGAAGGAACAAAAGCAACTGTAGAAGCTGTTGCTCCTGAAATAAAAGATCCTTTAGAAAATGAAGAAAAAGATGAGAAAGCAGCTTAGGCAAAAGATTAAATGAATAATTATGACTGCTATGAGTAACAACTAAAAAGTTGTGAAAGTAGCAGTTTTTTCCATTTTTAAAAAATAAAAAATTTTTATTTGAGCTTTATCTGATGACATAATCTGTGAAATGTGATAACATATGGCGTAAGGAGGGAGAAATATGGAGAAAACACAAATCATTATAAAAGGCAAGAAAATCCCACTTGTAGTAAGAAATTTTAAAACAAGCAGAAGTATAAAGGCATACTATAAAGGCGATATTTTATACATAAGCAAGCCTTCGAGAGTTTCTTTAAGGGAGATTGACAAATTTATAGATAAGTATCAAACATATCTTTATGCAGAATATGTTAAGATAAAATCTGATAAGAATTTAGGCATCAAGAGATGGGTAAATGGTGAAAAAATCTCGTACAAGGGCAAAAAATACACAATTATTACAGATATTACCAAAAAGAAAACTGTTGAAATTAAAATAAATGAAAGAGATAAAATTTTTTATATAAATACGCCTCAAGGCTTAGTAAAAGAAGAGAGAACAGAGGCTGTTTTAAAAGCTATTAAAAAATTATTTAAAAGGAATACAGAGCAAATTATAGGAGAAAAGCTTGAATATTGGAGATTTATAACTGGTATAGAATATAATTCATTTAGAGTACATGATGCGACTACTAGATATGGCAGTTGCGTTAAGGCTAAAAAGGCCTTAAATTTTAGCTCAAGGCTTGTTATGCTTCCAAGCAAAATGATTGATGCCATTGTTGTGCATGAATTATGCCATATAGAGCAAGCAAACCATGGTCCTAAGTTTTATAACCTAGTTGAGACCTATATTCCAGATTACAAAGAATCAGATAAATGGCTTAGAGAAAACAATAATTTGCTTAATTTATAACAAAGGATGATACTAAAAATGAAAGATAAAATTATATATGCACTTACGATATTCTTTTCACTACTATATATTATCGTAGCAAACAAGATGATATTAGGTGATGAAAAATTTTTTGATGAGAATGAATCTTCGAGATTATTTTTATCTGAAGTACAAGAAATTATATCAGAATCAAAATCTGATTATGGTGAGATAAATGTTCACTTTAAAGCTTTAATAATTGATGGCGAAGAAAAGGGAGAAACAGTTGAAGCACTGCAAATGTTGGACCAGACTAGTAGCATAAATAGTCCAGACTTAAAAATAGGAGATAAGATATATCTTTATAAGCATGAGTCAGAAGAAGGACTTATTTGGTATGCAGACCAATACGATAGAGCACATGGACTCATAATACTTGCAATTGCATTTGTTGGCTTTGTAATAATTTTTGGTAGAAAGAAAGGCGTAAATACAATAATCGCATTGGTATTTACATGCTTATCTGTTTTTAATGTGTATGTTCCGGCAATCTTAAAAGGATATAATATTTATCTTTGGTCGATTATCACGTGTTTGTATATAGGAGTGAGTACACTATTAATAGTTCAAGGAACAACTAAAAAGAGTTTTGCATCGATGATAGGCTGCTTGTCTGGTACGGCTGTTGCAGGAGTTCTAACATACATAATGTCAAAAGTTTTAACACTAACAGGAGTTTTAAATGAAGAGTCTTTGTATTTGTACTACATGGATGGCAATAATCCAATAGACTTAAGAGCCATAATATTTGGTTCAATAATAGTTGGTGCAATTGGAGCAATAATGGATGTATCAATAGATATTTCGTCATCACTAAATGAAGTAGTAAATGCTTCTGAAAAACCTGATTTTAAAAGCGTTGTGAAGGCTGGTTTTGAAATAGGTAGAGACATAATAGGCACGATGGCAAATACCCTTGTACTTGCATATATAGGAAGCTCACTTTCATGTACGCTTTTAATTGCTTCATATAGTGGCTCAATTACATACTTGCTAAACCGTGAGGCAATAATTGTTGAGATTTTGCAGGCACTTGCAGGAAGTATTGGAATATTTTTCACAATACCACTTACAACATACATATGTGCTTTCTTATATTTGGATTATCACAAAAAGGATAGAAAAAGAAAATATTTGCCAATAAAAAAAGAAGAAAAGAAGAAAAAAGAAAAGATAACTGAGGAATCATTTAAAGAAGATCCATGGAAAGTATAAAATGGGTTTAAATGCAATTTTAGTATCATAAAAGAAATAAAAGGGGGAAAACGAATGAAAAGATTTTACGGTGCAATATTATTTTTTATAGTATTTTTATCTTTTGGAAATGTGCATGCTGCTAACAGGATAGATTCTCTTAGTATGGATATCTTTATAAACGCGAGTGGAGATGCACATGTAACAGAAGTATGGAATTGCTACGCTACAAAAGATACTGAATGGTATCATACATATAAAAATGTTGGAAGATCTGAAGCAAAAAATTTGGTAGTAAAAGATGAACACAACGATTTCTTTGAGACATTAACGAATTGGGATGTTAGTCAAGATTTTTATGGCAAGAAGAACAAATGTGGTATCAATTATATAAATAATGGCTTTGAGATTTGCTTTGGAATCAGTGAATATTCCGCCAAAAAGACATATCAAGTTGAATATGACATAACGAATTTTGTTGCAAGACTTAATGATTCGCAAATGGCATATTGGACATTAGTTGACTTTTCACAAAATATTGGTGAAGCGTATATAAAAATACATAGCGATTTTAGATATGAAGACACACTTGATGTTTGGGGCTTTGGAAATTATGGTGGTACATGCTATGTTTATGATGGTTATATAGAAATGCAACCAAATGGAAGTTTAGGTAGAGATGAATATATGACTATTTTAATTAAGTTTCCGCAAGATACTTTTGATGTTTCGAAAAACTCATACAACAAAAATTTCGATGAGTATTTAGAAATGGCACAAGAAGGTAGCACAGCATACACAGAAGGCACAAATGTTATAGCAGATATATTTGAGATAATAGGTGATTTAGCACCTGCAATTGTATTTGTAGTCGTATTTACTCTTGCTTTTACTAGTGGAGCAGCTATTGGTAAGATAACTTCACGAAAAGAAAGAAAAGAAATATCTAGGTACAAGGAGTATTATAGAGATATTCCTTGTGATAAAAATATTTTTAAAGCGTATTATATAGCATATCAATATAATATACTGAAAAAGAAAGAAGATTTCTTAGGTGCAATTTTCTTAAAGTGGATTAAAGAAAAAAGAATGACTTTGCAAGATGATTCGACTGGAAAGCATAAAAACTTAGTATTAAATGAAATTGATAAAGAATTCGAAAATAAAGCTGAAAATAGATTGTTTATAATGGTTGAAAAAGCAAGCAAAGATGGAATATTAGAAAGAAAAGAACTTGAAAAATGGGCTGATAAAAACTATGATAGTCTTTTGAATTGGTTTAAGCGTACAATAGATATTATGGAGATAGAAATGTTTGGAAGTAACGTGTCAGAGAATATGAAAAAAGCACATGTTGATACAACTTCATTAAAAGAAGAAGCTTTTAAACTAAAAGGATTAAAAAATTACTTGACTGATTACACGAAAATTGATGATAGAGGAGCAATAGAAGTGGAGCTTTTTGAAGAATATTTGATGTATGCTCAAATATTTGGAATAGCTAAAAAAGTAAGAAAAGACTTCGAAAAGTTGTATCCAGACATGATTGAACAAACTTCAATCAGAAGTTACAACGATTTAGATTATATCTGGTATATGTCGAATAGAACAGTAACAAGTGCTTCTTCTGCTAGAACTGTAGCAAGAGCAAGTTCATATTCATCAGGTGGAGGAGGCTTCTCATCTGGTGGCGGTGGCGGAGGTTCTTTTGGCGGAGGCCGGAGGAGGCTCAAGATAAAAGTTTAATAAAGACAGTCCCCACTTTGAGCTAAGTAACACTTAAAGTGGGGCTGTTTGTTTAGCAAGAAAATGAATCTTTTTTCTTACACTCGTAAATTGCCTTGAAATATTTTGGAGAACTACGGTATTCAGTGAACTCGAATTTCAATATTTGCAAATGAAATTGAATATCTAATGCAAGTAGTCCATCAACATTTTTTATTGTGCAAATTGTTTTTTCTGAACTGTTCATGCATGTGAGCTTATTATTGTCTAAAACGACAATAAGTTTTTGACCGCTGTGCCCCTTGGCAATAATAGGGTCGATAATTTGACAAAAACGATTATATTCATAAGTTTCGTCATAGGTAGAACTTGCTGAAACGAACATATATGAACCCTTTCTAATATACAAAATTTGGAGTAACCTATATATTGTAGCATACCTAATAATCGAAAGCAAGGAAATATATGGAATAAAATGCATATTTTAACTTGTTTGCAAATGAATAATATAGTAAAATAATGTATAGAAAAATGTGCGAAAAGTAGGTGAAATAATAAAAAAGAAATGGATGTAGACACATTAAAAGATGAAATTCAAAAATATGATGTAAATGAAAATACTTGGAAAGATAATATGCTAATGGTGACAAAGCTACTAAAGTCACATGGTGTAAAATTAGGAGACTTGGATAATACAAGAAAAGATTTAGACGCTATTTATCCATATATAGCAGAAATATTATCAGAGATGGTTGAACCAAATATCACGGAATATTATGCTTATGAAACGCTAGAAAAGATGGTTTCTGCCACTAAAAATAGTGAAGCTATGAAACAAATGATAAAAAATATGTTTAGTAGTAAAGAGTCTGTAGATAATAATCCAAGAAATATATCTAGCACTGCTTCAAAAATTTATTCAGAGCTCGCTATACCAATAGTTATGGATATTTCACATACCCCAAGGCTTGTTAAGAATTTTTCTGCCTTTCTTATTTCAAAATATGGTGCTGGAGCACTAGAGCGATTAGACAGTATTAAGAACCAAGGGTCAGCAGAAATAACACAAGATATTTATGATTTTTATATTGAACAACCTGAGTATAATAAAGACTTAGAAGAGATTTTTAAATCTAATGCTACGGCATATTATAAGGATATGTCGAAATTTATAAAAAACGGTTTAATAAATAGAATAAGTACGATTGTTAATTTTTTTGACGAATGTGGTTATCTTGAAAAGATTGTTGATATTCATAATAAAAGTATGAAGAAAATGGGATTGGACTTTTTAGGAGTAACAACCAGTGATGATAAAGAAAAGTTCAATATGCTTAATTTGACATCTACCGAATATTTAGCTAAGCTTGATACCAGTGAATTATTTGTGCTTTCTGCATTTTATACAAACAGATTAGAAAAGGTGATTGAAAGATTATCTGATGGCGTATATTTGCAAATGAAACTAGGAACATTATATGAAACACTTGAAAGAGGAGAGATTCCAGGAGGAATTGATCCAAGAGATATAAGAACAATACTAAAACAAAAGAAATTTTTAGATATGCTATCTAAACCAGAATTTGAAAAATTTAAGAACAAAGTAAAAGATGGTGCTATGCCAAAAGAAGAAGATTTTACATATGTGCCAGAAGAGTATATTCAAATGTATTCAAAGGCATATAAAGAATATTTTGATAGATATATTCCAAAAGAAGATAATGATTTTACAGCGGATTATCAAGGTGCTTTCTTAAATAGAGCGCATTCGTATATCATATATTTTTTAAAGGATTTTTCAATAGAATCGCTTTTGTATACCCTAAATAAGAATAACTCAAAGGTTAATTATGGGCTTGTACCAGAAAGAAGCAAAAAAGTTAACGAGTACGGGGAAGAACAAGTTTTAATAGGTGTAGATATGAAAGAGTTTTGGACAATGATGGCTCACTTTCCAAATAGTTCTTTTAACAGTTTTTTAAATGAGTCTTTAGACAATAAAGATTTCAAAAAGTATATTGGTAATGAGGATTTTGACTTTAGAGATGAGCATATAAAAACACATGTGTTATTTAAATTAACTAAAACTCAAAAGCAAAAGGTGAAAAAGCTGTACGAAACGATGGATAAAGATGATCCAAGGTATGCGCTTATAAGCCATATATATTGCAATATTCACCCTGCACAAAATCCGCTAAATAGTAAAAAGAAAAAGGATATTGAAATATAAAGGAGAAAACATGTTTAACATTCCTGAAGAATTAAAAAAACTACCTGATAAACCAGGTGTTTATATAATGAAAGACAAAGATAATAACATAATATATGTCGGCAAGGCTGTTGTTTTAAAAAATAGAGTTAGGCAATATTTTCAAAAGAATAATAAATCAGCTAGAATAGAAAAGATGGTATCTTTAATAGATCATTTTGAATACATTGTTGTTGATTCTGAAATGGAAGCACTTGTATTAGAATGTAATCTTATAAAGCTACATAGGCCTAAATATAACGTTTTATTAAAAGATGATAAAATGTATCCTTATATAAAAATAACAGTGAATGAGGACTTTCCAACCGTTAGAATAACACGTAAAAAGTTAAATGATTTGGCAAAGTACTACGGCCCTTATACAAATGCATTTGCTGTAAAAGAAACAGTTGAGTTTTTAAATAAAACATTTAAACTAAAGCAATGTAGAAAAATATTTACAAAGCTTGAAACACCTTGTTTAAATTATCATATAAAAAGATGTGTTGGCGTATGTAACGGCAATATAAGTAAAGAAGAATATGCAAATATAATAAAACAAGTTATGATGTTTTTAGATGGAAAAGTCGACACGATTTTAAAAATGATTGATGAAGAGATGAAAAAAGCATCAAAAGAGCTTAACTTTGAAAAAGCTGCAGAGCTTAGAGATGAGAAAATCAGTATAGAAAACTTAATGACAAGACAAAAAGTAGATAATTTTACAGAAAACGATATAGATGTAATTGGAATAGCTAAATCTCTTGATAAAGCTTCACTTGAAGTGTTTCATATCAGAGGAAGCAAAATGATAGGTGGAGAAAACTTTATATTCAAAGATGTTGATGATTTATCAGATGAAACTTTAATAACAAACTTTATAAAACAGTATTATAATAAATCTAATGTGCCAAGTAAGATAATGTTTAAAAACGAACTTGAGGAGGGCGAGCTCCTAAGAGAGTTTTTGATAAAAATTAGTGGCAAGCAAAATATTGAGTTTAAAATACCTAAAAAAGGCGAGAAGATGCGTTTTATAGAAATGGCAGAAAAGAATGCAATGATAGGCTTAAAAAATAAAACTGACACAATTGAAAATGAAGGATTGTTAGTAGATTTAATGAATCTACTAGAGCTTAAAGAATTGCCAAAGAGAATAGAAAGCTTTGATATATCTAATATATCTGGAACAGATATAGTTGCTGGTATGGTAGTGTTTGAAAATGCAAAACCAAAAAGAAGTGACTATAGAAGAATAAAAATAAAAACAGTAGATGGTCAAAACGATGTTGCATGTATGAGAGAGACTTTAATGAGAAGACTTAAATATTTGCTTCCAAATCAAACAGAAGAAAAAAATCCGTATGGTCCAAGACCAAACTTAATACTAATGGATGGTGGTATAACGCAAGTAAGAGTTGCAAAGAATGTTGTTCGAGAATATGGCTTAGACATTCCGGTGTATGGACTTGTAAAAAACGATAAACATAGAACAAGAACGATAGTAAATGAAGAGGGAAAAGAATACGAGGTAAAAAGCAGCGAGATATTTAATTTAATAACATATATACAAGATGAAGTGCACGAAACAGCGATAGAATATCATAGAAAGTTAAGGAACAAACGAATGAAAAAATCTGAGCTTGATGAAATTGAAGGAATAGGCGATGCAAGAAAGCAAGCACTTTTAAAGAGGTTTAAATCAATCGAAAACATAAAAAAAGCTTCTGTTGCAGAACTATGCCTTGTAGATGGAATAAATGAAAAAATAGCAGAAAAGATATTAGAAAAACTAAATTAAAAATTACTTTAAAAAGGCGATATGATAGAAAACTATTGTATCGCCTTTGAAGTTTAAATTCATGCAAGTTTGAACAATACCAAACCTTATATTTTCATTTTTCGTATTATTTGAATGCTTATTGCAATAGCCACTAAACTTAGTATGACTACGAAAAGATTAGAACTTTCGGAAACTATTTTTATGCCATTATTACTATAATTAAAACTTTCTACTATGTCTAAAGAAAAGAAGTTAGTAAACTTCATTAAGATAAATGTATAAATTGCGGCAAAAACTCCTTGAAGCAGTTTTCCAGCTAGATATGGCTTCATAGAAAGCTTTGCATCGGCTATTATACTAGCAACTTGCATATGTACAGAAAACCCACCAAAACCTAATATAAGTGCTACTATCGGCAAGCTTTCGCTATATTTCAAAACATTCAATTTGGATATTTTGTTTATTCCATTTGTTATTTCTAATATTCCAGTAAAAATTCCGTCAGACATATCTGGAGAAACATGCACTAACTTTAACATCTCTTCTATGCCAGTAGTGAAAAATGATGCCACTCCCGTATTTACTAAAATATTTGACAGCACGGCAAAAAAGACAATATAGCCTGCAATAAGTAGAAGTGTTGCAATGCTTTTTTGAATAGCATCGCCCATTACTTTTCCTAGATTTTTTAATGTTAGTATTTCGTAAGTCTTTGATTTTATGGAAACTTGTGGTATAATACCACTTGATGTGTCGTTTCTTTTATAAAATCTAAATAAAATTCCGACACTTATACTTGCTAAAAAATGAGTCAAGAACAGTAATAATCCTACTTTAGAATCAAAGAACATACCAGTTCCAACGGCTCCAATAATAAATAAAGGACCTGAAGAATTAGTAAAAGCAAGGAGCCTTTCGGCCTCTGTTTTTGTACATAGATTTTTTATGTAAAGGTCCGAGGCAACTTTAGCACCAACAGGATAACCAGAGGTTATTCCCATAGCAAGAGCGAAAGCACCGTGAACCGGGAACATTAAAGATAGGGTACATTATAGGGTTAAGTGCTTTTCCCACTACTTTTAAAAAGTTTGTACTCTTCAAAACTTCAATACAAATAAAAAACGGAAGTAGAGAGGGAATTACATTATTAACCCAAAGCATAAAACTCTCTTTAGCGGCAGTTAAAGAAGATGAAGAAAAGCAGACAATCAGTATTAAAAGTAAAACAATAATGCAAGGCAAAATATAGTTTTTCAAGCGTATTACAAACATAGAATTTTGCTTTTTAAAGATATAAAATAACAAATACAAAATAACAAATATAAAAAAATAAACCATGTATATCACCTAATAAAATATATGGAAGAAAGGACGAATATATGATTATATCAAAAGATTGGAAAGATTATGAAATACTAGACATGGCAAATGGCGAAAAATTAGAAAGATGGGGAAATATCATTTTAATTAGACCAGATCCACAAATAATATGGAAAAACAAATCAAAGCCAGAATTGTGGAAAAAGGCTAATGCACATTATCACAGAAGTAAAAGTGGTGGTGGCGAATGGGAGTATATAAAAAATGTTCCTAAGTCATGGCAAATCAAATATAAGGACTTAACATTTAACTTAAAGCCAATGGGCTTCAAACATACAGGATTATTCCCAGAACAAGCTGTTAACTGGGATTTTATGATAAACAAAATACAAAATGCAAAAAGACCTATAAAGGTTCTTAATCTTTTTGCATATACAGGTGGTGCAACGGTGGCTTGTAGTTATGCAGGAGCTTCTGTTTGCCATGTCGACTCTTCAAAAGGAATGACAGCTTGGGCAAAAGAAAATGTTGCGGATTCGGGGCTTGCCGACAGACCAGTCAGATTTATAATAGATGATGTTATAAAATTTGTTCAAAGAGAAATAAGAAGAGGAAACAAATACGATGCAATAGTAATGGACCCACCATCTTATGGAAGAGGTGCAAACGGAGAAGTTTGGAATATAGAAGAAAGCTTATATCCGTTAGTAGAACTATGCACACAAATATTATCAGATAGACCATTGTTCTTTCTTATAAATTCATATACAACAGGGCTTTCACCAACTATACTTGCTAATATATTATCAATGACAATAAAACAAAAAGGAAAAATATCATGCGGAGAAGTAGGACTACCAATGAAAGATAGTAGACTAACACTTCCGTGTGGAATATATGGTAGATGGGAAGAATAACGAAATGGCGTCTTTTCTAAGTGCAACTTGAGAAGATGCCATTATTTTATGCAAGTGGTTGATTTTTATAAAATTTATGATAAAATCATTACAAATTAGATTCTAAAAATTCTCGGCATATCAGCCGAAAAAATCCAATTTTAAAATATAAATGCAAAGTGTTATTGATAAGTAGTACTAAATGTGATATTATAATATTGCTCAAATGGAGTGGATTGAAGTTTAAAAGTACAAAACAAGTAGCGGAGCACAGTGTGCTCCATAAAGAGTATTGAGAAAAAAGATTCAAATTTAAATGCTTATGAACATGTTAAATAGATGATATTTGGGCGTGGGATGAACCTTAAGGTATGTTGCTTTGGTAAATTAGTAATGGAGCACACTGTGCTCCGCTACAAGAAATCCTAAAGAAGAGCTTTAAAGCAGAATTTAATTTTATTTAAAAAAATTAAGAATGTAACAAATAGCTAAATTAACTTATGAAAAATATTGTAATTGACAAAGTGAAGCACAGAAAGCAGTCCACACAAAATATATTGATGATAAAGATAGAGGAGAAATGCTTATGAATAAAAAGGTTAAATATTATATGAATTTGCCATACAATTACATAATTCAACAGATACATGATGAGAGCGGTTCATATTATTATGCGAAAGTATTGGAATTAGATGGCTGTCAAAGTACAGGAGAGACCTTTGAAGAAGCGTATTCTAATGTACAAGAAGCCATGAAAGGCTGGCTAGAGGCCAAAATCGTTGGTGGCTATGAAATTCCACTTCCTAAAGAAGAAAAGGATTATAGCGGAAGATTTGTTATAAGAATACCGAAGACACTTCATTATAGACTAGCAATTGAGGCAGAAAAAGAAGGTGTTTCTCTTAACCAATATGCGTTATATAAATTAGCAAAGTAATAAGAAAGGAACCATGTTATGAATAAATTAAATGTAATATACGAAGATAATCATATAATTGTTGTGGAGAAACCTTGCAATGTACCTTCACAAGCAGATAATACGGGCGATGAAGATATGATAACTCTTGTAAAAAAATATATAAAAGGAAAATATAACAAACCAGGTGAAGTGTATTTAGGTTTGGTACATAGACTTGATAGACCAGTTGGCGGAATAATGATTTTTGCACGAACATCAAAAGCGGCAAGCAGACTTTCGGAAAGTATTAGAACTAAAGACTTTTCTAAAACGTATTTAGCAGTTGTAAAAGGAAAGTTTGAAGAAAAAAACGGCAGACTTGAAAATTATTTATATAAAGACGAAGCTTTAAATAAAAGTAAAGTTGTATCAAAAGATAAACATGGGGCAAAATTCGCAAGTCTTTCATATGAGGTATTAGAAGAGAAAGATGACTTGTCTTTAGTAAAAATAAATTTGGAAACAGGCAGACATCATCAAATAAGAGTGCAGTTTTCAAACATAAATCACCCATTATATGGTGATCAAAAATATGGTAAAGGTGAGATGAATACGCAGATTGCTCTTTGGGCATATAGACTTGAATTTAAGCATCCTACAAAAGATGAGATAATGAAATTTGAATGCAAGCCAAAGAAAATTGGTGTATGGGGAAAGTTTGATTTATAATCAAACATGTGCTATAGTCTAGATAGGGGGGATAGACATATGATGTTTCCATTTGTAAAATACTCAGATAATACAGAAGTTGTTTTTTCAGAAATCAGAAAGAAAGAAAATGGTGAAGAATATATTCTAGTGTGCTTTGAGCGCCCAACAGAAAAAGGATTTGATACAGTTATTTTTGAACTTCCAAGTTATGAAATTGTTAAAAATGATGGTGAATATACAGCACAGGAAATAGAAAATTTTAAAAAAGTTGTTGAAAGAGGAGCTCCATTCTTTTTCAAAAGTGCAAAAGAAGGAGGAATTGCAAGTGCCTAGTTTATTTGAATACTTAGGATATAAAATATTTTTTTGGTCAAATGAAAATTGTGAACCAATTCATGTTCATATTTCAAAAGGTATACCAAATAAAAATTCTACAAAGGTGTGGATAACTAAGAGCGGGCGGATGTGTATTAGCAAATAATAATAGTCAAATTCCTGCAAAAGAATTGAATAATTTATTAGAAGCAATATCAATAAATTATTTTTTCATAGTCGATGAATGGAAAAAGTTTTATGGTGTTGATGATATTAAGTATTTTTGCTAATTATGTGGCATAAAAAACTCCTAGAAGTTTATGCTTCTGGGAGTTTTACTGTTTTTCCTTTTAAATACTCTAATTCACCAATTGCATCATTAAAAATAATCTTGTATGCAGTTAGCTCTTGTCTTATCAATTTGAATTTTTTATTTACTTCATTTTTTCCATATTTGCCATCACCAAGAATAGGGTAACCGATAAATGCAAGATGTGCACGAATCTGATGAGTTCTGCCAGTTACAAGCTCAACTTCTAATGTGGATGTGCCATCATTATTATAAGCAATTACCTCATATTTTGTAACGATTTCAACATAACCTTTTTTCTTTTCATTTGAAATAATTACTTGACTAGTTTTACTATCTTTAAATAAATATGCTGTTAAAGTAGCTTTTTTATTTTTCGGATGTCCAACAACTCTGCATCTATAAACTTTTCTAATCATGTGTTGTTTTAGCATTTCAGATATTGTTTCTTCAGCTATTTCATTTTTAGCAAATATTATAAGACCAGATGTGTTTCTATCTAGTCTATGGCAAGGCACAATATTTTGCGTACCAAAGTAGTCGTTTACCATTTTGTCTAGCCCAATATTTATTCCATCGCCTTGTACTAAAACATCTTGAGGTTTGTTAACTATAACAATATTTTCGTCATCGTAAATTATTTTAGATTTGTCAAGCGCTGTTGTGCCAAATAAAAACTCATCTTTTATATAAAGAGTTATTTCATCTCCGGCATTTACAGGGACATTTTCAGATATTTTCACTCCATTTATTCTAATATCCTTATTACGAAGAGCCTTAAAAATAGTGCCATTAGTTAAATTTTTAAATTTGTTTTTTAGATAGTCTACTATCTTTTTTTGATCTTTTTCAACTTTAAATTTTATCATAATAATAGCATTATACCGTATTTATGTTAATATATCAATATTTTTCCAAAAATATAGACAAATTTAGAGGTTTTAGTGTAAAATAACTCTGTAAGATGGTAGTATTGGATGTACTTATATAAACGAAAGGAGACATAATATTGAATATTTGGCATGATATAAATAAAGATAGAATAACACCTGAAAAATTTACGGCAGTGATAGAAATACCAAAAGGGTGCAAAAATAAATATGAATTAGATAAAGAGACAGGACTTTTAAGACTCGACAGGGTATTATATACTTCTACGCATTATCCTGCTAATTATGGATTTATTCCTAAAACCTATGCAGATGATAATGATCCACTAGATGTTTTAGTATTATGTCAAGAAAGCATATCTTCTCTCACATTGGTTGATTGCTATCCAATTGGTATGCTTAAAATGATTGATGACAATGAGCGTGATGAAAAAATAATAGCAATACCATTTAAAGATCCATCAATGTGTATGTATGAAGACATACTAGATATTCCTGCACACATATTTGCAGAAATATCGCACTTTTTTGAAGTATATAAAATTTTAGAGAATAAAAAAACGGCAATAAAAGAAATCGATGGACACGAGCAAGCAATAGAATGTATAAGAAAATGCATGCAAAATTATGATGAAAAGTTTGGGAAAAGATAAGATTAGCATTTGTAACGTAGTTTTGTTATAAATGTAGTAGTGTTAGGAAGGAAGCAAGAAAGATGTTTATAGAAAGAGTAGTTTATAGTGTTTTATGTATTTGCTTTACTGTGTACATAATCAAAAGATGTATGAAGGTTAAAAGTAGTTTTAGCGTAGCCTTGTTGGGCTTTCAAATTATAGGGCTTGTGGTAGAAATATTAACTTTTATGAATGGCATATATCCAGAAATTAAGATGCAGATATACATATTTTTAATAAATATCTTAGCTCCTTCTGTTGTTTTAATCTTTGATTATAAAAAAATTGATGCATCGGAGCTCTTTATAGAAGAATTTGGCGATTATTATATGCACAAAGGAAAATATGAAAAGGCTATTTCAAAGTATTTAAAAGCCGCAGAAAAAAAGCAAAATAGTAACAAATTATTTGTGAAATTAGGAACAGCATATAATGCTATTGGAGATCGTAGAACAGCGTTTGATAAATTTGCAAAAGCAGTAGAAATAGATAGAAATGATTATAAATCATATTACGAAATTGGTATAATTTTTAACGAATTGGGCAAGAAAAACGATGCTCAAATAGTTCTTGATAATACTCTTAGAATCAAACCTGATTATACACCAGCATCAGAACTCTTGGCTGTTGTATTATGCTCTCAAAATAAATACGATGATGCAATAAATGTGTATAAAAATGCAATTAAATATGATGCAGATAATTATCAGCTTTATTACAGCTTGGGTATTGTTAGAACAGAGCTTAGAGATTTTGATGAAGCATCAAATTGTTACAAAAAAGTAATAGAATTGAAACCTGATTTTTATGAAGCATATTATAGTTTGGGACAAATTGATTTATTAAAAGGCGAGTTAAAAACAGCACAAGAAAACTTCAAAAAATCTGCGTTAGATCCTGAACTTGCAAGCAAGTCATATTATCAACTTGCTAAAACATATATATTAGATGGAGACGAGATAAAAGCAGTTAATTACATTCAATATGCAATAGAAATTGACCCAGGATATAGATACAAAGCAGAGTCAGAGCCATTATTTAAAAACATAAAAGATTATTTAACTGGTGTCCATATGGTTTCTGAAGCACAAATGAAATTAGAACAAGAAATAGATGAAAAAGTAAAAGAAAAATATCAAAAAGATTATGACAAGATTGAAATTAACAAAGATGTAAAAGAAGATGATGTAGAATTTAATTTTATGGACAAATACAAAGATTAAGTTCTAAATAATTTATTAGGAGGCAAATATGAGTGTTTTACAAGCAATTATATTAGGAATAGTGCAAGGTTTAACAGAGTTATTACCGATTTCTAGTTCGGCGCATTTAACAATAATACCATGGTTATTAGATTGGAAAGATATTCCGCCATCTTTTGATGTTGCACTTCATGCTGGGACATTACTTGCCATTGGAATCTTTTTCTTTAAAGATTGGATAAATTTACTTGTAGGTGCATATAAACAAACAATAAAAAAAGAAAAAAATCGTGATGGCACAATGTTTTGGTATATTGTACTTGCAACAATACCAGGTGGTGCAATTGGTTTTATACTAGATAAATTCTGCGCAGATATACTTACAAAGCCTTTAATCATAGCTGTAGCGCTAATAGTAATGGGTATAGTGTTATATTTAGTAGATAAGTACAAAGAAGCTACAGTCGATTATGAACATCTAACATTAAAGCAAACATTTATAATCGGTGTTTCGCAGGCACTAGCATTTATACCAGGTGTTTCGCGTTCTGGTGTAACAATGACAACAGCTAGAGCACTAGGAGTAAAAAGAGAGGCGGCAGCAAAATACTCGTTTATGTTATCTGCACCAATAGTGCTTGCAGCTACACTTTTCAAACTATCAGAATTTGAATTTACACTTGCATTCTTTTTGGGAGTATTCGCAAGTTTTGTGGTTGGTTTAATAGTAATCAAATTTTTACTTAAATATTTACAAAAAGGTGATTTTAAAATATTTGCTATATATAGGGTAATTTTTGGAATAATTATAATTGTTAGTTTACTAATGAAATAGAGAAAGGATGAAGGTTGATGACTCTAATAGATGGAAAAAAAGTTGCTGAAAAATGCAAGAAAAATATAGAAGAAAGAATAAAAAAATTAAATAAGATGCCAGGCTTTGCCGTTATAAGAATAGGTGAAGATGAAGCATCTAAGATATATGTAAGATTAAAGCATAAGATGAGCGAGGAACTTGGAATTAACTTTACAGAATATCATTTGGAAGAGAATATAACACAAGAAGATTTGATTTCTCTTATAAGAAAATTAAATGCCGATGACGAAGTTGATGGAATTTTGCTTCAAAGTCCAATACCGTATCATTTGAACATATTGGAAGCTTTTCAAACGATCGCACCAGAAAAAGATGTAGATGGTTTTAGTCCTATAAATGTTGGAAAACTAGTGCAAAGACAAGAATGTTTCGCAGCATGCACGCCAACTGGTGTAATGACAATGTTGAAAGAATATAATATATCAATCGAGGGAAAACATGCTGTTGTAATAGGCAGAAGTAATATAGTTGGTAGACCAATGGCTGAACTTTTGCTAAATGCAAACGCTACAGTAACAATATGTCATTCAAAAACACAAAACTTAGCTGATATCGTAAAAACAGCAGATATATTGGTAGTTGCAATAGGAAAACCTAAATTCATAACAGCTGATATGATAAAAGAGGGGGCAGTTGTTGTAGATGTTGGAATAAACAGAATACCAGATTCTAAAAAGATAGTTGGAGATGTCGACTTTGAAAATGTGAAAGAAAAGTGTAGTTATATAACACCAGTTCCGGGGGGAGTTGGACCAATGACAATAATGACGCTTATGGACAATGTAGTTACCGCTTGTGAAAGAAGAAATAAATAGATTATGGGGACCTTAACAATATTTGTTTTGGTCTCTTTTTATATTATTGCAAATCTATAAAGGCAGTGTAAACTAATTTCTAAAAAAGACAAAATATGTTGCAAAAATGTAGCGGAGCACAGTGTGCTCCATAAAAATCAATTGATAGTAGTATACTAAAATAAAATTAAAAATATTCTGATTGGTGAACACAATCTCTATAAAGACTGGAGGAATAAAATGAATAAAGAAGAATATTGGATATGGTTTTCAATGATAAAACTTATTCCAATTAAAAAAATAAAACTCTTACAAAAATTTAAAACACCACAAAAAATATATAAAGCATCAGAAGAAGAATTACTTAAGGTAGAAGAAATAGATTTAATAGATGTAAATGAAATTATTAAAAACAAAAATAAAGAATTGATATTAAAATATAAAAATTACATTACTAAAAATCAAATAACTGTAATAAATATTAGTGAGAAAGGTTATCCATCAAAGTTAAAAAATATTTATGATCCACCAGTAGTTTTATTTGCTAAGGGAGATTTAAGTTTGCTAGAAAAAGAAAAAATCGCGATTGTTGGTAGTAGAGATGCAACTATATATGGTGCAAAGCAAAGCTATAAATTAGCATATGAACTAGCTAAAAATAATATTGTAATAGTCAGTGGACTGGCCAAAGGGATAGACAGCATGTCACACAGAGGGGCCTTGAGTGCAGCAGGTAGTACAATAGCTGTAATTGGAAATGGCTTAGATATTGTGTATCCAAAGGAAAATTATGGTTTGTACAGCAAAATATTTGAGAAAGGGCTTATAATAAGCGAATTTATAGTTGGCACAAAGCCTGATTCTAAAAATTTTCCAATGAGAAATCGCATAATAAGTGGCCTTTCTGATGGAGTTTTGGTGGTAGAAGCTAAAGAAAAAAGTGGTGCGATGATAACCGTTGATTTCGCAATAGAACAAGGAAAAAATGTATATGCTGTACCTGGAAACATAGATGAAATGCATAGTGTAGGATGTAATCTGCTTATAAGTCAAGGCGCAAAATTAGTTACGAATTATACAGATGTTTTAGAAGATTTTGTATAAAGTTACGACAAAAAATTTACTTTTCATATTTTTTAATATATAATATTTTTGAAATATGGTAGTTTTTATATGCTTACAAATAAAGCGTATAAATATATTTTAAAGTAAGATAGCAAATTATATAGGAGGGAAGAGAATGGCTAAAAACGACGAAATAGATAAGTACGTGAATAAGCAATCTTCAAAATTAGATAAAAAGAAAAAGGGAAAGAGAAAACATACGATTTTAAAGGCAATATTGATACTGTTTTTAGTTGGTATTATTGCTGGAGTTGGTATGGTTGTTGGCTTTGTTCAATCAGTTTTAAATGGAACAGGAGCTCTTTCAAAGCAAGATTTTGAGATTAGCCAGTTTACAACAACAGTTTATGATAAGAATGGTCAAGTTTATACACAATTATATAGTACAGAGAACAGAACATATGACACATTAAGTGAGATGTCACCATATCTAAAATGGGCATTTATATCGATAGAAGATGAAAGATTTGAAAGTCATTTTGGAATAGATGTAAAGCGTACAGCTGCTGCAGTAGTTAAATGGGTAACTACTGGTAATTCAAACTTTGGTGGTAGTACAATAACTCAACAACTTATAAAGAGAGTAACACAAGATGATGATAGAAGCTGGCAAAGAAAAGCAAGAGAAATAATTAGGGCTGTACAATTAGAGCAATGGCTATCAAAAGACCAAATAATAGAATTATACATGAATGTTATATATTTAGGTGAAGGCTCATATGGTGTTGAGCAAGCCTCTCATGTTTACTTTAATAAAAATGCGAAAGACTTAACAATAGCAGAATGTGCCTTGATAGCTGGCTTAGCACAAGCTCCCGAGGGAAAGAACCCATACAGCAATCCGGAGGGTGCAAAAAATAGACAAAAACTAGTTTTAAGTAAGATGTTAGAATTAGGCAAAATAACTGAAGAACAATACAACGAAGCAATAAACCAAGAATTAAAATATGAAAAAGGAACTCTAGAATTAGCTTCAAGTAACTCATATTTTATAGATGCTGTAGTAAATCAATTGATTAACGACTTGAAGAAAGAAAGAGGCGTTACAGATGTAATGGCTCAAAGAATGGTGTATTCAAACGGATTAAAGGTTTATACAACAATAGATCCAGAAATACAAAAAACATTAGAAGAAGTATATGAAGACCAAAATTATTTTAAATTGAGAAATGGAACATACGATGAAAACATACAATCAGCGATGGTTATAATTGATTATAAAAAAGGAAATGTAGTTGGATTAGTTGGAGGATCTGGCAAAAAGACAACACAAAGAGGGCTAAACAGAGCAACGATGATGGTTAGAGCACCAGGCTCAACAATAAAACCACTTGCAACATATGCGCCAGGATTAGACTTGAAATTATTTACACCTGCGACTACTTTTGATGATGTACCATTTTCATATAAGTATTCAACAACAACATGGACACCGCATAATAGTTATTCAACATATAGAGGTTTAACATCAGTAAGAAAAGCAATAGAAATATCAAGCAATATAATAGCAGCAAAAGCATTCTTGACAGTTGGTGCAGAAAACTCATATAAATACTTAGAAAAATTCGGAATAACATCACTTACACAAAGCGATAAAGTTCCAGGAGCACTTGCACTTGGAGGTTTAACTAGAGGAATATCACCACTTGAGCATGCAGCCGCATATGGCGCTTTAGCAAATGGCGGAATATATATGGAGCCAAAGCTTTATACTAAGGTAATAGACAGAAATGGTGAAGTTATAATTCAAAAAGCAAGCAAAATCACTGAAGTAGTAAAACCTACAACAGCATATTTAATAACTAGTATGCTTCAAGATGTAGTAAACGGTAGTGAAGCTACAGGTGGAAGCGCTAGACTTTCAAATATGCCGGTAGCAGGAAAAACAGGAACATCAAATGAATCTAAAGATAGATGGTTTGCGGGGTATACGCCGTATTATGTAGCTTCTACATGGGTTGGTTATGATCAACAAAAAACCGTAAATATGAGTGGAAACCCAGCAGCAAAAATATGGAAAGCGGTTATGGAAAAAATTCATAAAGACTTACCAAAAGCACAGTTTACAAAACCAAGTGGAATAGTTGAAATGAAAGTATGTGCAGATTCAGGACTATTAGCAACAGATGCATGTAGAAATGATAGAAGAGGCGACAGAACGAAAACAGAAAAATTTGCTTCAGATAATATTCCAACAGAAGAATGTACAATTCACAAGTATGTTTCTGTATGTCCGGATTCATTTAAACTTGCAAACCCAACTTGTAAAGCTACAGTTGGAACAGTAGATATAGTATTTATAGATAGAGGCTACGAAAAAGCACCAAGTAGATTGCCAAAAGATTATGATTATGAAGTGCCAAAAACATATTGTGAATATCACTATTGCGCTGTTGATGAAAATGGCGAATTTATAGATAATACTAAAAATAATAATACTTGGATAAACGAAGATGATGATGACGATGATACAGAAAGAAAGCCATCATATTGGTGGAACTAGAAAAAATTATAAATACTTACTTTAAAGGAAATACTAAAAAACAAAGGTAAAACAAAAGAGATATTGCTATTATTTGGCTTTATGCACATAAAGCAAAGGTTACATAAAGCCAAATAATAAATGTTTTAAATATGTCTTTTTAAAAAACTAAGGAGGATGTTAAAAATGGTAAAAAAAGTTGGCATATTAACAGCTGGTGGAGATTGCCCAGGACTTAATGCTGTAATCAGAGGAATTGTTAAAACTGCAGAATACGCTGGTGTAGAAACATATGGATTTTATGAAGGATACAAGGGACTTTTAGAAAATAGATATACAAAGCTTGATTCACTTGCAGTAAGCGATATAATTGCTAAAGGTGGAACAATACTTGGTTCAAATAACAAAACTAATACATTTTCAATACCGGTGAAGAATGAAAATGGAGATATAGAACATGTAGATAAATCTTTTGAGATAGCAGAAAGGCTTAAAAATGATGGCTTTGATTGCCTAATAATAATTGGCGGTGATGGTTCTTTAAAATCAGCAAGAGATTATACAAGAAGAGGAGTAAATGTAATAGGCGTTCCAAAGACTATAGACAATGATGTGCCAAGTACCGATATAACATTCGGATTTTATACAGCAGTTGAAGTTGCTACAGAAGCAGTGGATAGAATAAAAACAACTGCAGAATCACATGGCAGAATCCTAGTACTAGAAGTAATGGGAAGATATGCTGGTTGGATAGCACTAGCCGCAGGAATAGCTGGTGGGGCAGACACAGTCTTAATACCAGAAATACCATATGATTTTAATGCCATAATAAACAAGATAAATCAAAGAAGAGCCAAAGGCAAGAAGCACAGCATAATAGTTGTAGCAGAAGGTGCTAAGCCACTAGGAGGAAACGTAGCAGTCAGAGAAGTAGAAGAACAAAACTCTGGATTAGACCAAATAAAACTTGGTGGCGCTGGAGAATTTGTGGCCAGAGAAATAGAAAAATTAACAGGATATGAGGCTAGAAGCACTTCTCTTGGATACATTCAAAGAGGTGGAAATACAGGGGCATATGACAGAATATTATCAACAGAATATGGCTCTATGGCAATGCAACTTGCGTTAGATGGTAAATTCAATGAAATGGTAACATTATTAAATGGCAAGCTTACTCATGTATCATTAGATGAAGTTGCTGGTAAAAATACAGAAATTGGTGCGCAATCATCAAATATTAAGACTGTAACAATGGATGCCGATTGGATACAAACTGCTAGAAGGGTTGGAATATGCTTAGGAGATAAATAACATAAATGAATAATGGAGGTTTAGATGTTTACAAATAAAAATTTAGATGAATTTAAGGCGTATATAAAAGGCAAATATGTTGCAATAATGGGAATGGGAATAAGTAACACACCACTTATAAAGTACCTAATGGATTTAGATGCTAACATAACAGTTTTTGATAAAAAAACAGAAGAAGAATTAGATAAAGCATTGATAGAAGAATACGCAATACAGGGCGTAAAATTTTCACTAGGTGAAAACTATTTAAAAAATTTAGTTGGATATGACATAATCTTTAGATCACCTAGTATGAGGCCAGATACGCTAGAGCTTGAAAAAGAACTTGATAGAGGTGCAATTCTTACATCTGAAATTGAAATGCTAATAGACTTATGCCCAGGAAAAATAATTGCAGTTACCGGAAGCGATGGAAAAACAACAACAACAACGCTTATATATAAAATGCTTCAAGAAGCTAACTATCATTGCTATCTTGGCGGAAACATTGGCATACCACTATTTGCTAAGATCGATGAAATGAAGCCAGAAGATATAATTGTTCTTGAATTAAGCAGTTTTCAGCTAATGACTCTTAAGAAAAGTCCTCAAATAGCTGTTGTTACAAATGTATCACCAAACCACCTAGATATTCACAAATCATATGAGGAATACATAGAAGCAAAGAAAAATATATTTAAATATCAAGATAAAGATGGCATTGTAGTGTTAAATTATGATAATGACATAACGAGGGACTTTTCACTTGAGGCTAAAGGCGAGGTTAGATATTTTTCAACAAAAGTAAAACTAGATGATGGCGTAATTTTAGATAATGATATTATAAAAATTTCAGATGGAAAAATAAGAACACAAATAATAAATACAGATGAAATATTGCTTTTGGGAAGACATAATATCGAAAACGCGTGCACGGCGATAGCAGCGGTTAAAGACTTAGTTCCACCAGAATGTATAGTAAAAGTACTTACAACATTTAAAGGAGTGGAGCATAGAGAAGAATTTGTAAGAACTATAAACGGCGCAAGATGGTATAATGATTCAATAGGGAGTAGTCCAACAAGAACTATAGCTGGTTTGTTAAGCTTTAAAAATAAAGTGATTTTAATAGCGGGTGGATACGATAAACACTTGGATTATACAGATTTAGGAAGATATATAGTCGATCATGTAAAAGCACTTATACTTCTTGGTCAAACAAGAGAAAAGATTAAAGTGGCAACATGTGCTGAACTTGCAAATAGAGAAAATAAAATTGATTTGCCAATAATAGAGTGTGATACATTAGAAGAGGCTGTAAAAAGCGCATATGACATAGCGAAAGAGGGAGATACAGTATTCTTTTCACCTGCAAGTGCTAGTTTTGATATGTTTAAAAACTTCGAAGAAAGAGGAAATAAATATAAAGAATTAGTAGAAAAATTGTAGTACTAAGAATTTGTTACTATATAGTATTTAAAAATAAGAAGTATGTATCAAATTTAGTTGTATTTGACAAAATGCAGCTTAAACACATTGTGCTTCATATAAATACTACTGTTTAGTATTTGTCTCAAATTAAGGCGGAATGTTACTATTAAGTCTTCAAAATAAAAGTATATATCAAATGTAAATGTGAGCCATAAAAATGTCGAAGAGCTTAGGTGTGCCCCATAAAAACATTATAAATCAGCTTTGGTACAAATTAGGGTTGAATAGTAACTGTGTAGTATCAAAAAATTTACAAAACTATTGAAATTTTGTGGCTGAATGTGTAAACTATATATGAAAACAAAAGAGAAGGGGATTAGCGTATGAGTATTTTTAGTAAATTAGCCAATGCATTTAAGACAAACAACAAAAAAGTAATAGGATATTTGCCAGCAAATGAAAGCATATTAGAAGTAGAAAATGATTCAATAAAATGTTCATCTTCTTCATATAAAACTATAGCATCATTTGATTTAAATGTAGAAAAGCCAAAATATGAAGGAGCAATTCCAGAAGTTACTATTAAGTTTTATCCTCTAGATTAGATGATAACACTTGACAAATTGATAAAATGAGTATATACTTTCTAAAGTTGACGCCGAAGATTTAAAATCTAAAAAACGGCGTGAAAGTTGTTTTTTAAGATTGTATACATAAAATTATTAAAGCATAAGAGGAGGGAAATGAAATGGCACAACCAAAAAGAAGATGGTCTAAAGCTAGAACAGGTCTTAGAAGATCTACATGGAAACTTGAAAAACCAAGTTTTGGTGAATGTTCACATTGCCATGAGCCAGTAGAACCACATAGAGTATGCAAAAACTGCGGATATTATGATGGAAAAGAAGTTATAGCTGTTGGTAAAAAAGACGCTGAATAATTAAAATGAAAGCAACTATTTATGAATTTATACCAAGTAATGGTAAAACTCATAAATAGTTGCTTTTTTATGCATAGAGCTGGAAAACCATGAAAAGAAATTATGTAAAGCATTGACTAGTATACATAAAAAGTGTATAATATTCGTGTGGAAATACTTATGAAAGGAGAATATTTGTGAAAAATTTTCCACTTATGTTCCAACGGTTCACTAATGGCATGCTAATCTTAGTATTGCTAATGTGTACCGCAAATGGACTTTTTAATCTAGGCGCTTTTACCCTGGCAATCTCGATTTGTGCTGCAGTTACCTTTTTTAACTTTCTTGTTTTGTTTTGTGCAAAATATGTAAAAGGTTTTGTGAAAAGCAAAGTTCAAGAAAGAAAAATGAGAGAAATTGAAGCACAAAAAGCTGACAAGGACTTTGACAATATGTTAAATGCATTGAAGTTGGAGACGTCAGAAGCTGCACAAACGGAACGTTGGCGAGACTACTGTAAAAAAGAAGGAATTAAACTCATTTAGAGAAATAAATTTCTTATACAGTGACCAACAGATTATGTGACCATCCAGAAGGTACATAATCCAAAACAATATGGGAGGAGAACTCATGAAAAAAATTTGGAAAGTCTGGAAAATAGCGAAAGTGGTATTCCTTTTTGTCATTATGATTTTTGGCTTCTTTTGGCCGGATGGATTTATGGCACTTAGAAAGATTTTTGCCACGGGCGCTCTACTTATGCTTGGTGAAATGTACTATGAGTACTATGTACTTAAAAGTACAACGGGTAAGGAAGAGGAATCTGAAGATTCTGCTGACCTTGAAGGAGAGGAATATACCGAAATCTTTATTCCGAGCAAAAGCAAGCCGGTTGAACCTGCTTTGGATGCAAGTGCCTCTGGTGCTACAGTTGATGAGCTTGAAAGTAAGCTTAAAGCTTTGCGAGCAGAAGGAAGGAGCCTGGTAGAAAAGATAATGACTCTAGACCCGAATAGTTCTGAGGCTAAAGCACTAGATGAACGGATAAATGGTATACGTAAGAATATATCAGAAGTCAATAAGCTTTTGAACGATGCAAAGCGTAAAGCTGAGGAGGAGGCAAAGCAGAAAGCAGAAGAAGAAGCAAGACGCAAAGCCGAAGAAGAAGCAAGACGCAAAGCTGAAGAAGAGGCAAGACGCAAAGCCGAAGAAGAAGCCAAACGTAAAGCCGAAGAAGAAGCAAGACGCAAAGCTGAAGAAGAGGCAAGACGCAAAGCTGAAGAAGAAGCTTTCAAAAAGCGCATAGAGGCGTATTTGACAGACTTTAAGGAATAAAAGTCCATTAAGAAGCAGAAACCGATATTTTTTCGGTTTCTGTATTTTTTTGTCTTATAGAAAATTTACACTATTTAAAATTTGAAGTTTATTTTAAAATTGTTACTGTTCAGCCTTAAGCAAAATAAGCACTGACTAGTAATGCTTTTATGTAGCACATTGTGTTCACTAGATTTGATACATACTTTTTATCTTTCGAGATTGAATAGTAACAAAAATATGCATTGAGAATGAATTATGTATAAAAAAAGCTTTACTTTTTTGGTAAACCATGATATATTGGTCGTGGTTTCCATAATATTGAACTATCGAAGATAAAATAAAATTTTATTATTCTAATGAAAGGATTTAAGTATGGGATACATCACCGCATATCTTACATTTAACACGAGCATTGTATTCATTGTTATGAGCTGGACACTTTTTTTTAACAGACAGTATTTTGCAAGTAAGATGTCATGTGCCGTTGGTATCATCATCTTAATTGTATACTTTTTAGTACAGCAAGTATTGTTTGTTACAAGAAGAGTTGCTTTGCGTGTAGCTAAGAAGGCAATGAAAGGTTTAGAAAGAGGGAAGTATACACCAAAAGAGGCTTTAAAAAGTCTAAAAAAGCTGTTAAAGGCTCAAAATAAGGTGAATATCTTTTGCCTGAGTACTCAAGACAGTGAAGGCACTTTTGAATTCATAGTGCAAAGCATACAAATACTAGAAAAGTATAAATGTAAAAGTTAAAGATCATATCAATGTGGAGGATTATATAAGAGTTAATTAAAGAGTATTCTTTATTGCAAGGTTTATGTGAAGCAAAAGCAACATGTAAACCTTGATTTTTTTCTTGACTTTTACATAAAAAAGGAATATCATATTGACATAGTTGTGATTACATTCAAAGTAGTTGTTTTGAGTTCTTTTAGAAAGAAAGGGTCATCGGCTGAAAGCCCTTTTAAGATAAGCAAAATAATGAATTTCAAATGTAGGAGCTATACTTTAAAAGTCGTGATTAGAGCGTTAATCTAAACTTAAAGTGCTAGTAACATCTTGCTACTAGAATTTGGGTGGTACCGCGAATAATATAAATTCGTCCCAAGGAATAAAAAATTCCTTGGGATTTTTGTTTTCTAAGGAATAAAAAATTGGTAGTGTGAACTAATTTGCAAAAGAAGATTATAAAAAAGATAAAATATTATACATAAAAATGTAGCTTAAGCACAGTGTGCTCCATAAAAAACCAATTGATAGTAGCACACTAAAGCAAAATCAGAAAAAATATAATTAGTAAACACACCAAAAATTAGAAAGGAGCTTAAAAATGAAAGAGAAAATTGATTTACTTATTAAAGAACTTAAAGAAAAGTTCGATGCAGTTAAGACAAATCAAGAACTTAACGATTTAAAGGTTTTGTACATGGGCAAAAAAGGTATTATAACAGAACTTAATACTGGTATTAAAGATGTAAAACCTGAAGAGAAAAAGGACTACGGAATGGAGGTAAATCGTCTAAGGACGTATTTTAACGATACATTTGCTAGCATTCAAAAAAGATTAGAAGATGAGAGAATAAATCAAAAACTTCAAAAAGAGACAATAGATATCTCATTGCCTAGTGAAAAAAATATAAGAGGTTCAAAACATCCATTTAATAGAATAATTGAAGAAGTTGAAGATTTATTTGTTTCTATGGGATATGATGTAGTCGATGGACCAGAACTTGAAGATGATGAGCATTGCTTTAGATTACTAAACTATACTGTTGGTCATCCAGCAAGAGATGCACAAGATACATTCTACATAGATGAAGAATATTTGCTTCGTACACAAACATCTTCTAGCCAATCAAGAGTAATGCAAGCAAACAAAGAAAAATCTCCAATAAGAATTATATGTCCAGGAAAAACATATAGAAGAGATGATGATGCTACTCACTCACATCAATTTGGACAAGTAGAAGGTTTAGTTATAGATAAGAATATTTCACTTGCGGATTTAAAAGGAACACTTGAAATATTCGCTAAAAAGCTATTAGGAGAAGAAACAAAAGTTAGATTTAGACCAAGTTATTTCCCATTCACATCTCCATCATGCGAAGTTGATGTTACTTGCTTTAAGTGTGGAGGAAAAGGCTGTCCACTATGTAAGAAAACAGGTTGGATAGAGCTTTTAGGTGCTGGAATGGTACATCCTAATGTTTTAAGAATGGGTGGATATGATCCAGATGAGTTTACTGGATTTGCATTTGGTACAGGTCTTGATAGACTTGCAATGTTTAAATATTCAATCCCTGATATTCGTTTAATGTATACAAACGATGTTAGATTTTTAAAACAATTCGATAGAAAGGATGAGGAAAATGAAATTAAGTATTAATTTTCTAAAAGACTATGTTGATGTTCCAGTGGATATGATAACACTTGGCGAAGACATGACAAATGTAGGTAATGAGTACGATAGTGCTAAAAAATTGGTTCAAGTTTCTGGTCTTACAATAGGTAAAATAATCGAATGCGAAAAGCACCCAGATTCAGACCATTTACATATATGTAAAGTTGATGTTGGAAATGAAGTTTTACAAATAGTTTGTGGAGCACCAAATGCAAGAGTTGGTATAAAAGTTATAGTTGCTTTGATTGGTGCAGTTTTACCAGATGGAACAATTAAAAAAGGCAAATTAAGAGGCGTTGAATCTTGTGGAATGCTTTGCAGTATTGAAGAACTTGGTTTAGAGCATAAATTCTTGAAACCAGAAGATGTTGAAGGTATTGCAGAACTTGGCGATGATGCAGTAGTTGGAGAAGATCCAATTAAATATTTAGGATTAGATGATGAAGTTATAGATTTTGAATTGACAGCTAATAGAGGAGATTTGCTTTCAATTCTTGGAATGGCATACGAAATAGGTGCACTTTATAGTAAAGATGTGAAAGATATTGATTTATCATACAATGAAAACAAAAATGATTTTGCAAAAGAATTTAACCTAAATATAGAAACAGATAATTGTACACTTTTCTATGCTAAAAAGGTTAAAAATCTAGTTGTAAGAGAAAGCCCAAAGTGGATGAGAAATAGACTTATAGCATCTGGAATTAGACCAATTAACAACGTAGTAGATATAAGCAACTATGTAATGCTAGAAGTTGGGCAACCACTTCATTTCTATGATGCTGATAGACTTGGAAATACATTAACAGTTAGAATGGCGAAAAACGGTGAAAAGCTTACAACACTTGATGAACAAGAAAGAGAATTATCAGAAAACGATATAGTAATTGCAGATTCTAGTAAAGCAATTGGCCTTGCCGGTGTTATGGGTGGACTTTCAACAGAGGTTGAAAATGATACAAGAAATATCGTAATAGAATCAGCAATATTTAATCCAGTAAAAGTTAGACTTACTTCAAAAAAGATTTTAAGAAGTGAAGCAAGCAACAGATTTGAAAAAGGACTAGATCCTAAGAGAACTTTAATGGCTGTGAATAGATGTTGTCATTTGCTTCAAAAGTATGCTGATGCTGAAATTGAAGGCGGAATGGCTGTATATAACAAAACAAACAGCGATGACAGAATTGTTGAAGTTACATATACAAAAATCAAAGATGTTTTGGGAATAGACATTCCACATGATGAAATATCAAATATTTTAAGAAGATTAAAGCTAGATTTTGATGTAGATGGAGATTTATTAAAAGTAAAAGTTCCAAGTAGAAGATGGGATTTGCAAATAAAAGAAGATATAATCCATGATATCGGAAGATTTTATGGAATGGATAATATAAAAGGCAAAAAGATGATATTACCAGTAATACCAGGTCATTATGATAAGTTCAAGAGAGCTGCTAGAAACAAAATGGTTGAACTTGGATTAAACGAAACATTAAGTTATGCCTTAATTCCAGAATCTGAAGTAAAGAAATTTACAACAGATGAATTTAATGTAGTAAAAATATTAGATCCAATGACAGAAGAAAGAAATGCTTTAAGATATAGTTTGTTACCATCATTAAAAATGACATACGACTACAATAAGGCTCGTAATCAAAAAGATATTTCTTTATTTGAGATAGGCAAGAGCTTTTGGAACAAAGATGGAAAATATGGAGAACATTTATCACTTGCATGTTTAATGAGCGGAAATTACAGAGTTGGTGTGCAAAAAGAAAAAGTTAATTTTTATATATTAAAAGGAATAATGGAAGAATTACTTGATTTCTTAGGCTACGAAGGAAAATATACATTAGAAGTAAAAGATTTACCAACTGAGCTACATCCAGGTCAATCTGCAAGCATATATATAGGCAAAGAAAAAATCGGTATAATAGGAAAATTACATCCAAATGTTTCTAAAGATGACATATTCGTAATGGAAATAAATATGGATAAATTATCAAAAATAAAAAGCGAATCAATGAAGTATAAAGAAATATCTAAGTTCCCTAATGTTCAAAAAGATGTGGCTTTCGTAATGAAGAAAGAAAAAACATCAAGAGAAGTGGAAGAGGCAATTAGAAAAGCCGGTGGAAAAATGCTAAAAGCCATAGAAGTATTCGATGTATACACAGGCGAAAATGTAGCAGAAGATGAAAAATCAATAGCATATACATTAACATTTAACAATCCTGAAAAGACACTAAGCGACGAAGAGGTAACTGAAGTATTTAATAAAATAATAGATAAAGTAACAAAAGAATGTAATGTTACATTAAGAAGTGAATAGCAAAAGCCCTTATCGTTAGAAAAATAGCGATGAGGGCGTTTTAATTTATGCAAAGTCACTCAAAAAGCAAAGAAACGTATTGTTTATAGTGTAAAATATTGACATCGTATTTAAATCATGCTATGATGAGTGCAAAGTTGCATGTACTTATAACACGATACTGTAGTATCAAAAATGTGTCTTATGTTGTATGTAAGCATATTATTTCTAAAAACCTCACCAGAGGCTAGCGGATGCTAGAGCAAAGCGGAAATTCGAAGATTTGAAAGGAGAAGACATGAAAAAATTATTATCTCACAAGAGCATCCTTATCATTAGCGTTGCCGCCATATGCTGCAATCTGGTCCTGCTTTTATTTTTCAGTAATTCTGATGCAAGAGCTGCTTCAAAAATAAGAGTCATTTGCATAAAAGATGAAGCGGCAACACGCTCGACTTTTAAAGAGTACAGAAAAGCATATAGAAAATTGGGTTGTCGAATTGATAACAACATTTTCAAATCTTTAGAGTCATATAACGAAGAGTTTTGGTGTAAAACAGGGAGTGAAGACCTAATACGTAGACTTGAGTTTCCCAACGGATACAATGTATATATATGCTATGAAAATCCGCAACAAGATGAATGGAAGGTGTATTATGCTGTTGATGGCGAAAAATTTCAAATGATTTCTATAGAAGATATAAATAGCAAACTTCTAGAAGTAATGTCATATGAAAAGAAAATTAAGTGAGGAGAAGAAGCAATGACAGAAAATACTTTAAGGCCAATAAGGGTTTTACACATTCTTTTTTCATTTGGAATTAGCTTGTTCTTTATAATTTTTACATGGCTTGGATGGGTTAACAACAGTTTCATTGCGAAAGGCTTTTTGATAACCTATTTAATCGTCTCTTGGCTTGTATTTATTATATGGATTAGCGATATTAAAAAGTGGTATGACTACAAAGAACTAGAAGATTTTCGTTGCATAAATGATACTTCTGTAAACTTGATTTTGGTGTCAGTATTGCAGATTGTCACTGTATTGACATACATGTATGTGCAATCACTTGAATCTGAAATATTGTTTTATGTAATAATATTTGCTTGGTGTATATTTATAATCGCAAACTTGATTTTGAGATATGAAGTTTGTGAGAAAACAGCACCAGTCTACATAAAACAGCAAGATGCGATTCAAAAGATGAATAGGCAAGTGTTGGACAGTGAAAATGAATGCGAAGAAGCAAAAAAGAAGTATGAAAAAGCAATAGGGGAAGTAAAAGAAATTTCACAAAAATATGAGGCAATAAAGCAAAAAGCTGAAGACCTTAATTTACAATCAGAAAAATATAGAATTAAGGCACAGAACTTGCAAGCAAAACTCAAAGAAGCTCATGAGAAAATAGCACTGCTAAAACGCCTTGACGAACAGGCAAATAAAGAATAACAATAATAAAAGGTCAGTTCATTTTGAACTGGCCTTTTGGCATGTTGCAAACTTTTAAAAATACTTGCTACACTGCATAGTTAATGATAGAATGGTGTTTGAAAAGAGAGTGATTTTATGGATAAAAAAGTTTTTCTTGCCTCACCTCATATGTCTAAAGAAGGTTATGAACAAGAATATGTAAAAGAAGCATTTGATACAAATTGGATAGCGCCACTTGGAGCTAATGTAAATAATTTTGAAAAGGAACTTGCAGAATATGTTGGAGCTGGACATGCTGCTGCACTTTCATCTGGCACAGCTGCAATCCATATGGGACTTCAAGCTTTAGGAGTTCAAAAGGGTGACATAGTTTTTTGTCAAGCACTTACTTTTTCAGCATCAGCAAATCCAATAGTTTATAAAGAAGCAACACCAGTTTTTATAGATAGCGAATACGAAACATGGAATATGGATCCTAAAGCGCTAGAAAAGGCTTTTGAGAAGTATACACCTAAGGCAGTTATTGTTGTTCATCTATATGGAATACCAGCTAAAATGGACGAAATAATGAAAATCTGTCAAAAACATAATGTTCCTATATTAGAAGATGCGGCCGAAAGCTTGGGAGCAACAATAAATGGCAAGCAAACAGGTACATTTGGAAAATTTGGTGCATTTTCATTCAATGGAAATAAAATCATAACAACAAGTGGTGGGGGAATGCTTGTCTCAGATGATGAGGAGAGAATTGCTAAAGTTCGTTTTTGGGCAACACAGTCTAGAGAAAAATTCAGATATTATGAACATAAAGAAATTGGATATAACTATAGATTAAGCAACATAAGTGCAGGCATAGGAAGAGGACAATTAAAGGTTTTAGATGAGAGAATTGCAGAGAAAACTAACATACATAATACATACAAAGAAGGATTTAAAAACATAAAAGAAATTCAAATGCAACCATATATGCAAAATTCAAAACCAAATTTCTGGTTATCAGCAATAATATTAGATAAAGATTCTAAAGTAACTCCACTTCAAATAATAGAAGCACTAGAAAAAGAGAACATAGAATCAAGACCTATATGGAAGCCAATGCAATTGCAACCAGTGTTTGCAGACCGTGATTTTATTACATTAAATGAAAGCGGAAGTGTATCAGAAGATATATTTAGCAGAGGAGTATGTTTGCCAAGTGATACCAAAATGACTAGAGAAGAACAAGCTAAAGTTATAGAAATTATAAAGGGGTTGTTCGATTAATATAAATTAGGAGCAGATATGTATAAAAAATATATAAAAAGAATTTTAGATATTATTTTAAGTTTAATCTTGCTACTAGTGCTTTCACCAGTGCTACTAGTTGTTGCAATATTAGTAAGAATAAAGCTTGAAAAACCAGTCATATTTAAGCAAGAAAGACCACGGATTAAATGAAAAAATTTTTACATTATATAAATTTAGAACAATGACGGATGAAAAAGATAAAGATGGCAACTTATTGCCAGATAATGTTAGGCTTACGAAATTTGGAAAAATATTAAGAAGTACAAGCCTTGATGAACTTCCAGAGTTAATAAATATTTTAAAAGGCGATATGAGTTTTGTTGGACCGAGACCTCTATTGGTAGAATATTTGCCGTTATATAATGAAGAGCAAAAACATAGACACGATGTAAGACCTGGATTAACGGGGCTTGCTCAAATAAATGGAAGAAACAATTTAGAATGGTCAAGAAGATTCGAAATGGATCTCGAGTACATAGAAAAAATGTCGCTTAGATTTGATTTGGCAATAATGCTTAACACTTTTAAGAAAGTATTTAAAAAAGAAGATGTATCGCAAACTGGAAACGCAACTGTAGAAAAATTCAAAGGAAACAGAAAGGAAAAATCTGATGAATAGAAAAGTAATAATTATAGGTTCTGGCGGACATGCAAAATCGATAGCAAATATTATTATAAAATCAGGAGATGAGGTTGTCGGCTTTTTAGACGATAATAAGCCTGTTGGAACAGCCATAATAAATTCACCATTGCTAAAAGTAATTGGAGGTGTTTCTGACTGCTTAAAATATAGTGAAGTAGAATTTGTTATAGGCATAGGTTCAAATCAAACGAGAAAAGAAATTGCAAGCAAATATAATTTAAAATATTATACAGCAATTCATCCATCAGCAAACATTGCAATAGACACTAGTGTTGGCGAGGGAACAATTATTATGGCGAACGCATCGATTAACACATCTGCTAAGATAGGTAAGCATTGCATAATAAATACAGGAGCGATAATCGAACATGATAATGTTATAGAAGACTTTGCGCATATTTCGCCTGGAACATCACTTGCTGGAACTGTTGTTATCGGAACTTGTACTCATATTGGAGTTGGAGCCACGATAAAAAATAATATAGAAATAGCAAATGATGTTGTAGTAGGCGCAGGAGCAGTTGTTGTAAAAAATATCAGTGAATCAGGTGTGTATATAGGCGTACCTGCGAAAAAGAAGGAGTAGTATGAAAAAGATATTATTTGTAGCTTCGATAACAAGACACATATTAGCGTTTCATATACCCTATTTAAAAATGTTTAGCGATGCAGGATTTGAAGTACATGTTGCAAGTAAAGGCGAAGAAGAAATCCCATATTGTGATGAACATTTTGAAATAGAGTTTGAACGCTCACCATTTAAAATATCAAACATAAAAGCATATAAAGAATTGAAAAAAATAATAGATGAAGGCAATTACGATATAATTGAGTGCAACACACCAGTTGCTAGTGTATTAACAAGGATGGCAGCTAAAAAAACAAGAAAACAAAATAATACAAGAGTAATATACATAGCACATGGTTTTCATTTTTACAAAGGTGCACCGCTAATGAATTGGTTAACTTTTTACCCGGTGGAAAAACATTTATCAAAATACACTGATGATTTAATTACAATAAACGAAGAGGATTTTGAATTTGCAAAGAATAAAATGAAAGCGAAACGAGTACATCACATACACGGAATAGGAGTAAATGAAGAAAATTTTTCTAAAGAAGTTTCAGTGGCAGAAAGAAAAGAATTAAGAGAAAAATTAAAACTTCATGATAACGATTTTGTGTTATTCTTTGCGGGTGAGCTGAACAAAAATAAAAATCAAATAATGCTTATAGATGCAATGAAAGATTTAGTAAAAGAAAATCCAAGAATAAAACTTTTACTAGCAGGAGATGGCGTATTAAAAGAGCATTATGAAAATAAAATACGTGAATATAAGCTAGAAGAAAATGTTCATTTGCTAGGATACAGAAATGACGTGCCTGAAATTTTAAAAGCAGTAGATTTGTATGTGTCGGCAAGTAAAAGGGAAGGGTTGCCTCTAAATATACTAGAAGCAAAATGTGCGGGCGTGCCAATAATCATAACAGAAACTAGAGGTCAAAAAGAATTGGTACATAACGAAGTAGATGGTTATGTCGTAAAGATTAACGATATTACAGATTTAGAAAAAAGAATAAAAGAATTGTACGATAATAAGATTTTACAAGAAAAATTCAAAGAACATGGCTTTAAAAGTGTAAAAAAATATACATCAAAAAACGTTTCTGAAGAGTTAAGAAAAATATATTTTGAATAATGGGGGAAAGAAATGGAGTATATACCTGAAATCAGTATAATAATTCCAATATATAATACCGAAAAATACTTGCCTATGTGTATTGATAGTATCGTCATTGATAATGAAAATTATAATGACTGCGAAATAATTTTAGTTAATGATGGCTCTACGGATGAATCTGAAAATGTATGTAAATTATATGTTAATAAATATAAAAATATTGTATACCTAAAAAAGAAAAATGGTGGTCTTTCTGATGCAAGAAATTTTGGAATAAGAAATTCGCATGGAAAGTATGTTCTTTTTATAGATTCGGATGATTTTATTGAAAAAAACTCATTAAAAAGAATAATGGAGTATGTGAATAAAAAAGATTATGATGTTGTTTTTTTGAAAGCATTTAAATATAAAGAAAACATATTAGAAGAATTAGATCAAGACATTAATATTGATAATTTAGCAAGCAAGAATGAAGTTTTAAATTACATTGCAAGTATGAAAAAATTTCCTCGGCAGTGCATGTACCAAGATTATAAAAAAAGATGTGATTGTAAAAAATAATTTGTATTTTGAGAAAGGCTTATTATCTGAAGATATAGATTGGACTATCCGATTATTTATGCTTTCAAATAAATTTGGTGCAATAAATATACCATATTATTACTATAGACAAAATAGGGAAGGATCCATTACAAATAGTATTTCACACAAAAATATAGAAGCTCTTTTAAATATTATAGATAAATTTTCTGCAAAAGTGCCAATGAGTGATGAACAAAAATGCATAAATAACTTTTTAGCATACGAGTATATTATTACATTAGCTGATTATTTTCTATTATCAAAAAATGAAAGGGGAAAAGTAAAATATAATATTTTTGAGTATCAATGGTTGTTGAAATATAATAAGAATAAAAAGGTGAAAATTTGTTATGCATTTAAGCGCGTATTTGGCGTGAAATGCTTAGGCTACACCTTAAGTAGGATAATTTTAAAGAGATAGTAGTATCGAAGAGAGAATATGAATGATGATTGGAGAAAAAGTTATGATACCTAAAAAAATTCATTATTGTTGGTTTGGCGGAAAAGAATTACCTAAACTGGCAAAAAAATGTTTAGAAAGTTGGAAGAGATATTGTCCTGATTATGAAATTATACGTTGGGATGAAAGTACATTTGATATTAATTCTAATCAGTATGTAAAAGAAGCATATGAAAATAAAAAATATGCATTTGTTACTGATTATGTGAGACTATACGCATTGTATAATTTTGGTGGAATATATATGGATACTGATGTTGAAGTTTTAAAACCTTTGGACAAGTTTTTAGAAAATAAAGCATTTTCTGGTTTTGAAAGTAATAGTTATGTTCCAACTGGCATAATGGCTAGTGAAAAAGAAACTGACATTATAAAAAAATTATTAGATTATTATGATAATAGAAGTTTTGTGAAAAGTGATGGTAGTTTAGATTTAACAACTAATACTCAAACAATAACAGTTATATTTGAAAAATTAGGCTTAAATAAAAACAATCAGTTTCAAGTAATAGATGGTTTTGCATTATATCCAAGCGAGTATTTTTGTCCGATTGACTGTTCTACTAAAAAGAAAAAAATTACGAACAATACATATACAATTCATTGGTTTGCAGGATCTTGGATACCATTAAAAAGTAAGATAAAATACAAAGTTTTTTTAATATTAAAGAAAATTATTGGGGATAATAATGCAAAAAAAATAAAAAGGTTTGTAAATAATAAAAATAGTACTAAGTAAATCTATTTTAAAAATCATACAAGAGGGAGTTTTTATGAAAATATCTTATTTACTAAAAAAAATTTTAATAAAAATCATTCCAGTTAAGAAAAATAGAATTGTTTTTATAAGTTTTGGTGGTCACTATTCGGATAGTCCAAAATACATATGTGAAGAAATACACAAATTAAAGCCAATTGCAGAACTAGTATGGCTTGTGGATGAAAAATATAAGGAGTGTGTACCTACCTTTGCAAAAGCGGTAAAGTATAATTCATTTAAGAGTTGGTATTATTTTGGCTCAGCTAATATAATAATTGATAATGTCTATGGCGAGAAGGAAGCTATATTGTCTGGGAAAGATTTGATTTCTAAAGTTAAATATAATATTTTGAAGTTTTTAAACTACAAAAAAAATCAATTTGTATATACCACTTGGCACGGGATGCCTATAAAAAGGATGGGAAGAGATCAAGTTAATTCAAAAGAAATATATGACTTTTCTTGTCCAAACACAACGATGTTTGTGAATGATAAACACACATATGAAATAATGGATCATATCAATTTTAAAAAAATTAATATGAAATTGATAGGAACACCTCGAAACGATATTTTATATAAAAATGATACAAATACTATAAATGAACTAAAATTAAGATTGAACTTGCCAGTAGATAAGAAGATTATCATGTTTGTACCAACATTTAGAAGCGACAATGGAAATTTTGAAAAAAATGTTGAAAAGAGTGGCCTAAATCAATTAAAAGACATTGATTTTGAAAAATTATTTGATACATTGAATTATAAGTTTGGAGGAGAATGGATATTTTTATGTAGATTTCATTATCATGTAGAAAAGATGGTAGACTGGGATGAAATTAGGAGAAAATATGGTGACAAGGTGTTGAATGGAAATAAGTGTGATGACATTATGGAGTATATGATGTGTACAGATATATTGATATCAGATATAAGTTCTGCATTGTGTGATTTTATTATTACCAATAGACCTGTATTTAATTTGTTTCCTGACTATGAAAATTATAAGAACAACGAAAGAGGCTTATATATAGCCGTTGACGATTTGCCATTTAATATAAATACCAATTTTAAAGAATTGGTAGAGAGCATACAGTCTTTTAATATAGAAACTTATTTAAAAAAGATAAATGCTTTTAAGGATAAATATGGCTACGTTTATAACAGTGATTCTTCAAAACAAATTGCAGAATATATCTTAAAAGAAAGGAAAATTTTATGAAAAAATTAATTCAAAAAATGAGAGGAGCACCAATAACCTTAAAAGCTTCAATCGCCGTTTTTCTTTCTTCTGTTTTATTAAAAGGAATCGCATTCATTACTATACCTATTTTTACAAGAATTCTTGGAACAGAACAGTATGGAACGATTGCACTGTATAATTCATGGCTTTCAATTTTAGAGGTTTTTGCAGTACTAGGATTAACTTCAGCAGGAAGCTTTAATGTTGGTTTAAATGACAATAAAAATGAACCATATAGGTATATGGCGAATTGTTTATGTATATGCAACTGTGCAACGATAATTTGTTTTTTGATTATTTTTGTTTTAAAGAAGTTTTGCATATTAAACCTTATATTACCAAACAATTTGTTGCTATTGATGCTTATTCATTTGTTCTTTTATCCAGCACAGATTTTTTGGATATTTTATCAAAGGTATGAGTATAAATATAAATTATCCACAACATTAGTCGTAGTTTCTACTGTTTTAGGTCAGGTTTTATCTGTTTATGGTGTATTAAATTCTAGTCAAGAAAATGGGGCTTTTATTAAGTTATTATATACAGAATTATTAAGCTTGTTTGTTTCGGTTCCTCTATATTTTGTAATATTAATAAAAGGAAAAATTCATTTTAATATTCAAAAATGGAAAGTGATATTAAAATACATAATACCATTAATTCCTCATTATTTAGCACAACATATAATGGCTAGTGCTGATAAAATAATGATAGCTAAATATATCGGCAATACACAAGCTGGCATTTATAGTGTTGTACTAAATATTGCTATGATTTTTGATGTAATGTGGAGTGCAGTAAGTGCATCTTTAATACCATATACATTTAAAAAGATAGAAGAAAAGAAATATGATGAAATTAAAAAAACGTCAAATGCGCTTGTAATAATTTTTTCAATATTATGTATTATTATAATGTTAATTGCACCAGAAGTTATGAAAATACTTGCACCAGAAAAATATTATATTGGCGTTTATCTTGTGCCAGCATTAATGCTAGTTTCTTTCACTAAAGTATTATATAATTTGTTTGCCAATATAGAGTTTTATTATAAGAAATCAGATAAAATTCTATTAGCCACACTTATAGCTACAGCTGTCAATCTGCTTTTAAATCAAATTTTTATTCCGAGATTTGGATTTATTGCAGCCGCATATACTACTTTAATTTCTTATATTTTATTAATTATAATGCATTATGTTGGCTATAAGGAATGCGATGGCAAAAATAGTATTTATAATGACAAATTTATATTTAAAATTTTATTTTTATTAATGATAATTGCCGGTGTAAGTTATGTTTTATACTTGAACACATATATTAGATACACTGTTTTAGTTGCAGTGTGCATAATAGGCATTTTAAAGAAAAATGTTTTCATAAAAAGTATTAAAGAATTATTAACGTAAAGATAATTGAAGATATAAGGAGGAACAAAAATGAAAAGAGTACTAACATATGGAACATACGACTTATTGCATTACGGTCACATAAGATTGCTAAAAAGAGCAAAAGCACTAGGTGATTATTTGATTGTTGCACTTTCTACAGATGAGTTCAATGCAATAAAAGGGAAAAAAGCGTACCATAATTATGAAACTCGAAAAGAAATGCTTGAAAGCATAAGATACGTAGATTTGGTTATTCCAGAAGAAAATTGGGAACAAAAGATAAATGATGTAAAAGAATATAAAGTTGATGTAGTTGTTATGGGAAGCGATTGGAAGGGAAGCGACAAATTCGACTATTTAAAAGATTATTGTGAAGTCGTATATTTAGATAGAACTGAAAATATATCAACTACAAAAATCAAAGAAGAATTGAAATTAAATGAACCAAATGAGAATGCAAATGAAATATTGAAAAAATAGAAAAAGCATTCAAGTTTAATAAAAATTATGTAAATTACTTGCTTTTATTTTTCTGATGTGTTACAATAATACTTGCAGTCCAAAATATATTGTTCAATACAAAGGAGTTTATTATTATTATGAACGAAAAAAGACTTACTTTCTGTGATGTGACTTCTGTGGAGGGACCGATGGTTACGATGTTTTCCTCTTCCAACAAGCGGAAATTTGACCTATTAAAGTATGATTTCCCTTGTGAAGTAGAAGAGGGCGACCGAATTTGCATGAAAGGAGTATTTTTCCACTCAAAGGTTCCGAAAGGTATTATGCCGAAGGAATACATTGAGAGCCTCGTAAGAGCACTCAAGTAGACAAACCAATCAGTAGCTTACTAGTTTTTAGTGAGCTACTTTTTTATGCAATTAAAAAATTTTATTCATGAGCTCCAAATTGAAATAAAAATATGCTTAGTCTACGAACATTATTAGAAAATTTTTGCATATTTTTTATTTTATAGCTAATAATACTCTTGAAATACAAAAAAGGAGGAATTTATATGCCAAAACTTAATGAATTAGAACTTCAAAACGTTCGTCATTTAATTGGTGAACACGAGATGTCTTATCAAAAATTATCTTCTTATGCTCAAAACTGTACAGATCCTGAAGTCAAGCAAATGTTTGAAAAATCTGCACAAGATGCTTTAAACACAAAGCAAAAGCTTATGGGATTCTTAACTACAGACTAAGAGAAAGGGGAGATAAATATGTTAGAAAAGTACATGGTAAATGATGTTTTATCACAAGTAAATAGCAGTATAGGTAATTATGCCAATATAATTACACAGGCTTCATGTCCTGAATTTAGAAAGACAATGCAAGATATTAGAAATAGCTGTGAGACATTTCAATATGATTTATACAAGGTAGCTCAAAACAAGGGATATTATCAACCTGCGAGAATTGCAACACCTGAAGAGGTTCAAACAGTAAAAGATATATTTGTTCAAGGCTAAATAAGTAAAGAAACGATGCGGAATCTAAATCTGCATCGTTTTTGTATAATTTAGGTGCCGTAAATCAGCTTATAAGAATCTTCTATACAAGACCATTTTACTGACATCAATAAAATGGTTCAAATCGGTTTAGGAGACTATAGAGAACAGATTGACTATAAATTAACTCGTTATGCATGTTATCTAATAGGACAAAATGGTGATAGTAGAAAAATGAACACATGAATTTTTTTAGCTAAATTGCATATATTTATATTGATGTACGTAAAAAAGTACGGTATAATAGCATTAGGTAGTATGAAATATCGTTAAAAAGTTGAGGAATTTAAGTGCGTAAACACAATCTATTTTTGTGAGGAGGGATTGATATGACAAATACAAATATAACAAATTTTCGTAAAAATATATATGAGTTGCTTGAAACAACAATAAAATACAATGAACCTATAAATGTTTCAACAAAAAATGGTAATGCAGTGGTAATATCGGAGGAGGATTATAACAATCTTATGGAAACACTATATATTTCTTCTGTACCAGGCTTGAAGGATGAAATAATAAAAAGAGGTAATGCGCCTGATGAAGATTTTGTAAATGAAGATGAGGTGGATTGGGACTAATGTACACTATTCAATATAACAAAAATGTCTTAAAAGAGATACAGAAACTAAAGGAAAACAAATTGGCAGAAAAGGCACATAAACTTATAGAAATAATAAAAATAAATCCTTATCAAACGCCACCTCCATATGAAAAGCTAGTTGGCGATTTGGAATCGTATTATTCACGCAGAATAAATTTGCAACATAGACTTGTTTATCAGGTGATAGAAGACAAGAAAAAAGTAAGGATACTAAGTGCATGGTCACATTATGAAAATATGTGATTCGACTTTTGTTGAATTTTTTTATATTTTATAGTATACTTTTGTTTGGTAGTAAAAAAGAGACATAGTAGTAACCTTTTTGTTTTTTAAAAGTAACAAATAGGGTTAGTTCTAGTCTGTTATATAAAAAGTTATGAGGTGAAAAAATGGCAAAACCAATTGTAGCACTTATTGGAAGACCAAATGTAGGCAAATCTACATTTTTTAATTACATAGTAGGAGAGAGAAAATCAATTGTAGAAGATACACCTGGTGTTACTAGAGACAGAGTGTATGCAGACACGGAGTGGAGAGGAAGAAAGTTTACTTTGATTGATACGGGAGGTATCGAGCCAAAGTCTACTGATGAAATTCTTGTTCAAATGAAAAGACAAGCACAAATAGCTATGGAAACAGCTGATGTTATTATATTTTTAACTGATATAAAGCAAGGCGTTACAGCTGCAGACCACGAAGTGGCAACCATGCTTAGAAAGACTGGTAAGCCTATTGTTTTAGTTTGCAATAAAGCAGATAGAATAGGTGATGCACCAGCTGAATTATATGAATTTTATAATCTTGGACTTGGTGAACCATATCCAGTATCAGCTTTGAATCAACTTGGAACAGGCGAAGTTCTAGATGCTGTTTATAATTCTTTTCCAGAAGAAACAAGTATCGATGATGATGACGAATATATCAGAGTTGCAGTTATAGGCAAGCCTAATGCCGGTAAATCTTCTTTGATTAACAAAATTTTAGGTGAAGAGAGACTTATTGTTTCAAATATTGCTGGAACAACTAGAGACGCAATAGATACTCCTTTTGAAAACGAATATGGAAAGTATATTTTTATTGATACAGCTGGTATTAGAAGAAAGAGCAAAATAGAAGAAGATATTGAAAAATATAGTATTATTCGTGCTAAAGCTGCTATAGATAATGCCCATGTTTGCATATTAGTAATTGATGCAACTGAGGGGGTTACAGATCAAGATACAAAAATAGCTGGTGAAGCACATGAAGCCGGAAAAGGTGTTATTATACTAGTTAATAAATGGGATGCTGTTGAAAAAGAAAACGGTACATTGGAGGCATATAAGAGAGATGTATATACAAAACTTGCATATATGACATATGCTCCAATTATATTTGTTTCAGCACTTACAGGTCAAAGAGTCGACAAAATTTTTCCACTTATAAATTCTGTAAATGAGCAAAATGCTAGAAGAATAACAACTGGAATGTTAAATGATGTTATGAATGAGGCTGTTACTATGGTTCAACCGCCTAGTGACAAAGGTAGAAGATTAAAGATATATTATGCGACACAAGTATCTACACGCCCTCCAACATTTGCTGTATTTTGTAATAGTGCAAAGTTGTTCCATTTTTCATATCAAAGATACATTGAAAACCAAATCAGAAAAAATTTCGGAGGCTTAGAGGGAACACCAGTTAGAATTTTAGTTAGAGAAAAGAAGAAAGAAGATTTATAAAATCGAATATAAAAAATATAAAAGATATACAAAGGAGGAATTTTTATGATATGGCAACTAATTGTTATAGCCATGGTAGGATATTTAATTGGTAGCATAAATTTATCAATTATTTTAAGCAAACTTATGGGAAAAGGTGATATTAGAGAGCAAGGCAGTGGAAATGCTGGAACAACAAATACGTTAAGAGTCCTTGGAAAAGGTCCTGCTGCTTTAGTATTGATATTTGATATTTGTAAGGCAGTAATTGCAATATTGCTTGCAAAAGGAATATTTGCTATTTCAGGTGTAGAAATGTATAGTACATGGACAGGTGGAGCGGGAGGAATTGCTTTACCTGCGTTATCATTTAATTTAACATATGAACTAGGTATATTGCTTGCAGCACTTGGTGCAATACTTGGTCATAATTACCCTATTTATTATGGTTTTAAAGGTGGAAAAGGTATTGCAACATCACTTGGAGCATTACTAATGATAGAATGGCAAATCGGACTTGTATGTTTAGTATTTGCATTAGTTCTTATGATATCTTCAAGAATGGTTTCACTTGGTTCAATATGCGCAGCAATACTTTATCCTGTACTTGTTTGGATAATGGGAAGTGCATTTGGAACATCATTTGAGGCAAGAATGATTTATACTATATTTGCTGTATTAGTTGCAGCACTTGCAATATATAGACATAGAGCTAATATAACAAGACTTTTAAACGGTACAGAAAACAAGCTTTGGAAGACTAAAGCTGAAAAGCTAGCAGAAATATCTAAAAATTCAGAAGAAAAGAAATAAAAACTCCATGGCATATATAAAACATGCAGAAAGGATGATTTTATGAATAAAATAGCAGTTATAGGTAGCGGTAGCTGGGGAGTAGCACTAGCTATGGTTTTAGACAGAAATGGTCACGAGGTTAAATTATGGTCATACAACAAAGATGAGGCTGAGCTAATAAACAATGAGCATAAATGCAAATTCTTACCCAACATCATAGTTCCCTCTTCAATCAAATGTTTCACAGATTTAGAAGAAAGCATAAAAGATACTGAAATTATTTTAATAGTTACTCCATCTAAGGCAATTAGGGCAACACTTAATAACATGAAACCATTTGTTACAAAAAATCAAAGTTTTGTTTTATGTTCAAAAGGTATGGAACCCGACACACAAATGGTTTATACACAGGTTATAAAAGAGATAATGCCAGATAATATTGTTTCAGCACTATCTGGCCCAAGCCACGCAGAAGAAGTATCAACAAATATTCCTACAGCACTTGTAATTGCCTCTGAAAGCGACGAAATGGCACTAAATTTGCAAGATATCTTTATGAATGATAAATTACGTGTATACACAAATGATGATATGCTAGGCGTCGAAATGGGAGGCTCACTAAAAAATATAATCGCACTTGCTTGTGGAATAGCAATGGGACTTGGTTATGGAGATAACACAATAGCAGCTCTAATAACTAGAGGAATAGCAGAAATAGCAAGGCTTGGTGTTGAGGCAGGAGCCAAAAGAGAAACATTTTATGGCTTAACTGGAGTAGGAGATCTATTTGTTACATGTTCTAGCAAACATAGTAGAAATAGACAAGCTGGAATTCTAATAGGTCAAGGAAAAAGCGTAGATGAAGCAGTAAAAGAAGTTGGCATGGTAGTAGAAGGAATATATGCAGTTGATGGTGCATATGCATTAGCAAGAAAATACAGCGTAGGCACACCAATAATAGATGTTATGTATGCGATTATACATAACGGAAAATCACCTGTAGAAGCAACAGCTGAGTTAATGACAAGAGGAAGAAAGAAAGAATTTTAAACATAAAACACCCCAAAACTTTTAGATTGGATACTATCTAGTGTTTTGGGGCATTTTGATTCAATAATTCATCCAATATAACAATTTAACAAGTTCATTTATATTTTCATTAGTAACCTTAACACTATTGTAATGCTTAATAGAAACTAATGCCTCGATTTTATAATCTTCTATATTGTCGACAAGTGTAGCAAGCATACAAATACTATCTAAAGGCTTTTGAAAGATGGAAGTCCATCTAAAGGCTCCCTCTTCAATTTGCATATCCTTATTATAATAACTACTTAAAAACCTATTAAGCTCACATGGCTTTTCTGCAAGCAAAGTAACAATAATATCATTCATAAGCTACACCTCTTAAACTAATTATACATCTTGCGATTAACATAAACAAATGTAAATATTGGTTATTTTGCATATTGAAATACATAAAAAAAGAGTATATAATGTCTGTATATTTAAAAAATCTAAGAAAGAGGGGAATTTTATAATGAAAAACAAAGCAATTACGCCAAGAAATGAAGACTTTGCTAGATGGTATGATGACATCGTTAAAACAGCAAGACTTGCAACATATTCAAGTGTTAAAGGATGCGTAATTCTAGAACCCAATGGGTATGCAATCTGGGAGAATATACAAAAAACATTAGATGCTATGTTCAAAGAAACAGGACATCAAAATGTAAATATGCCAGTATTTATTCCGGAAAGCTTGTTAAAAAAAGAATCTGAACATGTAGAGGGCTTTGCACCAGAAGTTGCATGGATTACCCATGGCGGTAATAATGAACTAGAAGAAAGGCTTTGTTTTAGACCGACTTCAGAGACTTTGTTTAGTGAGTATTATGCAAACACTGTTAAATCATATAGAGATTTACCAAAACTATATAATCAATGGGTTAATGTTGTTAGATGGGAAAAAGAAACAAGACCATTTTTACGCTCTAGAGAATTTTTATGGCAAGAAGGACATACAATTCATGAAACAGCTAAAGAAGCAGAAGAAGAAACTCTTAAAATGCTTATGCTATATAAAAAGTTCTTCACAGATTATCTTGCAATACCAGTAAGAGTTGGTCAAAAAACAGAAAAAGAAAAATTTGCAGGAGCTGAATACACATATACAGTTGAAGCATTAATGTATAATGGTGTTTCTCTTCAAAGTGGTACATCACATTATTTCGGACAAAAATTTAGCAAACCATTTAATATAACATTTAGTAATAGAAATAACGAATTAGAGAATGTATATCAAACATCATGGGGAGTATCTACAAGAATGATTGGTGGCTTAATAATGGTTCATAGTGATGATAACGGATTGGTGCTTCCACCTAAAATTGCGCCAAGACAAGTTGTTATAATACCAATTGGTTCTGATGAAAAAGTTATAGCAAAAGCGGAAGAAATTTTGTCTAAATTAAAACAAGCTGGCATTACAGCATATACAGATTATTCTGAAAAATCACCAGGATTTAAGTTTGCAGAAGCAGAAACAAACGGTATACCAGTTAGAATTGAAGTTGGTCCAAAAGATTTAGAAGCAGGAAAACTTGTTGTTGCTAGAAGAGACACTAGAGAAAAGATGGATGTTTCATTAGAAACAGATATAGTTACATATGTAAAAGATTTAATGGAAAATATTCAAGCAAATCTATTAGAATCAGCAACAAAGAGAAGAGATGCTCTTACATTCACAGCCAAAACAATGGATGATGTAAAACAAATAATGGAAACACAACCAGGCTTCGTAAAAGCAATGTGGTGTGGCGACACAGAGTGTGAGCTAAAGATGAAAGAAATCAGAGGTACAAAATCTAGATGTATTCCGTTCAAAGAAGAACAAGAGCATATATCTGATACTTGCGTATGCTGTGGAAAACCAGCAAAAACAATGGTTATATGGGGGATACAGTATTAAGAGGAGGATTAAAATGGAGAGAACTTATATAAAAGATATTAAAGTAGGAGAAACTAATAAAGTAAAAGGGTTTATCGAGAACATAAGAGATAAAAAGTCTATGGCTTTTATAGTTGTTAGAGATATAACAGGAAAGCTTCAAATTACGATAGAAAAAGAAAAGTTTCCAGAAATCGCAAAAGAGATTGAAGGATTACTTCCACACAGTGTTATAACAGTTGAAGGTCCAGTAGTAGCAAACGAATTTGTAAAAATGGGTGGAGTTGAAATGCTACCTGAAACATTAAAAGTAGAATCAAGAGCTGCTGCTCTTCCATTAGGACCTGATGCAAATATAGATACTAGATTAGACTATAGATGGATAGATTTAAGAACAGAAAAAAATCAATTAATGTTCGAAATGCAAACAGAATTAGTAAAAGCATTTAGAGAGTTTTGCTTAGAAAGAAACTTTATAGAAATACATACACCAAAGTTAATAGCTACAGCAAGTGAAAGTGGAGCAGATGTATTTGAGCTTGATTACTTTGATGGTAAAGCTTATCTTGCACAAAGCCCTCAATTTTATAAGCAAATGTCTATGGCTTCTGGTTTTGAAAGAACTTTTGAATCTGGACCAGTGTTTAGAGCAGAAAAGTCTAACACAAACAAGCATGCAACAGAATTTACAAGTTTCGATATAGAAATTAGTTATATCGAATCATACGAAGACATAATGAAATTCGAAGAAGAAATGCTTGCATATGCACTTGAAAAAGTTCATGCAAAATATGGTGAGAAATGCAAAGAAATATTCGGAAAAGAAATTGTTGTTCCAACACTTCCTTTCCCAAGAATCAAACTTGCAGATTTATATGCAGAGCTAAAAGAAATGTATGGCTTCGAAGTTCCTGCTTCCGAAATGAACGATTTAACAACAGAAGCAGAAAGACTATGCAAAAAATATGCAATGGATAAATATGGTCACGAATTCTTATTTGTTACAGATTATCCAAAGGATAAGAGAGCATTTTATCATATGAGAAAAGATGGAATTCCACAAGGATACGACCTAATTTGGAGCGGTGTTGAGGTTACAACTGGTGCACAAAGAGAACATAGATACGATGTATTAAAAGCACAAGCAGAAGAAAAAGGGCTAGATAAAGATGTTAAATTCTATCTAGAATTCTTCAAATATGGTTGTCCTCCACATGGTGGATTTGCTCTTGGAGTAGATAGACTTACAATGATATTAACAGACTACACAATAAAAGAAGTAGAGTTCTTATTCAGAGGTCCAAATAGATTAACTCCATAGTTTAATAAAAACTAGAAGAGGGAAGAAAAGTCCCTCTTCATTTTATTTCTTGACATAACCTCAAAATGGTTTTAAAATTGATGATGGAGTAAGTCAGATAATCGCTGGTGCTCATTTGAGGCACGAGAGGAAAGTCCGGGCTCCGCAGAGCAAGGTGCCAGCTAACGGCTGGTGGAGGTAACTCTAAGGAAAGTGCAACAGAAATAAACCGCCAATTTTATTGGCAAGGATGGAAAGGCAGGGTAAGAGCCTACCAGTAGCATGGAGACATGCTAGCTATGTAAACCCCACCTGGAGCAACGTTTCGAAGGATTAAGGCTGCTCGTCGACCTTTGATTGTACGGCTTGAGGCATATAGCGATATATGTCCTAGATAAATGATTATCTAATACAGAACCCGGCTTACAGATTTGCTTTATATATGAAAAAAACTAGCTTATGTGGCTAGTTTTTTTCATTGTGGCATCATTCATAATTGTCAAATGACGCAATCAACTCTTTCATTGCTTCCACGCTCGGTGTAATTCCATCATACTTGATGTAGACATTTAAAACATCCGGTATTACCATATAATACTCATAGACTGATGCAAAATCCTCGTTAATATCTGTAGAGAAATAATAGACCCAATCAGGAAATATATCTTCTACAGCGACATCATTGAGAAAAGCATATTCATCGAGTAATAAATGGCCTAACTCATGGAAGAAATATCTTTCAAACATCGAACACGGGCCATCTGTTTGATAGTCCACAATGAACATTATGTTTCTATCAAAAGCATATGCTCTGTCAGAAGAATCAATGTTCGGATCATATTCTGTATCCAAAAATATCTGGCTAATTACCTTGGTGTCATCAGTAGAATTAATGAGTCTAATTGTATCATCTAACATTGCTTCTGGGACACGGTCCGAGTAATAGATTTCGATATCACCTTCCATAATAGAATTCGGAAACCGAGTTTCCATATATGGAACATTTTCCTTATATAGTCTCCATTTTCCATCGGATTTCCTAGAAGTCTCTTCATCTTCTTGAATAGAAGACTCTTCGGTTTCTTGAATAGAAGACTCTTCGGTTTCTTGAATAGAAGACACCTCATTTTGCGAATTTTCGAGTGTGGCAACATCATTTTCAACTGCACTGGTGCAAGAAAACAACATCATTACGAGGGAAGCAATAGCAATGAATAATTTTTTCATATAGAAAAAACTCCTTCCAAAATAGGTTATGTAAGTTGACATATATTAATTATATCATATATTGCTTAATATGTAAATCTAACATAATAAGGTGACAACCGTTGATTATGCCTGCATAATATGGTATAATATTCCTAATAGTGAAAGATTTTCAGCATCTATTTTAATGGTTATCGTTACGATTTATGTATTAAAGAGTAGGGGGCATGTCATATGAAATGTAAAAAATTTATTGTAATTTTAAGTATTATTTGCACATGTTTTTGTGTATACACAATAAGCTATGCCAAAGTGGTTGTTCAAACTGGTGGAGGAGGCACAACAACAAGCAAGAGCACATCAACTAGGAAAACAACAACAAGTAGAAGTACATCTACAAAGTCATCAACCAAAACAACAACAAGTAAAAGTACATCTACAAAATCGGGCAGTCACTATTGTAAAGATAGTATAGGAGGATGGGAATATTATACAGATAGTCTTCATTGTAAAAAATGTACAGTGTGTAAACAAGTTCAAAAAACGGAGTCTCATACTTTTAGTGGAAATACTTGTATGGTATGTTTTTATACGAAATCTTCACCAACCCCAACGCCTACAAAAACGCCAACATCAACCCCAACTCCGACAAATACAAAAACAAGTAATCATATATGTAGTGGTAATATAGGTGAGTGGGAATATTATACAGATAGTCTTCATTGTAAAAAGTGTACAGTGTGTAAACAAGTTCAAAAAACGGAGTCTCATACTTTTAGTGGAAATACTTGTATGGTATGTTTTTATAC